>NZ_JAPDPE010000064.1 GCF_026283955.1 Dyella silvatica | reverse complement strand
CGAGTTGACTCATGCGGCTGAAAGGGCCTTCCTGTTCGACGAAGCAGTGCTTGAGTCCGGCCTGGTCCGCCGCCGCGAGGATCGGCTTGTAGTCGAGCGTGCCGCGCCCGAGCTCCGCGCCGGGGTAATCCTTGTCGGCATGGGAGGCCAGGAAATCCTTGGCATGCATCAACGGAATACGGCCTGCGTTGGCCTTGAAAATGTCGGCCGGATGCTTGCCGCCGATATGCACCCAGCCGCAGTCGAGCTCGAACTTGACCAGCTGCGGGTCGGTTTCCTTGAGCAGCACGTCGTAGAAGGTCTGGCCGCCGCCAACGTCGGTAAATTCAAGATGATGATTGTGGTAGGCGTATTGCAGCCCGGCCTGCTTGGCCTTGGTGCCGATCTGGTTGGCGAACGCGGCTGTGCGCTTGGCCTCGTCGAGAGAGTAGGTGGGTTGTCCCTTGGCTTTGCCGTCCATCTTCTGCATGACGGAGGGCAGCATGCTGCTGACCAGATACTGCGCTCCAAGTGTGTGTGCGGCTTCGATGCCGGGTTCGATGCCGAGACTGTCGAAGTGCAGGCTGGGGCAGCCAAGGCCAGCTTCGTTCAATTGATCGCGCAGCGTCTTGGCCGTACCGATGACAATCGCCTCGATCTCGCTGTAGCCGATCGCTTTAAGCGTCTTAAGTGTGCCGATCGGGTCGTCCTGATAGGCCTTGAGCACCATATAAAGCTGGATGCCAAGTGGTTTGCCCTGCGTGGCGGCGAAGAGTTGTCCGGGCATGCTGGAGGCTAGCCACGCGGTGGCGCCGCAAAGCGCGGATCGAGCAAGGAACTGCCTGCGAGTCATCATCATGTCGGTCTTTCTCGGGCGGTCAGGTTGAGGCTGGCGAAGGTGAGGTGCGGGATCAATCGGCGACAGCGACGGGATTGCCGACGCTGCCTTTGCGGTCTTTGAACATCAGTACGAACAGCACCAGGACGAGTGCGGCGCAGGCGCCGGCGATCAACCAGATCGCGCGCCAGTCGTGGACGCCCGTGGTGGCATAGGTGTCCACCACCAGTCCCGACATCCAGGAGCCGACGAACATGCCCAGGCCGTAGGTCAGAAAAGTGATCAGGCCCTGCGTTGCTGCGCGCAAAGCAGACGGCGCTTCGCGGTCGATATAGATCTGGCCGACGACGAAGAAAAAGTCGAAGCAGATGCCGTGCAGGATGATGCCAAGCCAGAGCATCCACATCAGCTCGCCGGTGCCGCCGAAGGCAAACATGACGTAGCGCAGCACCCAGGCCAGCATGCCGACGGCGAGCATGTATTTCACCCCCAGGCGGCGGAAGAACCAGGGGATCAGCAGCATGCAGAGAATCTCCGACATCTGCCCGCCGGTCATTTTGCCTGCGGCGTTGACCACGCCGATTTCATTGAGAAAGAGGTTGGTGAACGCGTAGTAGAACTGCAGCGGGATGCAGATCAGGAACGAGGCCAGAGCGAACACCGCCATCGAGCGATCGCGCAGCAAGTGCAGTGATTCGAGCGGCAGCGCATGACGCAGTTCAAAACGCTGGTTGCGCGCGAGTGGTGGCGTCGACGGCAGGGTGAAGCAATAACCCGCCATGACGACCGATAGCGCCGCGGCCAAATGCAGGGGCGATGCGGTGGCTTCCACACCCCAGGCGCCGACGATCAGGCCAACCACGATCCAGCCGATGGTGCCGAAAACGCGGATGGCGCCAAATTCCTCCTGTGGATCTTTGATGTGCCGCATCGCGAGCGAGGTGGTCAGCGCCAAGGTCGGCATATAGCAGAGGCTGTAAGCCAGCAACGCGGCATACAGTACCGAGAACGACCGCTGTTGCGCGGCGATGACCAGCAATACCGCGCCGATGACGTGCAATGCGACAAGCACGCGGCGTGTATCGAACAGACGATCAGCGAGCAGCCCGACGAATAGCGGCGAAATCATGGCGCCGATGGCCGTAGTGCCTGCGATGGCGCCAATCTCCTGGCCGCTGAAGTGCAGCGTTTTGCCAAGCCAGGTGCCGACCGTGACATACCATGCACCCCAGATCGCATATTCGAACAACATCATCAGCCGTAGACGCCACTTCATCGCCGTGCTCCCCTTTTGCGTGATGGTTCGAGGTGGTCCTCGACGTTTTGCCAGACGCCGGCGGCGGCATGGCTCTTAAGCATGGCCTCGACCAACAGACTGCTGCGATAGCCATCGGCGAAGGTCGGCAACGCGGCAGGCTTGGTCGCTGACGTGCCGCCACGGCGTATCCACGCATAGGCATCGGCCATCAGGTTGCGGAAAGCGTCACTCCAGGCTTCTGGATGGCCGGCGGGCAGATGGGCATAACCGCGCGCGGAGGGGGCCAGCAGCGCCGGGTCTCGTGCAAGCAAGGTGTTCGGTTGCGCGTGATGGCCGATCCATAATTCGTTGGGTTTTTCTTGTTGCCAGGCGAGGGAGGCTAGGCGACCGTTCACTTCCAGGCGCAGGTCGTTCTTGTGACCGGGAAGTACCTGGCCGACCGTGACGCAACCGCGAGCGCCGTTGTCGAAGCGCAAGAGCACACTGGCCAGATCTTCACTAATGATCTTGACCTCGCGCTGTTGCGTTGACTTCGCCTTGGCAAAGGCCTGGGTCGGTGCGGCGGGGGCATGCCGGATCGGCACGGCGGTGTGCAGGTCGGCCAGCACGGCGGTGATCCGCGCGCCGGTCACGTGCTCGGCCAGATCGCACCAGTGCGAGCCGATGTCGCCGAGCGCAGAACTGGCGCCGCCTAGCTGCGGATCGAGACGCCACGAATAAGTCTGCTCGTCGGTCAGCCAATCTTGCAGATAACAGCCATGCACGAACACCGCTGCGCCGAGTTTGCCCTTGGCAATCATCGCGCGCGCTTGCTGGATGAGCGCGTGGCTGCGGTAGTTGAACGTGACGACATGGGCCACGCCGGCCTCACGCGCGGCCTGGTAAAGCTCGCGGCTTTCCTGTGCATTGCTTGCCAGCGGTTTGTCGGAGATCACGTGCTTGCCGGCACGCAGCGCCGCCAGCGAGATCTCCCGGTGCAGGTAATTAGGCGTGGTGTTGTGAACGACTTGCACCGCGGGGTCGGCCAGCAGCTCCTGATAGCTTGCGTAGGCGCGTCCGGCGTTGAGCTCGCGCGCCCTTTTTTTTGCCGAGTCGAAACTGGAGCCGGCGATGCCGATGATCTCAACATCGCCCAGGCGGCGTACCGCATCGAGATGATGTGCAGCGATGAAGCCGGGGCCGACCAGCCCCATGCCAAGGTTCTTCATCGATCGACCTTCCCGCAAGGGCGCTTTGCGGAGTATTCAAGCCGCGGGTTCAGCAGGGCGTCGTCACCAGGACGGAGCGGAAACGCAGCCGCCACGCTTGAGGCTGCACTGGTACTGCTCGATACGGACTGGCCGGTCACTCCCCCTCCGATACACATGCTGTCATGAGAAAAATGTATTCGATTACATTTACGCAAAAACGGAAGCTTTATTGCCTGATCCTGGCGACGTGCGATGCTGCCTTGCTTGGCGATCCCCTAGGCGAATAACGCCTAAATCGTGGCAAGCTATGTAGCAGATGTGCGAACGTCGATGCAACGATTTCATGTAATCCATTACATTGCGCTGCACAAATATGCATGCGGGTAACGACTTGGATATTTCGTTCTCAGGCGCTTGCCGATCGGGGGGCGGGTGGTATCGTCCAGATAATGGCAGCGATAAGGGAGTCTGAAGCGCGTGAGTGCAGTGGGATCCAAGGACAAAGGGCAGGGCGCCAAAGGCAAGTCTACGAAGGCCGCGCCGCAGCAAAACCGCGTCAGGACGGTCAAGGAAATTGCCGCCATTGCCAAGGTTTCGGTGGCGACTGTGTCGCGCGCCCTGCAGCGGCCCGAGGTCGTCAGCGAAGCCACACGCCTGCGCATTCACGAAGTCGTCAAGCGCCTGGGCTACACCCCCAATGCACTGGCGCGCAATTTGCGTACGGCGCGCACGCGCCTGATCGTGGCCTTGGTCCCTGATATCGCCAATCCGTTTTTCTCCGAGGTGATCCGCGGCATCGAGCAGGTGGCGCACGAGACCGGCTATTCGGTGTTGTTGGGAGAAACCCAAAGCAGCCTGGTGCGCGAGCAGGCTTACGCCGATATGGTCGCGGCACGTCAGGCCGACGGCATCATCACCATGTCGCATCGCGTGCCGACGATCCCGATCGATGGCCGCCTGCCGGTGGTCAATGCTTGCGAGTACGTCAAGGACAGCCAGATTTCCAGCGTCTATATCGACAATGTCGTGGCCGCGGGTGCCGCAGTCGATTACCTGGTCATGCTGGGGCATCGCGATATCGCTTTCATCGCCGGTCCGCCGACAAGCCCGATATGCGTGGACCGCGAACGGGGCTACCAGCTGGCCCTGCAGCGGGCGAAGATTCGCCTCAATCCCGCGCTTACCGCCGTGGGCGATTTTTCGATCGAGGCGGGTGAGCGCGCGATTGAAAGGTTGCTGTCACAGGCGCGGTCGTTCAGCGCGGTGTTTTGTTCCAATGACGAAATGGCCATCGGCGCGATGCGTGCGCTGAGCTCGCACGGGCTGCGCGTGCCGGAGGATGTCTCGGTGGTCGGCTTCGACGATATCCGCTTCGCGCGCTATACCACGCCGTCTTTGACTACCGTCGCCCAGCCGAAGAATGCGTTGGGGCGAGAAGCCATGACCATGATGATCGAGCTGCTCAATGATCCGCAGGTACCGCCGCGCAAGCGCGTGCTGTCAGCCGATCTGGTGGTGCGCGGTTCGACCGCGCCACGCACCTCCAAGCGTGGTTAGTGTGCGCTTGCCGGCATTAGCCGCAGCGTACAAAGGCGCCTTACTGCTACGCGGGACCGTCGAGAATTTGAGCCACCCGTTACATGTGAGCGCCCGCGAAAGGGGTACTTAATAATTTACGTTGACGGTAACGGTATCGGAGTAGCTATCGGGTGTGTAGTTGGCGCTGGCGGCCGTCGCGTAGACGGTTAGCGATTGGCTCAAGCCGCTTCCTGTGCCTGATACACCATTGCCTACCGTTGTCGAGGTGGCGGTGTTGCCCCACACCACGCCGCTAGGGCCAGGGGTTGAGCTGAGCTGATAGGGCACCTTATCGGTATTGCCACTGATGGTGCCCGCCATGACGCCGGCGCCGGTGGTGCTGCCATTGGAAGGCGCAAGCCCCACAAAATAAGCTGTGCCATTGGTGCAGGTTGCGCCGAGGGTATTGCTTGCGGTGGTGTTGACGGCGGTGGAAGGGACGGCGCCGAGATTGACGTTGTTCGCCGTCACCAGGCAGGCCTTTTGCACCGTTGCCGATGCGGTAAATGAGGCACTCCCGGCGTTGAGCGTGCGCTGACCGCTGGTGCAAGAGCTTAGCGGCGTGTTGGTATTGAGGGTGTAGGTGCCGCTGACGGTTACTGTCAACGTACTGCTGTAGCTGCCTACTGGGGCGGTCGTCTGTCCGCCAGGTAACTTCGCATAGAACGGTGTCTGGCCGGTTACCGTCGTCGCGAAAAGCAGACCTGCGGGAATGGCGACTGCAATGCCTAGCGGGGTCGGTGTTGCTGGCGTTGCCGTTGAGCCCCATATCTGAGTGGTTGCCGCATCGGCATAGAGCTGGTAGTTCAAGGTGTTACTGCCGCTGCTCAATAAGCGTGGGTTGGCCTGCGCGCCGCCGGTACCGGTGTTGAGGTTGAGGCACATGGCGATATTTGCCTGCGGCGAAAGCAGGATGCCCAGGATGCCCGAGCTGGTGCAGGACCATCCAATCGAGCCGGTGACGTTGACGGTGCCGGTGGTCAAATCGATGGTGCCGAATTGGACGTTATTGATGGTGGGATTGGCGCAGCTAACAGACTGAGCATCAGCCGAGCGCGGCAGGCACAAGCCGCCGATCATCAGCATCAGGATAAACATCATCATGCGTTGACTAAGGCGGCTCATGGTGAAGTGTCCTGACGGCAAAGGAGTGGGCCGATTGCGGGAATGTCGTGGTTGTCGTTGTGATAATCGAAGCTTGTGCGGCAGATGCCGCTGGGTGTGCGCACGATAAGCGTGTTGTGCTTGTCCAGGGTATCCAGATAGACCGCACCCTCGAAACCGATCATCGCGCCATGATCGGCCTGGCCGGCGAGACTTACGCGACTGCCGACGGGTAGTGGCTGGCCGCTGGCATCGTGCAATGTCACTGAGGCGGCACGTATCGGCGTAATGCCAAAACGCACCAAGGTGCCGGCACGGTCGGTGGGCGTGGCGAGCGTCATGACACGATCGATCCGCAGATTGGCGGGAAGGTCCATCGGATCGATGCTGAGATGGTTGTTCTGGTAAGCGTTCAAGGGGCTGACCAAGAGCAGGCCGTGACGGTCGGTCGTGCCGATCAGATTGTTCTCCAGTTTCACCGGCACGCTGGCGATGCCGTCGGTGGATATCACCGCGAAACCATCATTGACATGCCGGGCCGCGAACACGCCGCCGCCCATCAAGACCAGCGCGCCAGTGGCGTTCATATAGCCGTAGCGGGTATCGCCGATGGCGTTGACGCCGACTTCCAACTGGCCGTAGCGGCCCAGATAATCCAGTTCGGCCTGGCCGCCATTCTGGTTATCGCCCTGGCGTACGGACGCGCGCCAGC
The DNA here is from genome assembly GCF_026283955.1 of Dyella silvatica. Taxonomy (GTDB): domain Bacteria; phylum Pseudomonadota; class Gammaproteobacteria; order Xanthomonadales; family Rhodanobacteraceae; genus Dyella_C; species Dyella_C silvatica. Next base: position 22,893 of record NZ_JAPDPE010000064.1, on the reverse strand, counting down.
TGAAGCCTCCCTGGGTAGGTGGCGATTGGCTGGCATTAAGGACAAAGCCGGTGCGGTTGCCATCGCGCTGCACACTGCTGCTGACCGTTATGTTGTGCTCCAGTGCAAGCGTGGCGATCAGAAAGATACTTCGATCGGATGACTTATGCAGATTCTGGTTGAAACTGAGATTCAACGACAACGCTGGCCCTGCTGATTTGAACCAGTACGCGCTGGCGTAGCGTGTGGCATCTTGCTGTGGATACCGAAGATGCAGATAGCTGACGCCGAAACTGCCCCAATGAGCGGTGCTATATCCGGCGATCGCCTGTGCGCTGATGCTTGGCGGCGGTGGCCCATAAAGCGTGGCCACATCACTGTAGTCACCGTGAGTGCGAATGCCACTCACGCCGAAATTGAAGCGGCTATCGCGCCAGCTGTAGCCCAGCGAGTACAGCGAGCCGCTTTTACCGGAATGCTCACTCTGTGCCAGGGATGCGGAGAGCACGCCGCCGGCGCTACCTAGCAGCCATGCGCCACCGCCACCGGCATTGCTCAGTCCGCGGGTGGCTTCGGCATGTGCCTCGACGGTGAAACTGTTGCTGACGCCGTAGCGCCAAGTACCGCTACCGACTGGATCATGGCCGTAACTGAAGGAGTTCAAGCCATAGTTTTCGCGAACAACGCCGAATTCCACCGACCAGTCGGACAGGCCTTGCTTAAGCAGCTGATGTTCGTCGTACAGTGAAAAATTGAGCGTCGTGGCTCGGCCCAGCGCATCGGTCAGCACCACCTGCGCGTTGCCCGCGCCGCTGATATTAGGAATCGTATTGAGCTGAAACGGGCCCGCTGGCACCTTGCCGCTGTACTGTTGTACGCCGTCAACGTACAGCTGCACATTCGATGGCAGGGTGGCCGAGCCGAGAAAGGCCGGTAGCGGCGCGGTGATCAGATAGGGCTGTAAGGTGAAGTTGGTACCCAGTTGTACACCTGCGATACGGGTGGATCTTGACCATGACAATGCGTCGGTCAGGGTGTCGCCGACGCGAAGCGTCAGCAGGCTGTCCGGGAATGACGTGCTCCAGCTCGTGTCTAGGCGCACCGAGCGGTTCTGCCATTGATTGCCGCTGCGGGTAGCCTGCGAGAGTGCGGTGGTACTGAATACGCCGCTGCTGTTGAATGCACGCAGCTCGGTGAAGGCGCTCAGGCTGCTGCTGTCGTGTTGACCCTGTGTGCCATAGATGTCGTAGTTCAACAGCATGCCGGGGGAGGCGGTGGCACGGGGGCGGCTATTATCGGGTGCGTTGAGCACGGTGGTTCCCAGTTGCAGCATGCGCAACGGCGCGTGGATCGCCGCCGCTTGCTGACTGGCGTCGTAGTTCGCCTGAACACCCTGCAAACTGCTTAGTTGAACCGGATCGGGTGTGCCGGTCGGCAGGGTGAAACCGAGCTCATGCAGGGTTGCTGCGCTGGCCCAGAGCTCGCCGTTGAAATCAGCGAAATGAGCGAGCCCTCCAGGGGCACCATTGAGGGTGACTTCAAGATAAAGGTCCGTGCCGCCGAGACGGGTCACACTATCGCTGCTATCAGTGATCAGCGCGTTATTGGCCGTGTTGCCGGTCGCTGTGGTCCTATCGGCGGCATGGCTGCCGGACACAAGCAAACCTTGCAGCAGGAAGACTTCAGCGAGAGCGATCGGCCAGCGAGAGGTTTTGCGCGGCCTTCTCACCATTGATCATTGCCTCGAGAGTGCCGCCAGGGGCAAACGCCGCGGCGGAGGGCTTCAGCATCCAACGCATAGTGGCGCCCGGTAAAACGTAGCCAAGCAGACCCGGAGTGATTTCTGTGCGATGACCGGTGGTGTCGATGTAACTGAGGGCCGCCAACTGAGCATGGCTGCTGCCGTGGTTGCTTACCTGCAGCATCACTTGTTCGCCCTGACGCTGCAGCTCCCACTGCAATTGCGACGTGGTCGTGATGTTTGCCGCCGGCTCGATGAAGATGGGCACCGAGTAATGCAGTACGAACTGCAGCCCGCGCTTACCTTGCACATCGATCGGAAGCTCGTCGATCGCTAGTCGATAGGCGTCTTCCACGGCGCCGGTGCCGCTGGGTGGTGCCCCGGCCCGGATGACGCGTATCAATTGGCGATCACCGGCAGCGAGCTGCAGCATCGGTGGGCTGATCACCAAGCCGCGCGAGGGAACAAGCTGATCAGCCTGATCGCTCTGGGTCCAGTGGTATACGCGCACCTGCGCGTGCACCACGTTGTCGCCGGTATTGATAAGCCAGAGCCCATCGGCGTTTTGCGTAGCCTTTAGGCTGAGGGTCGTCGGCGCTACCTGCAAACCGCTTGCGCTCGCCCCTCCGGCGGTCAGCAAGCCGGCAAGCAAAACGTTGCGCAGCACATGTCGCAGCCAAATGCGTTTCATGGATGACGATCAGAAATTCACATTGACGGTAACGGTGTCAGCGTAGCTATCAGGTGTGAAGTTGGCGGTAGCCGCGGTGGCATAAACGGTAAGCGATTGCGCTGCGCCACTGCCGGTGCCAGCGACGCCATTGCCGACCGTGGTTGAGGTGGCGGTATTGCCCCATATCGTGCCGGAGGGCCCCGGTGTTGAACTCAGTTGATACGGTACCTTGTCAGTGTTGCCAGGCAAGGCGTCGGCCGTACTCATGGCGCCGCTGCCGGTGGTGGTGCCACCGTTGGCCGCCGAGGGGGCCAGGCCGACGTAATACGGCGTGGTCTTGGAGCAGGTCACGCTGATGGTATTGCTGCCGGTCGTGTTCAGCGCGGTGGAGGCCACGGTGCCCAGATTGATATTGGAGCTGGCACCAGCCGTTACGGTGCAGGCTTTCTGGATCACGATGAGGACTTGGAACGTGGCCGTAGCGGGACTTGCAGCTGAAGCAGAGAGCACGAAGCCGCTAGTGACGAGCATGGTGGTGACGAGCAGGGCTTTTTTGAGCGACATGATAGATCTCCCCCTAATGATGATTTGGGCAGGAACTTCAAATACGGCTCGGACATTGCCTTGTTATTCGAGAAGAGATCGCGAAATTAGGCACAAGATCGCGAAACATAAAATCTTGCGACATTAGCTCGGAAAAAATTAAAGACGCGTAACATTCAAATATGTGAATAATGCGTGATGATGGCTTTAGCGACTCGTAATTTACATCACGTGATTGCCATTTTGAATAGCCGGTGCGCCAGGCTATTGATTATTGGTCACTGCATGGTGCTTTGGAGAGAGAGTACTCCACAAGATCTATGGTATGTAGGCGGTTTTGTTAAATGGAGGTTGATTAAGATCGATCCTATTGAGCTCAAGTCGATGCCATCATTTAATTCGGTTCACGCGTCGATATCTTCACTAATGTCACTGACAACGCGATTCATTGACATTTATTTAGCATGATAAATCTCATGGGTTCTTCGGTTTCAATCATTGAGCGCAAAACATTGCGTGATATGCAGCATATTGCGTGCGCCGGGGTGCCGGTGTCGTATGGCCGGCGATGCGGTGGGCCTACGCCGCCGGAGGTCGCAGCAGGGCGCTGCAGGCGTGATCTCTAGTTCTCAGGCGGCAACAGGGTTCGGCTTGCCTGCTGTCCTATCTGGCGATGCCCGCATGCCGATCAGCCGTCGGCCAGGGTTTTACCTTGCAGCCTTTGATAGGGCGGCGGAGTTCGCGGATTTACGCCTCAAGACGGCTGCCCCCTTCCTAAGCCTTGCTGCTGTCATGGTTATCGGCGTTGCTGACCGGGTTAAGTGATCCCAGCAAGCTAAGGCCTTCGCTGGGGATTGGCATGCTTGACTCTGGATCTAGGTCCAAGGCTTATGCTTGCAGCCATGAATACAGCTCAAGCTTCCCTGACCATCGGTGCCGTCGCCAAGCGCGTCGGCGTGGCCATCGACACGATTCGCTACTACGAGCGCGAAGGCTTGCTGCCTGAGCCGCTGCGGCGAGCCTCGGGTTATCGCAGTTATGACGAGGGCGCGGTACGCCAACTGCGTTTTATCCGGCGTGCCAAGGATCTCGGCTTCACGCTGGAAGAGATTCGCGATTTGCTGGCTTTGTCGGCCGACCGCCACCGCGGCGTGAAGGCGGTGAAGCAGCGCGCACAGCAGCGGCTGGCGGTGATCGATGAGCGAATCGCCGAGCTGACCCGCGTGCGCGATGGCCTTGAGCAGATGATCGAGGCTTGCCCTGGTCATGGCTCGCCCGAGCAATGTCCGATCTTGCGCGCCCTGGTGGCGGACGAATCGCCGCTGTAGGAGCGCACACCGCTCGCCGTTAGACTGCATGGCCCATTCGCCAAGCGTTGGTTATGCCTGACTCTTCAAATCCGCAGCGCGGCGCGGTGCTTGCCTTGCTTAGCGTCATCCTGATCTGGGCCTACAGCTGGATCGTGATGAAGCAGATATTGCAGCATGCCGGGCCCTTTGAGTTCGCTGCGTTGCGCTATGTGCTGGGCGCGGCCTTGTTGTTCGCGGTGTTGTTGGTGACCCGGCAATCACTGCGGCCGCCGCCGTTGTTGCCGACGGCATTGATCGGCTTATGCCAGACCGCTGCTTTCCAGGGGCTGGGGCAATGGGCTTTGGTCGACGGCGGTGCCGGCCATGTGGCTTTACTGGCCTACACCATGCCGTTCTGGGCGGTGTTGCTGGCCTGGGGCATCCTGCGTGAGAAACCCGCGGCGCGACATTGGTTAGGCCTGGGGCTTGCCGCCATCGGCCTGCTTTGCATCATCGAGCCGTGGCATGGTCTGGGCAGCCTGCAAAGCACGCTGTTGGCGATGGGGGCAGGCGGTACCTGGGCGATGGGCACGGTATTGAGCAAGCGCATGTTCCAGCGTCATGCGCCGACACCGCTCAGCCTGACCGCATGGCAAATGCTGTTTGGCGCGCTTGGGCTTTGCGTGGTGGCGTTGTTGGTGCCGCAACGGCCGATCGACTGGAGTCCGGCTTTTATCGCGGGGCTGGCGTACAGCGTGGTGATGGCCTCCAGCGTTGCCTGGGGGCTATGGCTGGTGGTGCTGCGGCAATTGCCGACGGCGCTGGCTAGTTTGTCCAGCCTTGGCGTGCCGATCGTCGGCGTGCTGCTGGCCTGGGCGATCCTGCACGAGCAACCGACGCTGATGGAGGTCGTCGGCATGGCATTGGTGTTGTTGGGCTTGGTCGCGGTGAGTGGCGTGCGTTTGCGCCGACGCTGATGTTTCTGCTTTTGAGGTCGTTCCTATGTCGCGTTCGTTAGCCGAATGGTTGGTTTATCAAGAACAAGTCAATGTGCGCAGTATCGAGCTGGGCCTCGATCGGGTACGCGCGGTATGGCAGCGGATGGGCGCGCCGGCGCTGGCGCGGCGGGTGATCACCGTCGGCGGCACCAACGGCAAGGGCTCTACCGTGGCCCTGCTAGAGGCCATGTTGCAGGCAGCTGATCTGCGCGTTGGCTGCTATACCTCGCCGCATCTGCTGCATTACAACGAGCGTGTGCGCATCGATGGGCGCGACGCTGACGACGCCGCCTTGATCGGCAGCTTCGAGCGCATCGAAGCGGCGCGCGCTGAGATTCCGCTGACCTATTTCGAATTCGGCACGCTGGCTGCGCTGGATCTGTTCGCCCGTGCCGGGCTGGATGTCGCGGTGCTGGAGGTCGGGCTGGGCGGTCGCCTGGATGCGGTCAATATCATCGATGCCGACGTCGCCGTCATCACGACGATCGATCTCGATCATATGGATTGGCTGGGCGAGGGGCGTGACAACATCGGTCGCGAGAAAGCCGGCATTGCACGCGCCGGCCGTCCGGTGATCGTGGGCGAGCTCGACCCGCCCCAGGGGTTGCTCGATGCATTGGGTGGCTACGAGGCTTGCGTTGAGCGCGCCGGAGTGGATTTCCAGGTCGAGCGCCAGGCGAGCGGCTGGCATTGGCGGCACCGTGATGGTTTGTCATTGAGCCTGCCGGACCCGGCGCTGGCCGCACCGGTGCAGTATGCCAATGCGGCGGCGGCCATTGCCGCCTTGCACGCACTCGATGGATCGATTTCCGCCATGGCCTTTGCTGGGGCAGTCAGTGCAGGCTTGCTTGCTGTACGCGTGCCGGCCCGACTACAGCTGTTGGGCGGCGATCCGGCATTGATTGTCGACGTCGGACATAACCCGCAAGCGGCGCGCGCCCTGGCTGAATGGCTGGACGCCCAGCCCCGCGGCCGGGTTCACGCCATCTACGGTGCATTGGCTGATAAGGATGTAGAAGCCGTGGTGGCCGCCTTGGGCGCACGCATTGATCACTGGCATCTGGCCGGGCTGGAGCGCGATACCCCGCGCGGGCTTGCCGCAAAGGTGTTGGGCGAGCGGTTGCGGCAGGCGCTGCCGCAGGCTCATGTTGACCTCTATCCCGATGTCGCCACCGCCTTGCATGCGGCACGGGCGGCAGCCCGGCCAGGAGAGCGCGTGCTCGCCTTTGGCTCGTTTTTCGTGGCTGCCGCAGTGCTCGCTGAATCGGATCGCTGAGCGGGGGCGTAGTGACGGGGTGTGTCCGGGTATAATCGCCTCGGTTCGTGCCGCGCTTGTCGCTATTGGAGTCAGTCTTGAAAACACGTCTGCTGGGAGCCGCCGTACTGATCGCATTGGCGGTCCTGTTTGTGCCGATGTTCTTCTCCAGCAGTCCGCCGGCTACCGGCGGGGATCAAACCGTGAGTTTGGCGATACCGCCGGCGCCCGATGGCGACCTGCAAACCAAGACCATGAGCCTGACGCCGGGCACTTCGCCGGTAGCCGCGGGAGCGCCGGCGCCTACGCCAGCCGCATCCGGCAGCACCCGTCCGGCGGCTGGCAGCGACCAACTCGCCACCGTCAATATCGCCTCCAACCGTCCGCGTGATGTGGAAACCGATCCCGGCGCGGGCCAGAAGCCTGCTGCAACCACGGTGACCGCGCCCGGTGCCACGACGCCGACACCCAACCCGATGCAGCCGTTGATTCCGGCGCAGAGCAATTCGAGCAAGAGTGCGGCGGTCAAGACCGAGCGGCCCGTACCCACCAATGTGGCGACGGTTGCCGCAGCCAATACCCCGGCGAACACCACCCCGACTCCGGCCTTGCCGGCAGCAACGGCGGCGCGGGGGCATTTCAAGCTCAACCTGAGTGCGTATGCCTCCGCCGCCAGCGCACAAAGCCTGATGCAACGCGTGCAGGGCCTGGGTTATCCGGTGGCCAGCCGTTCGATCACTCAAGCCGGCAAACAGCTGACCTTGGTGACGGCGGGTCCCTTTGAATCGCGTACGGCGGCAGAGGCTGCGCGGTTGAAGATCACCCAGTCGATCCCTGGCGCACCGGCTCGTTTGGAGGCTGGTGCCAGCACCCCGAGCCAAGATGCCGCAGCCCCGGCGCCGGTGGCAGCCGCTGGCGCAGCGCCTGCCGCGGCCCGTGCGGGCGGTTGGGCGGTGCAGGTGGCGGCGATGGCTAGCCAGGCCGACGCCAATGCCTTGCGTGACAAGCTGCGCGCCAATGGTTTCGACGGTTATGTGGATACGGTGAATGCCAATGGCAAACAGCTATGGCGTGTGCGTGCCGGCCCGCAGACCCAGCGCGACGATGCCGTGCGCATCCGTGACCAGATCAAGACTAAGCTCAGTATCGACGGCAACATTGTTGCCGCTCCGTGATATTGCACCGCCTGATTTCAAATAGAGCCCGATTGAGCAGGTGAATCCATGAACTGGGCTGACTACACCATCATCTGCATACTCGGCCTGTCGGTGCTGATCGGGCTTTGGCGTGGACTGGTTTCCGAGTTGCTGGCGTTGGTGATCTGGAGTGTGGCGTTCTGGGTGGCCTGGACTTTTGGGCCTAGCGTCTCCATGTACTTCGCGCACAGCATCTCGCTGCCATCGGCGCGGGTGTTTGCCGGCTACGGCGCCTGCTTTATCACGGTGCTGATCGGCGGTGCGATTTTGCGATTTATCGTCAAACAGTTGATTTACAGCACGGGTTTATCCGGCACGGATCGCTTGCTTGGCACCGTATTTGGTTTTGCGCGTGGTGTATTGCTGGTTACGCTGATGGTGTTTCTGCTTGGCTTTACCGCCTTCACCCGCGATCCCTGGTGGCGTGAGTCGGCCTTGTTGCCACAGTTCAAGGGCGTAGCGGCGTGGATGGGCGAAAGCATGCCTGAGGGTGTGCGTCATTATCTGCAGTCGCCGCCGGCGTTGCTCGATCACCTACCCGCGATGCCTTCCATGCCTTCTGTGTCTTCCATGCCTTCGATGTCGGCGTTTCCCGCTTTACCCGCGATGCCTGCTTTGCCGGGTGTGTTGCCAGCCATGTTTCCCGGTAGCGGTCCTGCGCCGGCACATAGCGCGCCATCCGTGGACAAGGCCAACGTGGACGATCCGGCGAATCGTGTAAACGATCCCGCATACCGTCAGGGTGGCGGTTAAACAGTTTCTTCTAAATCCGTTTTTATACAGGCTATAACCATGTGCGGAATCATCGGCATTGTCGGTACCACTGAGGTGGCATCGGCGCTTTATGACGGCTTGACCGTGTTGCAGCATCGTGGTCAGGACGCGGCGGGCATTGCCACTGTCGACGGTGCCCGGCTACGTCTGCACAAGGGCAACGGGCTGGTGCGCGACGTATTCGGGCAAGCGGCGATGAGCGGCTTGCGCGGACGTATCGGCATCGGCCATTGCCGTTATCCCACCGCGGGTTCGGAGGGTTCGGCCGAGTCGCAGCCGTTTTACGTGAACTCGCCCTACGGCATCGCGTTCGCGCACAACGGCAACCTGGTCAATACCGAAGCCTTGCGTCGCGAAATGTTCGAGGACGACCGCCGCCACATCAATACCGATTCCGATTCCGAAGTGCTGCTCAATGTGCTGGCGCATGAGCTGCAGATTCAGGACCGGATGGCGCTGACCCCGGACCACATCTTCAAGGCCGTGGCGGGCGTGCATGCGCGTGCGCGTGGCGGCTATGCCTGCCTGTCGTTGTTGCTGGGCTATGGCTTGCTGGCATTCCGCGATCCGAATGGCATCCGTCCGCTGGTATTGGGCGAACGCGTTTCTGCCGAGGGCCGCGAATACGCGGTGGCCTCCGAGTCGGTGGCGTTGGATGTGCTCGGCTTCAAGCGATTGCGCGATGTGGCGCCGGGCGAAGCGGTCTACATCACCATGGATGGCCAGCTGCATACGCGGATGTGCGCGGAAAGCGCCGTGCACGCGCCATGCATCTTCGAGTACGTGTATCTGGCGCGGCCCGATTCGATGATCGAGAACGTGTCGGTCTACAAGGCGCGTTTGCGCATGGGCTACAAGCTGGCCGAGAAGATTCTGCGTGAGCGTCCGGATCATGGCATCGAAGCGGTCATGCCGATTCCCGATACCTCCCGCACCGCGGCCAGTGCGCTGGCTGAGGCGCTGGGTGTGCCGTTCCGCGAGGGTTTCGTCAAGAATCATTACATCGGCCGCACCTTCATCATGCCGGGGCAGGGCGAGCGCGTGAAATCCGTGCGCCGCAAGCTCAACGCGATCGACCTGGAGTTCCGCAAGAAAAACGTCTTGCTGGTCGACGACTCGATCGTCCGTGGCACTACCTCGCGGCAAATCATCCAGATGGCGCGCGATGCGGGTGCCAAGAATGTGTATTTTGCTTCGGCGGCACCGCCGGTGCGCTATCCCAATGTCTACGGTATCGATATGCCGGCGGCGTCCGAGCTGGTTGCGGCGGGTCATAGCATTGCCGAAGTTGAAAAGATTCTCGGCGCCGACTGGCTGATTTATCAGGATCTGTCCGACTTGATCTGGGCGGTGCAGGACGGCAACGAAGAGCTGAAGCACTTCGATACCTCATGCTTCTCGGGTGAGTACGTCACCGGCCTGGATCAGACCTATCTCCAGCAGATTGAAATGCTGCGTTCCGACGATGCGAAAGCTGCGCGGCGCAGTGTTTGATGAGCGCACCACTCTGCACGCAGAGTGGTGCTGCATTGACGCGCTCATAAGAGGCAAGGTATGAGCGCAGGCGATCTTCACGCGGTCGCCAAGCAATGCCTCGACGCGACCGACCCGGCTGAAAAACTACGCCTGACACATGCCGCCTGGCAGGCATTACAGGCCGGTGAGTTGCGCGCCGATCCTGGCTCACCTGCGCCCGAGCCGATCGGTGCACCTGGTCGCCCGGAGTTACCGCGCCTGGTGCCGCAACGGCAGGTGCCGCATCGCGGCCTCGGCTCGGAGGAGGGGCGCGCGGCACTGGTGCACGCGGTGGCGCATATCGAGTTCAATGCAATCAATCTGGCCTGGGATGCGGTTTACCGCTTCCGTGGCAAACCCGATGCTTATTACCGTGACTGGGTCAGTTGCGCGCACGATGAAGCCAGGCATTTCGCCATGCTGACGGGCCGGCTGGCCGAACTGGGTCATGTCTATGGCGATTTCGATGCGCATAACGGCCTGTGGGAAATGGCCGAGAAAACCGCGCTCTACGACACCGCACGGATGGCCCTGGTGCCGCGGGTGCTGGAGGCACGCGGCCTGGATGTCACGCCCGGCATGATCCAGCGCCTGCGCTGTGTCGGCGACGAAGGCACTATCGCCATACTTGAAGTCATCCTGCGTGAAGAGGTCGCCCACGTCGCCGCGGGCACGCGCTGGTTTCGCTGGTGCTGCGAGCGCGACGGGCTGGATCCACGCGCAGCCTTTATCGACTTGCTGCGCGACTACATGGGCTACACCTTGCGTGGCCCGTTCAACCGGCCGGCGCGCATCGAGGCCGGGTTTGACGAGGAAGAGCTCGACAGGCTGGCGGCGCTGGCCACGGCTTCCTGAGCGTGTTCTTGAGCGTGGCGATTTGAGGTGGAAGCCAGACGTCGGGCCGATCGGCCAGGCGCCTGGTTCTTTGCCTTCAGTTGCGGCGTTTGATGACCTTGCGCCACAGCCAGATCCATAGCAGCAGCAAGGGAAAGCCGAGAATCAGGAAGGGCAGGCCGTAGCTGAGTGTGTTCAGCGCATTGCCGGTGCCTTCGGTGAGCTCATCGAGCATGCCGCTCCATGACGTGCCCAGGCGCGAGTAGCGGGTTTCGCTGCCGGTCGGCAGCAAGGTCAGCGTCACCAGGTTGGTGGTGATGCGCCGCTGTTGGCCGGCCGCCGCCAGCTCGAGTTCTTGCAAGTTGTTTTCTACCGTAGCCTGCTCTCGGCTGAGCGCGATCAGGTCGGTGACCGAAATATCCTTTCGCGCCGCCAATTCACTCAGGCGTTGCTGCTGATACTTGAGCTGGGCCTGTTGGCGGCGATTGTCCGCCACCGCGTTGCCCAGATCCTCGGCCGTGGTTTCCCGCGTGCCGACGTTGCCGCCTTGCGCGGCCAGCGACACCAGTGGCTCCACCCCCGTGGGCACGATACGCAGACTGATCGAGGCGCGGTCGGCCGACTGTTCGATGCGAATAACATTGCAATCGCCGAAGCGCGCGGATTCACAGGCTTCTCGCGTCGCCGCCAGGCGCGGTTCGATGGTGGCGGGCGGCAACAACAGGGTCAGGCGATGCTCATAGGCCAATTGCGCGCCGGCTTTGGCTTGTTCACCACTTATCGATGCCTGCGCGTGGGATTCCTGTTTCTTTGCGCAGCCTCCCAATAGCGGGCTCGCCAACATAAGCAGCAAAAGCAGGTGCTTCATTGCGGTGCGCATATCGCACTCCCTTGCGTGGATTTGTTGGTGGTCGAGAAAACGCCCGCTCCGCGGGTGTGGGGCGTGCGCTCGGCGCGCGAAGTGTGTCACGGACGGAGCCCGGCGGGCAGAGCTACTGAAAGCGAACCGCCGCAAGCGAAGGCTTGATTTGCCTGACGCAGACATAAAAAAGCCGGCTGTAAGCCGGCTCTTTTATCGAATTTTGGTCGGGGAGACAGGATTCGAACCTGCGACTTCTACGTCCCGAACGTAGCGCTCTACCAGGCTGAGCTACACCCCGTGGGAGCCGCGTATCTTAATCGTCGTTTGCGGCCTTGGCAACTGTTGGCGGTGGGTTTTTTGTTCTGGACTGGCTCAAAGCTCCGTGTGGCCTTCTGCTAACCTATGCGGCTGCTGTCCGCGGCCTGTCGCGAGACACTCATCCCCATCGTAAGTAGAGGATTTCATGGCGCTTACCCCGGCCCGCACCATGCCCGGTGTACTCGAATTGCTCCCACTCGACCAGATTGCGTTTCAGCGCATGCTCGATGTGATTCGCCGTAATTACGAGCGCTTTGGGTTTTTACCGGTAGAAACGCCGGTGATCGAATTTTCCGATGTGCTGTTGACCAAGACCGGCGGCGAGACCGAGCGCCAGGTTTATTTCGTGCAGTCCACCGGTTCGCTGGAGCAGGGCGAAAAGCCCGATCTGGCCTTGCGCTTTGATCTCACGGTGCCGCTGGCGCGTTATGTCGCTGAGCATGAGCACGATCTTTCGTTTCCGTTCCGCCGCTATCAAATGCAGCGTGTGTATCGCGGCGAGCGTGCTCAGCGTGGCCGTTTCCGCGAGTTTTATCAGTGCGATATCGACGTGATCGGCAAGGACAGTCTGTCGGTGCGTTACGACGCTGAAATACCGGCGGTGATTTATAGCGTGTTCCGCGAATTGAACATCGGCGCCTTCACCATCCAGCTGAATAACCGCAAGCTACTGCGCGGCTTCTTCGAAAGCCTGGGCGTGGCCGATGGTGAGCAGCAAACCCTGGTGTTGCGCGAGGTCGACAAGCTCGACAAGCGCGGCCCTGACTATGTGCGCGACGTGCTCACCGGCGAGGCCTTTGGCCTGAGTGCCGGGGTGGCGCAGAAAATCCTTGATTTCGTGCAGCTGCGTTCGACCTCGCTGCAGGATGCCTACGACAAGCTCGATGCGCTGGGTGCGGGTCCGGAGTCGATGGAACAGGGGCGGGCCGAGCTGAAAGAAGTGCTGGGCTTGATCCACGCCTTTGGCGTGCCGGAGGCGTACTACGCGCTGAATTTGTCGATTGCTCGCGGCCTCGATTACTACACCGGCACTGTTTACGAAACCACGTTGAATGACCATGCATTTGCCGGGTGTCGGGATTTCAATTGGCCTGACCCGGCTTTATTGGCAGCTGCGCGATGCGGGTTTGATCAGCACGGCCCATAGCACGGTCGATGTCTTGATCACCCAGATGGATGAGGCGCACATACCGGCTTATCTGGAACTGGCCAACGAGTTGCGTGGTGCGGGTATTGCCACCGAAGTGGTGCTGGAAGGCGGCAAGCTCGGCAAGCAGTTCAAGTATGCCGATCGTGCCGGCATCCGCTTCGTTGTCGTGCTTGGCGAGAACGAAATCGCCAAGGGCGTCGTTACGGTGAAAGATTTACGCCGCGAAGACCAGTTCGAAGTGGCGCGTGGCGAGTTGATCAAGACCCTGCGCGTGGAACTTGAGCAGCAGCAGGCGATGGGGTGAGCGGATCCTCATGCGTAGCCTGGGTTATGCCGGTGTGATCGCGGTGCTGGCGTGGACGAGTGGCTGTGCTTCATACGTCCATGTCTCATCCAGCCCGCTGGCCGATGGACGCTACCGGGTGGATCTCTCGGCTTGCCGCAGCGGCGATCCGCAACAGTTAGTCAAGAATGCATTGAGCCGGCAGGCGGGGAAACTTTGCCCAGCCGGTTATCGCTTTGATACCCAGCCAGACACCCGTCGAGAGCTTTTCGGTGACTGCATGGGAACGGTCTCCAGTGTCGAACTGACCTGCCAATCTTTGAAGAGGTAACGTATGTCTAAGGTGTTGTTGGATGGCAACAGCCTCACGCGCAAGCAGCTGGTCGCGGTGGCTCGGCTGGGTGCGAGTGTTGAGCTCGATCAGGCGCAGCTGAAGCATGTGCAGCGCGCGGCCGATTTTCTGGCGGACAAGGTCAGTTGCGGCGAACCCACCTATGGCGTCACCACCGGTTTCGGCAGCAACGCCGACAAGTTGCTGGGCGCGCATCGTCTGCGCGACGAGCTGCCGGGCGGCAACAACGTCAAACCGGAAGGTACGCTGCTGGAAGAGTTGCAGCACAACCTGATTACCACGCATGCGGTATGTGTCGGTAAGCCGTTCTCGGCGGAGGTGGTGCGGGCGATGCTGGTTATCCGCATCAACACGTTGATGCGCGGCCATTCCGGGATCCGGGTTGAGACCTTGCAGGCCCTCACCGCCATGCTGAATAGCGGCGTGGTGCCGGTGGTGCCCGAGAAAGGTTCGGTCGGCGCCAGCGGTGATCTGGCACCGCTTTCGCACCTGGCTATTGTGTTGCTGGGTGGTGGCGAGGCGTTTTATCAGGGCGAGCGTTTGCCCGGTGGAGAGGCTTTGCAGCGGGCCGGGCTGACGCCGATTCGGCTGTCTTTCAAGGAAGGTCTGGCGCTGAATAACGGCACCGCGCAGATGCTTGCTACCGGCGCGCTGGCGTTGGACCGGCTGGAGCACTTGCTGGATACGGCCGATCTCGCCGCCTCGATGACGCTGGATGCCTTTGCCGGCCGCAGCGGCGCGTTGCGCCCTGAGGTGCACGCCCTGCGCCCGCATCCGGGTCAGGTCGAGACGGCGGCGCGGGTGCGCCAGCTGTTGGTCGACAGCACCCTGGTCGATATTCCTTATCACCTCGTGCCGCGCTTCAAGTCATGGACTGCCGAAGCCTGGGATACGCCGGAAGACCAGGCGCTTACCTTCGACATCGGCTGGGATTGGGTGCCGGCGAATCAGCGCCATGGACGCGAAGCGTTCTATGCGCGTTTTCTACCCTTCCGTGGCGGCAAAAAGCATCAGCCGCAAGATGCGTATTGCCTGCGCTGCATGCCGCAGGTGCACGGCGCGGTGCGCGATGCCTGGGCGCAGGCTTGCCGTGTGTTTGACATCGAATTGAATGCGGTCACCGATAACCCGCTGATCTTCCCGGATGCCGAGGGTGCGCAGTTCATCGAAGAGCAGGTGATTTCGGCAGGTCATTTCCACGGCATGCCGTTGGCGCTGGCGATGAGCTACGTCAAGGCGGCGATTCCGGTGCTGGCATCGATTTCCGAGCGTCGCTTGAACAAGCTGGTCGACCCGGCGACCAACGACGGCCTGCCGGCCTTTCTTACCGGTAATGAAGACGGTACCGATTCCGGCTTTATGATCGTGCAGTACACCGCGGCGGCGCTGGTCAATGATCTTGCGACGCGCGCACACCCGGCCAGTGTTTACTCGGTGCCGACCAGTGCGAATGCCGAAGACCATGTGTCGATGGGCGCGAACGAGGCCCGTCATGTGCTGGAGATGATGGATGATCTCAGCGATGTGCTCGCGCTGGAGCTGTATACGGCGGCACAGGCCCTGGACTTCCGTCAGGCCATGCTTAATGCAGCGCGCCGGCTGGCGGCGCGTGGCAACTGGCAGGCACTGGCTGGCAAGGTTGCCAATGCGCCGCGTGAGGATCATCCGCACTACGCCCAGTTTGCCGATGAGGTGAAGCAGCTCACGGCGGCACTGGCTAACGTCGGCGACTTCCACTCCGGTGCTTCGGTGCGGGCAGCGCATGCCGCGCTATGCCAGCACATCGGCTTCATGTCGCGCGATCGCGCGATGGATGGAGATGTACGCAAGGTGTGCGAATTGGTGCGCGACCGCGTCTTGTAAAAGCTGGGTCATGGATGCTCCGCTGCAGAGGGGTGGCAGCGGAGCAAGGTCATAAGACATTGAGCAGGCTTTCAGGGCGATGCCGAATAATCCCGTGACTCAGCTGGTTCGATCGATAGCGTGGCTGCAATTATTCGCGGTCACCGTCTTCACCGTGGTCTGTGGTGTCGCGCAGTTCGCACGATCCGATCTCGATCCGATCGTGATGCCGTTGAGTGCCTATCTCATTGGCCCTGGCGGGGCATGGGTCCGTTCTGCCTATTATCTGATGACCCCCGCCTTGTTCGGTTTTGCCTGGGCGGGGTATCAGGTCACCTCGGTCGCAAGGCGCAGCCTGCTTGCCGCGATATTGTTCGCGATAGCCGCTGCCACGCTGTCGCCGGTGGCGGCCACCGTGCTTTTTAGCGGTACCCGGTACGAGAACCTCGCCAGGTTGATTCATGGGCTGGCGGCACAGACAACCTTTCTTTGCCTAAGCTTCGGCATGTTGCTGCTCTCGACGCGTTGGCGGGGTGATTTGCGCTGGCGTCGCGGCAGTCTCCCTGGTGTCGTGCTGGCCTGGCTGGCTACCGCGGCGCTGTGGTTGCAGGTGCTGGATCGCAGCCTGCCGCGTGGATTCGCTCAAAAGCTGCCGATTGTCCTGATCCTGCTATGGCTGGGCTGGGTTGCATGCCAATGGTTGCGAATGGCCTCGATGGCCCCACAGTCGGGCGGCGAACTGGCCAGCTGACTGCGTCGGGCCGCTGCCTTCGATGGCCTGGCGCTGCGAATAATCCAACGGATCAAACCGAGGCTTGGCCTTGGCTGGGCACCTGGCGCTAAGGCGCTGGGTGGCTTGCGCGCGCCATATCTAAACACGGCCTGACAAAGCCCGGGTCGCCGCTTGCTGCGGCGCGTCGCCGTGCGTATGATGCGATCCACTGTATTACTGCGTTAGCACATTATGAAGCGTCGATCGCTAGATCCCGAGACCCCCAGCGAGTCAGCCGAGCTAAGTCTTTGCGAGGCTTTGCTATCGCTGAAGAACGCCGATGAGATGTCGGCTTTCTTGCATGACCTCTGCACGCCGGCCGAGCTGGAGGTGTTGATAGATCGCTGGCGCGTGGTGCCGTATCTGTTGGACGGGGTGTCTTATCGCGAAATCCACGAGCGCACCGCGGTGAGCATCACCACCATCGGCCGGGTTGCGCGCTATCTCAATCAGGGCAGTGGCGGTTATCTGGCGGCGGCTGCGCATGCATCGCGCCGTCGTCCCGCCACGAAGAAAACCCATGCAACCAAGGCCTCGACCAAAAAGGTATCGGCATGAAGCCGCGCGATCGTTTACGTATTGCCATGCAGAAATCAGGCCGGCTCACCGAGCCTGCGCTGGAGCTATTGAATCGTTGCGGGCTCAGCTTTCGGCAGAGCCGCGACAAGCTGTTTTGCTTTGGCGAGGGCGAGCCGGTCGATTTGCTGCTGGTGCGCGACGACGACATCCCGGGGTTGATCGCGCAAGGTGTCTGCGATCTCGGCATCGTCGGTCGCAATGTATTGCAGGAGTATCAACTCACCGCAGGGCTTGAAGCAGGGCCGCTAAGTGAATGGCGTCCACTGGGCTTTGGTCGTTGCCGCTTATCCATCGCGGTGCCGCAAGAGCTGGATTACCGGGAACCAAAGCAACTGGCGGGAAGCCGCATAGCCACCTCTTATCCCGGGCTGCTCGGGCAGTGGCTGCGCGAGCACGGCATTGAGGCTGGGGTGGTGACACTGGCGGGCTCGGTCGAGATCGCCCCGCGTCTGGGTACGGCCGATGCCATCTGCGATCTGGTGCAAAGCGGCGGCACCCTGGTAGCCAATCAGCTACGCGAGACGGAGATCTTGCTGGAAAGCGAGGCGGTGCTGGCGGGCCCGCAGATGCTGCCTACGGATGAGCGCGGCGACATGATCGAGTTGCTGCTGAAGCGGCTCGATGGGGTGATCCAGGTACGCGAGTCGCGCCTGCTCTTGCTGCAAACCTCGCGTGGCACGCTGGATGCAATCACCCGTCTATTACCTGGTGGCCCGCAACCGACCTTGCTGCCGGTGGCCGGTCAGCCTGATCAATTCATGTTGCAGGCGCTATGCGCCGGCGAGGTGAGTTGGCGGCAATTGGAGGAAATCAAAAAGGCCGGTGCGCGCGAAATGTTCGTGCTGCCGGTCGAGAAAATGCTCGCTTAAGGGCGGTTGCTATGAAGGGCAGGATGGTATGAAGCGGCTGGATTGGAATGTGTTGGATGAGCGCGCTCGCGGTGCTGCGCTGGCACGGCCCGCGCAGTCACGCGCCGATGTGTTGCGCCAGAGTGTCGAGCAGATCATCGCCACGGTGCGTGAGCATGGCGATAAGGCCTTGTTGGAACTCAGTGCCAAATATGATCGCTGTGCACTGGATGCGGTCGAGGTCAGTGAGGCTGAATTTGCCGCTGCCGAAGCGGCGCTGGCGCCGGCTTTGAAAGCTGCTATCCAAGAGGCCGCTGAGCGCATTACATCGTTTCACCGTGCGACCGCGCCACAACCGGTCGCCGTCGATACCGCCCCGGGGGTTCGCGTCGAGCGTGTGCTCCGGCCGATCACCCGCGTCGGTTTGTATGTGCCGGCCGGTAGCGCGCCGCTGCCGTCGACGGCGTTGATGCTTGGGGTGCCTGCGCAGCTTGCCGGTTGCCGCGAGGTGGTGCTGTGTTCACCGGCACGTGCGGATGGCCGCTGCGACGAGGCCGTGCTGTATGTCGCGCGCCTCACCGGCGTACACAAGGTGTTCAAGCTCGGTGGCGCGCAGGCGATTGCCGCCATGGCCTATGGCACTGCCTCGGTGCCCAAATGCGACAAAATATTCGGGCCGGGCAATGCCTGGGTGACCGAGGCCAAGCTGCAGGTATCGGCCGACCCGGATGGTGCTGCGATTGATATGCCGGCAGGCCCCTCCGAGGTCTTGGTGATCGCCGATGCCTTGGCGAATCCGCGGTTTGTCGCCGCGGATCTGCTTTCGCAGGCGGAGCATGGGCCCGACTCGCAGGTGATTCTGCTAAGTCCTTCGACGGCTATGCTGGATCAGGTGGCCAGCGAGGTCGAGCGTCAATGTGCGCAGCTGCCACGGGGTGCGATTGCCGCGCAGGCGTTGACGCAAAGCCGCTTATTGGCTGTCGACTCGCTTAATCAGGCGGTTGAGGTCAGCAATCGTTACGCACCCGAACATTTGATTTTGCAGGTCGCCGAGCCTCGCGCCTTGCTTGACTCGATCGAAAGCGCAGGTTCGATTTTTCTCGGCGCCTGGACACCGGAATCCGTGGGCGACTATTGCAGCGGCAGCAATCACGTCTTGCCGACTTACGGTTATGCACGCAGTTATAGCGGTGTGTCGGTAGCCAGCTTTCAAAAGCAGATCACCGTGCAGGAAGTGACCGCAGATGGCTTGCGCACGATTGGCCCGTGTACAGCCGTGCTGGCTGCCGCCGAGCAGTTGGAGGCGCACCGCCGCGCGGTGACCCTGCGGCTGGATGCATTGGAACGGGAGGCACAGGCATGAGCGTGCTTGATCTGGCGAGGGCAGAGATTCGCGCCATGCAGCCGTATTCCTCCGCACGCATGGAGGCTAGCGGTGGGCAGATCTTTCTTAATGCGAATGAATCGGCGTGGGCACCCACGGGCGAGGCGGGCCATGGCTGCAATCGTTATCCCGAACCGCAGCCAGCGGCCTTGGTGAAGATGTTGGCCGAGCTCTACGGTGTGCGTCACGAGCAGTTGCTGATGGGGCGCGGTAGCGACGAGGCGATCGATCTTCTGGTGCGTGCTTTTTGCCGAGCCGGTCAGGATGCCATCCTGATTCAGCCGCCGACCTTTGGCATGTATGCGGTGTGTGCGCGTATTCAAAACGCCGCGGTGATCGAGGCGGCGTTGGCGGCGGATTTTTCTCTGGACGTGGATGCGCTGCTGGCTGCGATGACGCCGGCGGTCAAGCTGGTTTTTATCTGCACGCCGAATAATCCGAGCGGACAAACGGTGCCGCGGGCAAGCATCGAACGATTGGCCGAAGCCCTGGCTGGGCGGGCTGTGCTGGTCGTGGACGAGGCGTATATCGAGTTCACCGACGAAGGCAGCGTGTCTGATCTTATCGACCGTTACGAACACCTCGCGGTGCTGCGTACCTTATCCAAGGCATGGGCGCTGGCTGGCGCACGCATCGGTTGCCTACTGGCCAATGCCGAGGTGATTACCTTGTTGCGGAAGATTATTCCGCCGTATCCGCTGCCGCTGCCCTGCGTGAACGCGGCGCTGGCTGCGTTTTCGCCGGCAGGCAAGGCGAGCGCTGGCGAGCATCTGCGCGTGGTGCGCGAGCAGCGGCAATGGATGAGTGCGGCCTTGCGTGCGCTACCAGGAGTACGCGAAGTACTGCCTTCGCAGACCAATTTTTTGGCCGTGCGTTTTGACCAGGCCGATCAGGTCTATCAGCGCCTGCTCGCCGCCGGCATCGTGGTGCGAGATGTGCGGCGCTATCCACAGCTCGCGGATGCCTTGCGCATCACCATAGGTACCGCCGAGGAGAACGCACGGGTGCTTCAGGTCTTGCAAGGAGAGGCGGCATGAGTCGCAAGATACTTTTTGTCGATCGCGATGGCTGCCTGATCGAAGAGCCGGGCGATGAACAAATCGACAGCTATGAAAAGCTGGAGCTATTGCCCGATGTGATCGCTGCGCTGCAGCGCTTTGTTGCCAGCGGTTATGAATTGGTGATGGTGACCAACCAGGACGGTCTTGGTACCGAGCGCTTTCCTGAGCTGAGCTTTGCTGGGCCGCATGCCTTGCTTATGCGCATTTTTTCCTCGCAAGGCATCCGTTTTCGCGAAGTGCTGATCGATCGCAGCTTTCCACATGACGGCCTGGATACACGCAAGCCGGGTGTCGGCATGCTGCGCCATTATCTGGCCGACGACAGCTGGAGTCGTGCCGCCTCGGCGATGATCGGCGACCGCGATACGGATTTGCAGTTTGCCGCCAATATGGGCGTGCGTGGTTTTCGGGTGGGTCCGCTAGGCATCGGCTGGAATGAAATTGCCCATCAAATGCTCGATGCGCCGCGCACGGCAACCGTCGTGCGCAACACCAAGGAAACCCGCATCACGGTCAGCGTGGATCTGGATCAGGTCGCCGAGCCCAAGGCGCACACCGGCCTGGGGTTTTTCGATCACATGCTGGAGCAGATCGGCAAGCATGGCGGTTTTGCCTTGCAGCTGAACTGCGATGGCGACACGCATATCGATGAACATCACACCATCGAAGACTGCGCGCTGGCGCTGGGGCAGGCATTAAAACAGGCGCTGGGCGACAAACGCGGTATCGGTCGCTATGGTTTTACCTTGCCGATGGATGAGTCGCAGGCTAGTGCGGCCCTGGACTTATCGGGGCGACCGTATTTTGTGTTTGAGGGCAGCTTTCCGCGTGAGCGGGTCGGTGAAGTGCCGACCGAGCTGGTGCCGCATTTTTTCCGCTCGTTATGCGAAACCCTGGGCGCGAATCTGCACCTCGCCGTGCATGGCGAGAATGCGCACCACATGGTCGAGGCCTGCTTCAAAGTGGTTGCACGTACCTTGCGGCAGGCGATTCGCCGTGAAGGGAGCGAGCTTCCCAGCACGAAAGGATCGCTGTAATGGCCATCGTCTTGGTGGATGCCGGCGGTACCAATATCGGCTCGGTGCGTTATGCCTTGCAGCGGCTCGGTGTAGACGCCGAGTTGACCGCAGATGCCGCGGCGATTCGTGCCGCCGATAAAGTGATTTTGCCCGGAGTCGGGGCCGCTGGTCCGGGCATGGCGCGCTTGCATGAGCTGGGCCTGGTCGGGCTGATGCGCTCATTGACCCAGCCGGTGTTGGGTGTGTGTCTGGGCATGCAACTGCTATGCACACGTTCGGCAGAGGCGGAGGTGGATTGTCTCGGGCTGATCCCGGCACCGGTGCTGCGCTTGGTCGAAACGCCGGGGGTGCGAGTGCCGCATATGGGCTGGAACTCGCTGCGGGTGAAACAGGCGCATCCGTTGTTGGGCGGCTTGGGCGAACGCGATTGGGCTTACTTTGTGCACAGCTATGCCGTGCCGGTAGGCGACTACACCCTGGCCACGGCGGATTACGGCGGCGAATTTTCTGCGGTGATCGCCCACGATAATTTTCACGGTATGCAATTTCACCCCGAGCGTTCTGCCGAGGTCGGGGCGAAGCTGCTGAAGAATTTTCTAGCGCTATGACATGGCTTCTAACATGACTTTCACCGTGATTCCCGCGATCGATTTACGTGCTGGCCGGGTAGTGCGTCTGAAGCAGGGCGACTACGCCCAGCAGACGACTTATGCCGCCGACCCGCGCGAGTTGGCGCGAAGCTATGCCGATGCCGGAGCGCGCTGGTTGCACCTGGTCGACCTGGACGGTGCGCGTTCGGGCAGCCTCGACAATCTTGCGGTGATCGAGTCGATTGCCAAAAGCGGTATGCAGATTCAGGCGGGCGGTGGGGTGCGCAGTGAAGACGATGTGCAACGTCTATTCAATGCTGGGGTCAGCCGGGTGGTGCTCGGCAGCGTGGCGATTCGCGAGCCTGAGCTGGTCTCAGGCTGGCTTGCGGCCCATGGCACCGAGCGCTTGACCATGGCGTTGGATACGCGCCGTATCGATGACCGCTGGGTATTGCCCAGCGCGGGCTGGACCGAGCTTGAGGCGCGCACGCTGGATGAGTTGGCGCCCTGGTATGCAAGTCGCGGCGCACGCCATTTGCTGTGCACGGATATTGATCGTGATGGCATGTTGGCCGGGTTCAATCTTGAGCTTTACCGCCATTTGTCTGCCACGGTTCCGGCGATGACGCTGCAGGCTTCGGGCGGAGTGCGCTCGCTGGAGGATATTCGTGCAGCGCGCGAAGCCGGTGCGGGTGCGGTGATTCTTGGCCGAGCGTTGCTGGAAGGCCGCTTTACTGTGCAGGAGGCGTTGTCATGTTGAGCCGCCGCATTATTCCCTGTTTGGACGTCCGTGATGGCAAGGTGGTCAAGGGCCTGCGGTTTCGCGATCACGTGGTGATGGGCGAGATCGTTGACCTGGCCATGCGCTACCGTGATGAGGGCGCCGATGAGCTGGTGTTCTATGACATCACCGCCAGCCCGCAGGATCGCAGTGTCGACCGTGCGTGGGTCGAGCGAGTGGCGCGGGTCATCGATATCCCGTTTTGCGTGGCAGGTGGTATTCGCAATGTGGAGCAGGCGCGCAGCGTGCTGCATG
>NZ_JAPDPE010000063.1 GCF_026283955.1 Dyella silvatica | reverse complement strand
GTCGAGGCCATGCGCCGCGCGCTGGGCTGATTCGGTTCGGCTTGACCGGGCTTTAGCGCCGAAGCGTTGAGCGCAGAAACAAAAATCCCGACGCAAGGTTAACTGCGTCGGGATAAGCGTCGCTAGGTAGACGCGTGAGGAGATCACACCATGGTCCAGCCTCCGCTCCGGCGATCGGCACCTTTCCTTGTGCGCCGACCGCATTCGCGCTTTCCACGGCAATGGATGCAGCGCCAGACCATGTTGCCTAAGACTGCGCAGAACCAGGTTGGTTCCCGCTGACGCCGTTGAGCGTTCATCGGTGCGGCTAGCCATACATATGTATAAGCTCCGGCCGAGGGTCTGGGTGCCAGCGTGGGTGCTGGTCGAGGCCGAATATCGTCGTAAAAAAGCCCCGCATTAAGCGGGGCAAGGAACGCACCAAGGGGGAGCTACGGGTTATCTCAGTTGCCTGGCAGGTGCCTGGTCGATTCGCCCCAGGCGGTCAGCGTGAATCCCTTCACACTGACCGCCGCCATGCCTTCCACGGCAGATTCAGGCTTTTCGAGTTCGGGTTTTCAATGCAGTCCGGCGAGGATCAGGCCCAGCAACAAGGAGCCCAGCGCCAGCGTCACCCGCAACGGTTCAAAGCTATACAGCTCGGCACTGGGGTCTTGGACATGGGTGGTGTCGGTCTTGCTCATCGACGGGTTCCGGCTGGGGGATGGGGCTATTTCACTCTCTATCCGGGCGGGGTAGCCGGCATGAAGCGGGCGATCGGGCGATGGCATCTGACAAAACGCGGGCAAATTCGCCGATTGGCTTGCGCAGAACGAAAGCGCAGAGCAACCTGCGCAGCTCTGCCATTGAAGGGATAAGCCATGGGCCGCAGTATCGCTATCGTCGAAGACGAGCCGTTGATCCGTGCCAACTACGTCGAGGCATTGAACCGCTTTGGTTATGACACCCGTGGCTATGGGTCGCGGCAGGAGGCTTCGACCGCATTTGCGATGCGCTTGCCGGAGCTGGTGATTATCGATATCGGGCTTGGCGATGAGCCGGAGGGCGGCTTTGATCTCTGCCGTGAGCTGCGCGCGAAGTCGTCGACGCTGCCAATTATTTTTCTCACGGCGCGCGATTCGGATTTCGACGTCATTTCAGGCCTGCGCCTGGGCGCGGACGATTACCTGAGCAAGGACACCAGCCTGCATCAGTTGGCGGCTCGCATTGCGGCGCTATTCCGTCGTATCGAGTCGCTCAAGGCGCCGGCTTCCAGCGAGACGGTGATCGGGCACGGTCCGCTCAAGCTCGAATCCGAACGCATGCGTATTACCTGGGCAGATGCCGAGATTCCGCTTACCGTCACTGAATTCTGGATGGTGCATACCTTGGTGCGTTTCCCTGGGCATGTGAAAAATCGCGACCAACTGATGCGCGAGGCTGAGCTGGTGGTGGACGACGCCACGATTACCTCGCATATCAAGCGTATCCGCAAAAAATTCATCGCCATTGCGCCGGAGTTCGATGCGATCGAAACCGTGCATGGTGTGGGGTACCGGTGGAAGCCGTGATGCGGCAGGCGCTTTTGCTGTGTGGCTTGTGGGTCGTGGCCGTATCCGTGCAAGCCGGCGACGCGGCCACGGGCGGTGGTGTGATCGTGTATGGCAAGGCCGACGGCAAGGCCCCGGGCTGGGCGATTTCTACCGCGTTGCCCAGTGGCTGGACACAGGATTGTTGCCAATATGCCGCGGCTATCGGCGTCAATCTGGTGCTGTATCGCGGCGAGTGGACGGGTGAGCCTGAGCGGGTGATGTTGCTCAATGTGTGGCCACAAAAGTTGGCTTCCCTGGATGCTGAGTGGCAAGACGACCAGAAGAGCTATTTGAAACGCGATCCGAAAGCCAAAGTGAGCACGTTTCCGGTGCACAACGGCGCAATGGCCTGCCATGGATTGTTGTTCCAAGGCAGCGATCACAAGGACGATGCGGTGGTGTTCTGCGACCCGGGCAAGGCCACCGGTGTGCGCTTGAGCTGGTCGATGACGCTGGCGGCGGCTGATCCGACGCGGCAGGATGTGCTGACGCTTTTCAGTCAGGTAGTGGAGCAGTCGCGTTATATGAAGTACGAGTCGAAGCCAGCCGCTCCCGCCAAGGCGAAGCATTGAATAATCGCCCCATTTCGCTCGCCGCTGCTGCCGCTGCCGTCCGATGAGCCTGCGCCGTAAATTACTGTTGGTTGCCCTTTGCACGCTGGCGCTGCCGGCGGCCGGTTGGCTGTATGTGCGGCAGATGGAAACCCTGTTGCGCGAAGGTCAGGCACAAGCCTTGACCGCTTCGGCGCGAGCCGTGGCGCGCAGTCTGGTGGTAGGGGGAGCCTTGCTGCCGACGGATCGTGACGGCTGGTATGTGCAGGAAACCCAGACCCCGATCACCGTTGATGGCTACGGCGACGACTGGGCGCCGCTGACTCCGTGGAGCCAGCCGTTAGGCAAGCGCGGCAAGCTGTTGCTGGCTGAGAACAAAGATTGGCTTTACCTCTATGTCGATGTGCGCAGTACCCACCGCACCCGTGCCGATGCGGGCGACGCGAATGCGCTGGCGGCCGATCATCTGATTCTCAACTTGGGCAAGGGCGGCGTGCAGCGTAGCTATCTGGTGGCCAGCGCGGCGCCGGGCATGGTGACGGCGCAACCCTTGGGGCCATCGGTAGCCGGCCTGCCGGATATGCTCACCGCGCAGTGGCAGGAGGACGGCAGCGGCTACCGCGTTGAATTGCGCCTGCCGCGTAGCCTGGGTCTGGAGCAGTTGGGCCTGGGCGTGCATGACGCTACCGTCAACGGGGAAGACCCGTTGACCGCGGAAACCCGTCCGTTGCTGAGTTATTCGACGGCGTTGTCGAAAGAGTTGGCCTTGCTGGCGCCGGACGATGTGCGCGCACGCGTGCTGGCGCCCCAGGGTTGGTTACTGGCACAAAGTGGGCGGCTGGGCACGACGCGTGGCGAGCAGCCGGGCTGGTTCGCGGCGTTGATTTACCGTTCGTTGCTGGCGACCCGTTTGGGTGACGCCAACCTGTGGGCCGACGATGTGCCGCGCCTTGAGCTGCCCGAAGTGCGTACGGCGGGCGAAGGCGTGCCAACCAGTGTCTGGCGCCAAGGCGAGGCGCGCGGCAGCGTGGTGCTGGCGGCCGCGGTACCGATTCAACGGCAGGGCCAGGTCGAGGGCGTGCTGCTGTTGGAACAGGCCAGCCGTGCAGTACCGCTGCTGGCTAACCGTGCTTTATTGGGATTGTTGTTGACCAGTTTCGGGGTGCTGCTGGTGGCGGGGGCGATCTTGCTGGCTTTCGCCACTCGCCTAAGCCTGCGCCTGGCTCGTTTGCGCGATGCCGCCGAACGGGCACAGGCCAACGACGGGCGCCTGGACGGGCCGATGATGATGGGCAAGTTCCCGATGACCGATGCAGAGGACGAGATCGGCGATCTTGCCCGCAGTTTCGAGCGCCTGTTCGAGGTGGTCGGAGGTTATACCGACTATTTGCGCACCTTGGCCTCCAAGCTGTCGCATGAGTTGAATACCCCGTTGGCGATCGTGAAATCCTCGCTGGACAATCTGGAGCACGCACTGCAAGAACGCGCGGCCCTGCCGCCCGAGGCACAGCCCTATCTGGCGCGGGCGCACGATGGCGTGGCCCGCTTGGGTGCGCTGGTGCGGGCGATGAGCGAGGCGAGCCGGATGGAGCGGTCGATTGCCGCCGCCGAGCCAGAGGATGTCGATCTGGTCGAGGTCGTGCGCGGCTGCACCGAGGCGTACCGGCCATTGGCTGGTACGCGACGCTTGAGTTGTGAGGTTCCGGCGCTGCCGGTGCATTTGCACTGCGCACCGGAGCTGATCGCCCAGGCCTTGGACAAGCTATTCGATAATGCCTTGTCGTTTACCCCGGAGAGCGGCTGGATGCGCTTGACCCTGCGCGTTCTCGATGACGGTGCGGAGATCGAGCTGGCCAATCAAGGCGCGCCGCTGCCGGCGGCGATGCAGGGGCGCTTGTTCGACTCGCTGGTCAGTTTGCGCGACAAGGCGACCCCCGGCGATGCACCGCACCTGGGGCTGGGGCTTTATGTGGTGCGGCTGGTGGCCGAGCGTCATGGCGGCAGCGCCGTGGCGCGCAATCTGGACGATGGCAGCGGCGTAGCGTTCAGCCTGCGCCTGCATGGGATGCCGCGGATGAGGCTGTCCGGCTAGGCGTGTGCGTTGCCTCCCATCTTTTCCGCGAACACGGGGCGGAGTCAGGCTCGCGCAAGCAGCTGCGTGAGAGGCTTGCCCTACAATGCGGCTTCCCGTTTGGTCACCGGATCCTTTTCACGTGATTTCCCAAGACGAATTTGACGCACTGGTTGCCAAGGGGCATACGCGTATCCCTTTAGTGCGCGAGGTGTTTTCTGACCTCGATACCCCGTTGTCGGTGTATCTGAAGTTAGCCGACGGCCCGTACACCTTTTTGTTCGAATCGGTGGAAGGGGGCGCGACTTGGGGGCGCTACTCGATCATCGGCCTGCCGGCCAAGCGGGTATATCGCCTGCGCGGACATGAACTGGAAGTGGAAGACGCAGGCGAGGTGGTCGAGCGCCGTCACCTTGACGACCCGCTCGAAGAGATCGAAAAGCTGCGTTTGCAATACGACGTGCCGCGCCTGCCGCAGCTGCCGGCCTTCAGTGGCGGTCTGGTCGGCTATTTCGGTTTCGAGACGATTGGCTACATCGAGCCGCGGCTAGCGAAATGGGACCGGCCCGATGAGCTGGGCACGCCGGATGTGTTGTTGATGCTGGCGGAGGAAATTGCCGTCTTCGACAATCTCAAAGGCCGGCTCTACCTGATTGTGCATGCCGACCCGTCGCAGCCGCAGGCCTATGCGCATGCGCAGCGCCGTCTGGATGCGCTGGTCTACCGTTTGCGCCAGGGCGGCGCGTCGTATCCGCAACTGACCCAGTCGGTGGCCTTGGACGAAGGCGATTTCAAATCCTCGTTCACCCGTGCGGAATTCGAGGCGATGGTCGAGCGGGCGAAGGAATACATCCGCGCCGGCGATATTTTCCAGGTGGTGCCTTCGCAGCGCTTAAGCGTGGGCTTCAATGCACGGCCGGTCGATGTATATCGCGCGTTGCGCGCACTGAATCCGTCGCCGTACATGTATTTCGTCGATCTTGGCGCAACACAGATCGTCGGCTCTTCACCGGAAATTCTCGCCCGCCTCAAGGACGGCAAAGTGGTGGTGCGGCCGCTCGCTGGCACGCGCAAGCGGGGCGCTACGGAAGAAGAAGATCAGGCGCTTGAGGCAGAGTTGCTGGCCGATCCGAAGGAGCGCGCCGAGCATGTGATGCTGATTGACCTGGGCCGTAATGACGTGGGCCGGATCAGCGAAACCGGCACGGTGGAAGTGAGCGAGTCTTTCGTGGTCGAGCGCTACTCGCATGTGATGCATATCGTGTCGCAGGTGCAGGGCACGTTCCGCCAGGGCCTGGGATATATGGACGTGCTCAAGGCGACCTTCCCGGCAGGCACGCTGAGCGGTGCGCCGAAAATCCGCGCGCTGGAAATCATTCAAGAGCTTGAGCCATACAAGCGCAATATCTATGCGGGTGCTATCGGCTGGATCGGCTGGTGGGGTGACGCCGATACGGCCATCGCGATCCGCACAGCGGTGATTCAGGACGGTCGTCTGCATGTGCAGGCAGGTGCCGGCATTGTTTATGACTCCGATCCCGCCGCGGAGTGGGAAGAGACTATGAATAAGGGACGGGCTCTGTTCCGTGCCGTAGCGCAGGCCGCCAAGGGGCTTTAGTGATTTCGCACAAGCTCAACTAGCTCATTGCGATCAAAGGGAATGGAAATGTCACGAAAGATCACCGCGCTATGAGGCGACCCCTAAGGCTGGCTCATCACGCCCTTGCCAAGCCCCTGCTGTTTGCGCGGCAGGTCGTGGCAAGCCGTCTGCTTTGGCCGTCGTTAATCGTTTGCCTGGGCACGGCTTGTTCGCCATCAGCCGATACCGCTTCATCCGGTCCGTCGCCGACGGCTTCAGTGGCGGCGCCGGTCGAAGACAGCCAGGTCTGGACTCCAACGGGTCTATGCGCGGATAGAGATCGCATCGAGATCAGCGGCCACACGGTGGCGGTCTCGCTGAAAGGACAACGCTACGAGTTCAGCAAACTCAATCGCAGCAAGCCGGATTTGATCCAGGTCACCGACAATCATCGCGATGACCGGCTCGCCTTCGTGCTGGCCACCGGGCGCGATGACAGCGATGGCGTGCTGTATTTCAACGCCGGCACCGGCAATGGTGGCGCCGAAGTGCGCGAGCTGGTGGGCATGCAGTTCAATCGTTGCGATTCGACCCCGGTCAATCCGCAGCAGGCGAGCAGTGCGCCGCCGCAACCGACGGGAGTGGTGCTGCATCAGGGCGATGTGTATGCCAACGATGGGCTGCAGCTGCAGTTACGCCCAGGGGTCTGGCGGCCGCTCGACGGCAATCGTTCAAGCAAGCTCAGCATGCTCGACAAGGGCGAGCGTTTTGAGTTTTCGATCGTCGATGAAAAGGGCGCGCCGACCGTCGTGGTGATCGATACGTCGAAGGTCTACGTATTTTTCAAGTCCGCGGCCGATGTGCTCGATGGTAAGTCGACGGAAGATCATTACTATCTTTTCGATCAGGCAAGCAAATCGCTGGTCGATCTGGTGACGGTTGTCGATAGCGCGTCGCGCCCAGTGATCAAGCTCGATTATGCGAAGGGTGTCTATCACTTCAATATGAGCGGTACCACACGTGGCCCGGCAGAAAAAACCGAGTCTGCCTTCACCAGGGATCTGCAGTTTTCATTTGGCCGTCACGGTGATTTGAAGATCGTCGGCAACAGCGATGACGATGAGCAGCCTGAAAAAGTCGATCCACTGAACAAACCGGTGCCGGACGATCGCGTAGTACAGGTATCGCCTTGCGATCGTGCGGGCGCACCGGCGACCTATGTAACGGTGGATAAAGACACGCCATTCAAGGTGGCCAAGGCACACGGTGTCGACGTGAACCTGCTAAGCCGGCTCAACCCTTCATCGAATGGCGGCTGGCCGGTGGGTACGGTGCTTGCATTGCCAATGCCGGGTGCTGGCGCGCCGTTATCCGAGCTGCGCGTTCAGCTCAATGACCTCGCTGGGCAGCATCAGTCTTTCGCCGCACTCAAGGTCCATGCCGGTGCCTGCGAGCGCGAAGTAACGACCGATGCGAATGGCATGACGCCCACGATGTTGATCGGCGGTATCAATGAAGCCTTGAGTTTCGAATATCGCCTGCCGGATGGCAGTTATGTCTCGGCGGAAGGGGCGAATGGCAAGGTCGCGCCGATCGGTAACTGGAGCGTGGATTTGTCATCGCGCGTTATGCAGCTACAGCCGATGGCGGGCGACGAGCCGTATCGGGCGGGCGAGGCGAGTCCGTTTCCCTTTTGCCCGGGCTGCACTCCGGATGGCCTGGCCAAGGACCCGGCGTTGGCCGCGGGGCTGGCTGGGCAGAAATTTGTGCTGCCGCGTTTCAATGACTTGCTTGGAAAAGATGCCAAGGCCTGGGTTTATCGTCGAGGCGATGCCGGCTTGGAATGGTCAGGTTCGATCCGGGATCCACGCATGACGGCGTTGTTGAACACGGCAACCACCGATCGATACAAGGTGTTCGTAGGTTTCGACGGTTGGTCGGCGGCGTTTGACGAGATCAAAGATGAAAGCGATGCGGCAACAGGTGACCCAAATGATGCGGAAGCTGAGTGAAATATCTTTTATCCGGTATGGTTTGGTGGCGTTGCCGATGCTTTGCTCATTGACGGCACTCGCTCGCGAGCCAGCGCCCCAGCCGTGGCCCGATGATTCGTTCAGCCGTCTAAAAGCGTTGGCCTTGCTGCAGTCGCTAAATGCAGATCTACTCAGCCACCCCAGCGCCACAGTCACGCTGGAGCGCTGGTGCGGCACGCACAAGCTGGCGTCGGAGGCGAAGATTGTTGCTCATCGCATCAAAGGCGATGACAAGCCGTTGCCTGAAGGTGCGCGGGAACAGTTGGGCATCCATGCCGATGAGCCTGTGCGTTATCGACGCGTGCAACTGGCCTGCGGCGACCGCGTGCTTTCCGAGGCTGACAACTGGTATGTGCCCGCGCGATTAACCGATGAAATGAATCGCCAGCTGGATCAGTCGGACGTGCCGTTCGGCCGTGTTGTGCAGGCACTGAAATTTCGCCGTCAGACCTTGTCCGCCGAATTGCTCTGGTTGCCTCTGCCAGACGGTTGGGAAATGAGCGGCCACTTGCCGCCTGCGACCGGAAAAGCCTTGGCCATTCCGGCACAGGTGCTGCGGCATCGGGCGTTGCTGTATACCCAGGACAATCAGCCCTTCAGCCTGGTGGTCGAGACCTATACCTCCGAAGTGCTGGCCTTCGAGCCAGAGCACGTCAGCCTTCCATAGGCGGCATGTTCGATGCCCCGGATGCATCAAGCCTGATGGGCGCTTGATGCACTCCGTGCCAGTAGCTTCGCTGCCGTGCACTTGTCGACATAAATTGTCCTGCGTGTGCGGATCGCCATGGCCGCGCTAGCCATCCATATCGTCGACCGTGCGCACAATGCTGGTGTCGATACACATCACGCAACGGTGTGAGGCTCCATGCTTGGTCAGCGACATTTGACGCTGTACGCGGTGAGCTCAATCCTGATGTGCAGGTTTTGCATGTCTTTCGTTTTTTTGCTTTATGCCTTTTATTTATATCGCCCCTGTCCGTGGCACTGAAAAAATACGGCTACAGTCATGCGGAATCGGCCGCTAGAATGCCTGGCTCTAGACACGTGGCGGTTAGATGTCGGTGTCGGGGGTATTTATGGGAGGCGTTAATCATTATGCCGCCCCGTTAAACTGTATATAAATCAAAAGGTTAATGCCTTTATGCTGCTCATGATCGACAACTACGACAGCTTCACCTTCAACCTCGTGCAGTACCTCGGCGAGCTGGGGCAGGAGGTGAAAGTCGTGCGTAACGATGCTTTGGATGTGGCGGGCATTCGCGCGCTGCGACCTTCGCACATCATGATTTCACCGGGGCCGGGCACGCCGGACGATGCCGGTGTGTCGCTGAATGTGTTACGTGAGTTGGCAGGGGATATCCCGGTGTTCGGCGTCTGTCTGGGGCATCAAGCCATTGGGCAGGCGTTTGGTGGCAAGGTGATTCGTGCCAAACAGATCATGCACGGCAAAACCTCGCTAGTGCATCACCGTGGCCAGGGTGTGTTCGCGGGATTGCCGAATCCGTTCGAGGCGACGCGCTATCACTCGCTGGTGGTGGAGCAAGGTTCCTTGCCCGATTGCCTTGAGGTGACGGCCTGGACCGAAAACCCCGATGGTTCGATCGACGAAATCATGGGGCTGCGGCATAAGGCGTTGGCGATCGAGGGCGTGCAGTTTCATCCCGAGTCGATTCTTACCCAGCATGGTCACGATTTGCTGCGCAATTTTCTGGGTCAACCGTTGAAGCTTGCGGCATGAGTCCGCTGCAGCATGGCGCGCCGATCACGCCACAAGAGGCCTTGCAGCGCACGATTGAGCATCGCGAAATATTTCACGATGAAATGATCACCTTGATGCGGCAAATCATGCGTGGCGATGTAAGTCCATTGATGACGGCCGCGATCATCACCGGCTTGCGTGTCAAGAAAGAAACCATCGGCGAAATCACCGGTGCGGCACGGGTGATGCGTGAGCTGTCGGCCAAAGTCGATGCGCCGCCGCACGATCATTTCATCGACATCGTCGGTACCGGCGGCGATGGCGCATCGACCTTCAATATTTCGACGGCATCGATGTTTGTCGCCGCTGCCGCGGGCGCGCGCGTGGCCAAGCACGGCGGCCGCAGTGTCTCGTCCAAATCGGGCAGCGCGGATGTGCTGGAGGCGCTTGGTGGCCGGATTGATCTGGCGCCGGCTCAGGTGGCGCAATGTATGGCCGAGACCGATATCGGTTTCATGTTCGCGCCAAATCATCACCCGGCGATGAAAGTCGTTGCGCCGGTGCGCAAGGAAATGGGCGTACGTACGCTGTTCAATATTCTCGGCCCACTGACGAATCCTGCGGGCGCGCCGAATATTCTGATGGGCGTCTTTCACCCCGATCTCGTCGGTATCCAGGTGCGTGTGCTGCAGGCCCTGGGCGCCAGGCACGCGCTGGTGGTGTGGGGGCGCGATGGCATGGACGAGATTTCGTTGGGCGCGGCCACCCTGGTCGGCGAGCTGCGTGATGGCGAGGTGCGTGAATATGAGGTGGAGCCGGAGGATTTTGGCCTGGCCATGGCATCCAGCCGCAATTTGCGCGTAGAGAATGCCGAGGAGTCCCGCGCCATGTTGCTGGATGCGCTCAATGGACGTCCTGGCGTGCCGCATGATGTGGTATGTCTGAATGCAGGGGCGGCGCTGTATGCGGCCGACGTAAGCGATTCCATCGGTGCGGGCATCGAATTGGCGCGCGCAACCATTGCCAGCGGCGCCGCTCGTGCAAAAATAGAGGCTTTCGTGGCGGCTACTCAGCGACTCGCTGCTTTGTAATCTCTCATGCGCACTCGATGCGCTCCAACATTGAGCACTGGACATCATGGCTGACATCCTCTCTCGCATCCTGACGCGCAAGACGGAAGAAATCGCCGAGCGCAGCGCCAAACTTTCGCTGGCTGACTTATCCGCCCGGGTCGCCGATATGCCGGATACGCGCGGCTTTGCCGCGGCGATCGAAGCGAAGATCGATGCCGGCCTGCCTGCTGTCATCGCCGAGGTGAAGAAGGCAAGTCCCAGCAAGGGCGTGATTCGCGCCGACTTCGACCCGGCAGCGATTGCGCGCAGCTACGAGGCCGGTGGCGCGGCTTGTCTTTCGGTGCTGACCGATCGCGATTTTTTCCAGGGTAGCGAGGATTTCCTGAAGCAGGCGCGCGAGGCATGTGCATTGCCGGTGCTGCGCAAGGATTTCGTGATTGACCCTTATCAGGTCTATGAGGCGCGGGTGATTGGCGCCGATTGCATTTTGCTGATTGTCGCCGCGCTCGGCGACGCGGCCTTGCTGGAGCTGTCGATGCTGGCGGCCGAGCTGGATCTCGATGTGCTGTGCGAAGTGCACGATGCCGAAGAGCTGGAGCGTGCATTGGCGCTACCGGTGCCGTTGATCGGCGTGAATAACCGTAACTTGCGCACTTTCAAAACCTCGCTGGATACCTCGCTCGAGCTGCAAGAGCTGATGGAATACAACCGCATTCTGGTCAGTGAGTCGGGCATTCACTCGCCCGAGGATGTGGCCCTGTTGCGCGACGCCGGTATCAATGCTTTCCTGGTGGGCGAGGCATTTATGCGTGCACCTGATCCCGGACAGGAGCTGAAGCGGCTCTTCGCTGCGCAGTAAGCTCATGGATGTCAGTGAAACAGGAGTGCTGTCGGTGACGGCAGATAGGCCCGCTGTCGCCGCACGGACGGTGCTGTTCGATTTCGACGGCGTATTGATCCATGGCGATGCGTTCACGCTGTTCATGCGTGATCGCTATGCGCGCTCATGGCCGTACAAGCTGCTGGCTCTGCTGGCGTCGCCATGGCTGCTGCTGCGATTGCCGTTTTCATGGCGGTTGTCGCTGCGTAGCCTGGTCCATATCGGTTTGCTTGGGCTCAACGAGGCGCGTTATGCGGTCGCGGCGCAGGCCTTTGCAAAGACCCTGGTCAGCCGACCCCGGCAATTCAGCCGGGATGGCTTGCTGGCCTTGCGAAGGCACCAGGCAGCGGGTGATCGGGTCATCGTGGTGACTGGCTGCGAGCGGACCCTGGTCACCAGCGTGCTTGAGCAACTGGGTTTGCGCGAGGTGCAGGTGCTTGCCTCGCAACTCAAGCCGGGCCTGCTGGGCATGGGGTCGAGGCATGGCAGCTCGCCTACTCGGATTCCCTGATGGACGTGCCCATGCTCAAGCCCGCTGCCGAGGCGGTGTTGGTCAATGGCACGCCTGCGCTGTGCAAAAAAACTCGAGCGCGCGCTTGGGCGCAGCGTGACGCGGGTCGAGTGGTTTTGAGTCGTCAGGCGCGCCGGCTCAGCATGCTTCCTGGAGCGTAAACATGGGCATGAAAGAAGGCCCGCCGTGCTTGGCGGACCTTCTTTATGGTGCCTTATGACGGCACTTGCATCGGCTTATTCGAGCAATTACGTTAGTGCTAACGCAATTATGGAGGCCGCCTCGCATGTACCTGTCTTCTCTGGCTGAATTGGCGTTTGGTAGCCGGCTGAAAGCGCTTAGCGATTATTTCTATACCGCCGCCGACGAGGTTTATCGGGGCTGTGGCGCGCAGATCGAGTCGCGCTGGTTTCCGGTATTGCGCTATCTGTGGGAGAACGGGCCGACCACGGTAAGTGAGGTGGCGATGGCTATCGGCCAAACCCATTCGGCGGTGAGCCAGTTGAC
This sequence comes from Dyella silvatica, assembly GCF_026283955.1. Classification (GTDB taxonomy): domain Bacteria; phylum Pseudomonadota; class Gammaproteobacteria; order Xanthomonadales; family Rhodanobacteraceae; genus Dyella_C; species Dyella_C silvatica. Next base: position 17,479 of record NZ_JAPDPE010000063.1, on the reverse strand, counting down.
CGACAAACTGGTGCGTGCCGGCATGGTGCGGCGGCGGCGCGATGCCGAGGATGGCCGCCGTAGCGTGTTGGCGCTCACCGACAAGGCAAGAGATTCGCTAGGCGCCCTCGGGCCCATCTGGTGTTCGATTCGACGAGGGGTGGCGTCATCGCTGGGGGCGGAGGGCAAGGCATTGCTGGCGGCCATGGCGGCTTGCGAAAAGGCCTTGCAAGAGCGGCCGCTCGCCGCTGCCGTCATGGTCGAGCATGCGGCCTTGGTGGCTGCCCCTTTGGAAATCGTGCCTTATGAGCCCGCCTTGCGGGAGCACTTCTACCGGTTGAACTCGCAGTGGCTGGAGCGTGATTTCAAACTGGAAGATATCGACCGCGCCATGTTGAGTGACCCAGAGCGTTATGTGCTGCAGCCAGGCGGGGCGATCTTTTTTGCGCGGCTAGGTGGCGAGCTGATCGGCACCTGCGCCCTGTTGTGTGAGTCGGCGGGTGTTTACGAATTATCCAAGATGGGCGTGGACGAAACATTTCGTGGGCTGGGTGCCGGCCGACGGCTTCTGGACACAGCTATCGGTGAATTTCATCGTCGCCAGGGCGAGCACTTGTTCCTGGAGTCCAACAGCAAGCTGAAGACGGCGTTGCGCATGTATGAGCAGGCCGGCTTTGTGCTGCAGCCGGCGACACGTCTGGGCTCGCACTATGAGCGCGCCGATGTGTACATGATTTATCAGCCGGGGGCTGGGGCGGCTCGGGGCAAAAAAGCGGTTCGCAAGCGCCAGGCCCGAGCGACGCGCACAAGCCAAGAGGTGTGAGGCTGCGCCTCCCCGCCTGGGCGGGGAGGCGCGATTCGTCGATTAACGCGTGCCGCGCACCACGATGGTTTTGCCGGCGACATCGATCATGCGCTGCTCTTCCAGCTGTTTGAGTACGCGGCCGACCATTTCACGCGAACAGCCCACGATACGGCTCACTTCCTGGCGAGAGATGCGGATCTGCGTGCCGTCGGGGTGGCTCATCGAGTCTGGCTCTTGGCACAGATCGAGCAAGGTGCGCGAAATGCGATTGGTGACGTCCATGAAGGCCATTCGGCTGACCTGGCGCGACGTGCGCAGCAGACGATGGGTGAGCTGTGCGCCGATGGCGCAGAGAATTTTCGGGCATTCCTCGCGCAATGGCCCTTCCATCAGCTGGAACAGCCGCTCGTAGCTGATTTCTGCCATTTCACAAGGGGTGCGGGTGCGGACGACCGACTCGCGTTGAGCCTGCTCCACGAACAGCCCCATTTCGCCGATGAATTGCCCGCGGCTGAGATAGGCCAGGATCAGTTCGCGCCCTTGCTCGTCCTCGGTGCATACCGCCAGCGAGCCTTCGATGATGTAATAAAGCGTGTTGGCCGGATCGCCCGGTCGGATGATGGCGGTTTTGCCCGGATAGCGGCGGCGGTGACAAAGCGCAAGAAAACGCTCCATCGATGCCGGGTCAGGGGCAAATCCGGCAGGTGCCTGGGAACGTTCAAATGCTTGTTGTAGTTGGTATTTGAGTTGCGCCACGTGCTGCCCCGAAGAAGTAGGTTCAAGTACCGCAGGATCGGCGTCATCGCGCCTAAATAGTCCCCCGCAGCATTATGACAAACTAAAAATGCGCGTCTACCGCAGGTTCAGTTTTTCAGACTTTTGTCGCATACTTAACGGTCTTTCCGGCGTGACACCTTTGTCACTGCCCGGTAACAAGGGTCGCGGAGGCTTCGTTCTTACGCGTCGTACTATGCAGCGGGGACCCTTGTAGCTAACCCGCCCTCTACTGCTGGCCGCATTAGGTCATGGAGAGTCGTTGTGGTGAAACCCCTTCCGCGCTTGCGTTTGCAAGGCTTCAATAACCTTACCAAAGCCTTGAGCTTTAATATCTACGATATCTGCTATGCAGTGTCGGAAGAACAGCGCCAGCGCTACATCGAGTACATCGATGAGCAGTATGACGCCGATCGTCTGACCCAGATTCTCACCGATGTAGCAGAAATCATCGGCGCGAACATCCTCAATATCGCACGTCAGGACTACGATCCGCAGGGTGCCTCGGTCACTATTCTCATTTCTGAGGAGCCGGTGGTCGAAAAACTCGGTCGCGACACCATTTCCGGTGCCGTGGTGGCGCATATGGACAAAAGCCACATCACCGTCCATACCTACCCTGAGACGCATCCGCACAACGGCATCGCGACCTTCCGCGCGGATATCGACGTGGCCACCTGTGGCGTGATCTCGCCGCTGAAGGCGTTGAACTACCTGATCGACAGTTTCGAGTCAGATATCGTGATCGCGGATTACCGCGTACGCGGCTTTACCCGTGACGTGAAGGGCAAGAAGCACTTCATCGACCACAAGATCAACTCGGTGCAGGACTACCTGGCGCGGCATATCCGCCAGAAGTACGAGATGTTCGACGTCAACGTGTATCAAGAGAACATGTTCCACACGAAGATGCACATCAAAGACTTCGACCTGGATACTTACCTGTTCGAAGCGCACGCCGACGACCTTTCGTTCAAGGAGCGCCAGCGCATCGAGTCGCTGCTGCGCCGCGAGATCGAAGAGCTGTTCCACGGCCGCAACCTGATGTGATGGATAAAAAAGCCGCCGAAAGGCGGTTTTTTTATGGCCCTGCCCAAGATGGCTTAGCCGTGGGTTACCACCGGTAAGCCACCGTTTTCATCACCATCGAGCTGAGTTGCATCAGCCTGGGGATGGGGAAAGGTAGGTCAATGCCGCCGCGCTGTTGCGCGGCCTGCGCATGCCGGCTCTCGTCGAGTTGCATTTGGCTCAGGATGGCGCGCGAGCGCTCGTCCTGGGCGGGCAGCTGCTCGATATGCTCCGCTAGATGGGCTTCTACCTGGCGCTCGGTTTCGACCACAAAGCCCAGACTGACCGGGTCGCCGATGGCGGCCGCGGCGGCACCGATGGCGTAGCTGCCGGCGTACCACAGCGGGTTGAGCAGGCTGGGGCGGCTATCCAGTTCACGCAGGCGCTCTGCACACCAGGCCAGATGATCGGTTTCTTCGGCGGCGGCGTGCAGCAGGTGATCGCGGGTTTCGCTATCACGAGCCAGGGCGGCTTGCCCGAAATACAAGGCCTGGGCGCAAACCTCGCCGGTGTGATTGACGCGCATCAAGCCGGCCACATGACGGCGCGCCGGGTCGTCCAGCTCGCCCTCGGCCATGTCTGCGCCAGGGGATCTGCGGTTTGCCTCGGGGCTGCCGGCAATCGCCTCCATGGCGCGCTCGATACCCATCAGCAGGCGGTCCAATGGGGAGAAGGTGCGTGTGTTCATCAGGGCTCCAGAGGGGCGTTCTCAAGCTGTTGCGCCAGCAGCGTCAAGGGGTGCAGGTGTGGCCATGCTTGCCCAGGTTCGCTCATGCCGGCGGCCAAATGCAGGCGGCAGCCGATATTGGACGACAGCAGCAGCTGCGGTGCCAAGTCGGCAACGCGTCGCAGCATCTCCCCGCGGAGGCGGGATGCGCGCTCCGGGAATTCCAGCAAATGGCTGCCGGCGGCGCCACAGCAATAAGGCGGCGATGGTAATGCGCTGACATCCAGCTGCGGACTGCGCCGCAGCAGTTGCAATAACGTGGCATCGCTGCGTGCCACATTGGTTTGCGTGCACGGCAGGTGCAATGCTGCGCGACGAGCAAGCGGGCGAAAATGCAGGCGCTCTGCCTGCTGGGCAAGCAAGGTGTAAGGGTCGGTCACCGCGACTCCGGGCAGGGCGCGCCGCAAAGTGCCCAGACAGCCGGGGGTTACCGTCAGCAAGTGCTGGGCTCCGCTGGCATGCCAGGCCTGGCGAACGTGTGCTGCCGCTTGCTCGGCCGCCGTGGCGGCGCCGCCATGCAGGTCCAGCGCGCCACAGCAGAAGGCGGGTAGTTGCACGACCCGATAGCCCGCCGCGCCAAGCAGGCGGATGGCGGACTGCTGGGCTTCGGCATCCTCGATGCTGGCAATGCAGCCGGGAAACAGCGCAACCACGCCCTGGGCGAGGCTGGGTTGCGGCGGCGAGGTCGAGTTGCTCATGGCTTGCGCCGGCCGTGATGCGCGTTGGCTGGGCAGCAAGTTCAGCGCGGTACGCCAGGCTTTTCCGAGCGGTAACGGCCATGTCGACATCCGGCACCAGCCAGCCACGGCCAGTAGCGGTCTCAATAGGGCTGGTCGCTTGAGCAAGGCGAGCAATCCGCGTGGCCGTTGAGGTGAGGGGCCAAGCAAGGCGCGGGTTTCAACCAGCAATTCGGCATACTGCACATTGGCCGGGCAGACTCGTTCGCAGCCGAGGCAGCCTAGGCAATGGTCCAGGTGCTCACGCAGGGCGGGCGTGGCGATAACCTGGCCCTTGGCCAGTGCCGACGCAATGGCTATTCGCCCTCGCGGCGATTCCGCCTCATTGCGGTCCAGCGCATAGGTAGGGCATACGGGCAGGCACAGCCCACACTGCACGCATTGATCGGCCAGTGCGGCAATTCGGTTGGGGGTCTTCTCAAGCGGCATGCTGATCATGCTATCATCGCCGACTCGCAGCCCGCCGGTCCGTGGGCTTGCGCGATAGATGAAAGCTCCGCTATCATCTCGCGCCTTTGCTCCACTGATTATGCACACCGCCTTACGGCGGCAGACCAGGTATTCCGAAATGAAAACGTTCAGCGCCAAGCCGGAAAGCGTCAAGCGCGACTGGTTCGTGATCGACGCCACGAACAAGACGCTCGGTCGTCTGTCGACCGAAATCGCGCGCCGTCTGCGCGGCAAGCACAAGCCGGAGTTTACTCCGCACGTCGATACCGGCGATTACATCGTTGTGGTCAACGCCGAGAAGGTGGCTGTCACCGGCGCCAAGCTTGACGACAAGATGTACCACCGTTTTACCGGCTACGTCGGCAACCTGAAGACCACCAGTCTCAAGGACCTGCTGGCTACCCACCCTGAGCGCGTGATCGAGATCGCCGTCAAGGGCATGTTGCCGAAGAACCCCCTGGGCCGCGCGATGTACCGCAAGCTCAAGGTGTACGGCGGCGCCGAACATCCGCATACCGCACAGCAGCCGCAGGCGCTGGAACTCTAAGGAATCAGTATGGCGATCCAGCAGAATTACGGCACCGGCCGCCGCAAGACCTCAGCCGCTCGCGTGTTCCTGCGCAAGGGCAACGGCGAGATCATTGTCAACGGCAAGAGCCTCGAGCAGTTTTTTGGTCGCGAGACCTCGTGCATGATCGTGCGCCAGCCGCTCGAACTGACCGAGAGCACCAATAAGTTCGACATCAAGGTCACTGTGGCAGGCGGCGGTATCACCGGCCAGGCCGGCGCGATCCGCCTGGGCATTGCCCGCGCACTGATCGAGTACGACGAAAGCCTCAAGTCGCCGCTCCGCAAGGCCGGCTTCGTGACGCGCGATGCCCGTGAAGTCGAGCGTAAGAAGGTCGGTCTGCATAAGGCCCGCCGCGCAACCCAGTTCTCGAAGCGCTAATCGTTCACTAGAACGACTGCTTCGACGGTCCGGTGCATCCAAGTCAGAGCGCACCGCTCCGCTAGGTTTTGGGAGATCGTCTAACGGTAGGACAACGGACTCTGACTCCGTTTATCTAGGTTCGAATCCTAGTCTCCCAGCCAACATCAAGGCTCCGCGAAAGCGGGGCCTTTTTGTTTTTGGCGTCGCGTCAGGTTCTAGGCTATGCGGGACTTGCTCATATTGGTGATTGCTAGTTCAAGCCGGGCCTGTCCCCTTCATACCTAAAGCCCATGTATTGGCCAAGGCATGGACGTGTACGCTTTCCATAAAGCCTCCAGCTGGCCTCAGACGTCACCTTCGAAGTCGATGGGTTCGATCTTGTGCTGCGGCATACTGAAAATGCGAGTCCGATCAAGTTTTGACGCAACGTGTTGCTTCCAGCTTTGCGAATTTGCTCGGTTCTGGCGTGACAAATGCTCTGTTCCTGCGTGTGGAATGAGCAAGCCATAGTGATTCAATCATCCTGACTATGTGATTTTCGCTTTTCGTTGGAATGTCGGGTCGAGGGCTGGTCCGGATTCAGGAGGGCTGCATTATTTTCAAACGCCGATAAAGACTCGATGTGAAAGCAAGGGAGGCTGGTGAGGTAGTAGCCACAGATGACGTCGAAAGATCAGTTGGTCGCGTATTGATGACATCAGTTGGTGTAGTTATGACCTCGCGCTAAGCCATTACAAGTACATGCTCAGTCGTTGAACATCTTGAGGAGATTGGCATGCCCGATAAGCGGAGCAAGCAAGGACTCAGCGCGACCCGTTGCAGACTTTTCGTACTCACCCTTTGGACGTTGAGTGCTTGCCTGCCGTTATCGGCGGCACCCAACTCGCCCCAAGATCACGTCAAGGAGAATCACGCGATGACCACGCCAACAACGACCCATAACGATCAGCCCCCCCTTTCACCCCGACTTACCGCCAAGCAAGCGCTGCAGCGCTTGCTTGAACTGATTCGTGGGAGCCAAAGCATCAGTGATTTCACGCCCGAATATATGCACAAGGGCATGGATGTAGACATCAAAGTAATCAACAAGAATGAATACGGCTACGGCGAGCGTTTATCACCCAGCTGGGCTTGGAGCATCCAGCATTTGCAGGTGGGTTCGATCGGTCCGCGAGTGGATTTCGTGTTCGGCAGCATGCCTGGCACGCAGCCGTCGCCTGCAGAGATCTGCGAGTTTGATTTTGCGGATTTCACTGCAGAACTCGAGGCTATGGGCTTCAGTCGGCAATCTTCGCATGGCGAACATAATCGCTGGACCTTCGACTATTTCGATCGCCCGGGTATGCGCGTCGAGGTGCATCCGATGGCTATGCCGGCGGACAGTAACGACGCCGGCCAAGCTTGCGTAAAAATGGTTTTGGTGCGGTAAGGAGATCTCCCAATGCCTATCAGTCAGCAAGCACAGGCGATCATCGATACCTTCGGCCAACAGCCAGGTGTGACCCAGCAACAAGTACAAAACCTGCAGGCGACGATTAATGCCTCGCCCGCGTTGACGCAAGAGGTCAACGACGCTGTTGCCCAGGGTCATCTGCGGAAAATTGAGCCACTGACCAATCCACATGCTGGTGGCGAATACAGCTCGACCGATCAATCTATGCGTTTGCCCTTGACGATGTTGAACACGCCGCCAAACGGCAGCTTCGATACCGGCGAGCCGACTTTTGTCCTCGGGCACGAACTGCAGCACGGTTTTAACGCGGCGGCGGCGAGTCAGGCGAGTGCAGCCTTCGCCCAAGAGCTCACCGTCGTTGCGACGGCGCCCGGGCTTGATCACGATTACACGGCACCCATCGGTAATCTGATCGCTGCTAATCGGCGTGATGAGGCCGGGGCGGAAATTTCCGGCTGGAACGCGGTGGTGAGTGCAGCACAGCAAGATGCCACGACCCGTAACGCGGCGGCGCCGACGCTAGGCGATATCTACAATCGCAACCCCGGTCGTATGGATGATTTCATTGATGTGAATCGCTCCGTGTTTCCGCCCACCTATGTGCTTAAACCCAACCTGCAGGTCAATGCTGATCATTCGATGGATTATTCAGCGCACAATCTCGAGGGTATGGGGCAGAACTTCTACGACAAGGCGCGCCCTGCGCCAGGTGGTTTGGGCTTTCACGGCAATTCCGACTACCCCAACTATGACGGGGCGTACGCCATTGGCGCTGCAGTGACGTACGAGCGACACTACAATCCGCCGCAACAGGCGCAGCCCGGGCAAGCAGTTCCGGTCGGTCCGGAAATGAGCCTGAATATGGCTCAGCTGCGCCTCAATCCGCAGACGGTGGCGGAAAACGGCATCAATCTGGGGCCGAACACGCAGCCGATGCCGTATGCCGACAAGAGCACAAGTCCGCCGACTCAACGGCATTTTGACCATACCGCAACGACGCACACATACGTGCCAATTGCTGTGCAGGGGCAACAGGGTGTCCGTCCGGTGCCGCTTTTGGATCAGGCCTCTCATCCTGATCATGCGCTTTATCAGCAGACTCGCGAAGCTGTACACCGCCTCGATGTGCATCAGGGCCATGCACCGGACCAGCGCAGCGATAACCTGGCGGCGGCCCTGGTCGTGGCGGCGCGCCGGGATGGGATGCATGAGGTCAATCATGCGGTGTTGAGTGACGATGCCTCGCGCGCATTTGCAGTGCAGGGTGATCTGAATTCACCATTCAAACGGATGACGCAGGTGCCAACCGAGCAGGCAGTGAATACCTCGGTTGCCCAGAGTAGTCAGGCATGGCAGCAGGTGATGCAACAGAAGCAACCGGAACTGGCCCAAGCGCAGCGGCAGGGCCTTGATAAATTGAGCCAGCAGGCAAATCAGGTGCCACCGCAAGCTCACGTATAACTCGCGTGCCCCTGGCGCTGGCTTGATATCAGCGTCGGCTCCAGGGGCCGGATTTGGGCTTGCTTGTGATTTCGATGTCGGCTAATCAGGCATCGTAAACAAGTGCTCAGAGCTGGCAATCGCCCAGAATGATCGGTTCGTTGGCGCTGAATTCGATGGTGCAGGCCGCGGTGAATGGCTGGCCTTGCTGTAGTGTTTTTGCCTGGGCGGCAAAAACCGGCTCAAAGGTGGCGCGGCCTTCAATCTGCCCAGCCTCATCGACCAGGTTGACCCGCAGGCGCCCACGCGGGTCCTGGCTGACCTTGGCCACCACGGCACGCACGGTGACGCGCTGGTCGAGATAAGTGTCGGGAGTGATGTGGCCGGTTTGCGATGAATACAGCTGACTCAGCTGGGTCAGGCTGACGGAGGGCGTGGCGCCGCTGGCCCATGAGGCAATGGGCAACAGCACCAACGCAAGGATGATGGAAAAACGCAGGGTGCGCATGACGAGGGCTTTTGTGGGGTCAAGGGGGTACATCCGTGTACCGCTACTGTGGTGGCTAGCTGGCAGGATTCAATCGGCCATTCGTCAGGGATCCACCACGCACCTTAAGTGAGCTTAAGTTAGTCCATCAGCTGGTCGCCGATCAGCACGATATTGGCTGGGCGGCGGGCAAACAGGCCTACGGCGACGATGCCGGGGATCTGGTTCAGGTCGTTTTCCAGCGCGGCTGGGTCGGCAATCTGCCAGCCGTGGACATCGATAACCCAGTTGCCGTTATCGGTTACTACACCGTCACGCCATACCGGCTGGCCGCCGCGCTTGGCGATTTCGCGACCTACCAGGCTCCGGGCCATCGGTATGACTTCGATCGGCAGCGGAAACTTGCCGAGCAAATCGACCCGTTTGCTGGAATCGATCACGCAGATGAATTTTTCGCTAGCCTCGGCGATGATTTTTTCCCGCGTCAGTGCGGCGCCGCCGCCTTTGATCAGGCGCTTGTACGGGTCGCACTCGTCAGCGCCATCCACGTACAGGCTGAGCGGGCCGGTCGCATTGAGGTCGAGCACCGGGATGCCGTGCTTTTTCAGCTGGGCGGTGGACTGCTCCGAACTCGATACCGCACCCTGGATGCGATCGCGTAGGTCGGCCAGGGCGTCGATGAAGTAAGCCACCGTGGAGCCGGTGCCGACGCCGACAATCGCGCCATCGTCGACATAACGGATGGCGGCTTCACCAGCCAGGCGCTTTTCGTTGTTGCTCATAAGGGTGATTCCGTAACTTTAAGGATGGGATGCCTGCGGTCCCCCTGTCGAAGCCTTGGGAGGGGGGGCTGTCTTGGCTCATTCCAGCGCGAGGATGGCGCGCCATTCGGCGGCGCTTACCGGCATGACCGACAGTCGATTACCTTTGCGCACCAGTGCCATCTCGGCCAGCGATGATTGCGCCTGCAGCTCTTTAAGCGTGATGGTGCGCTTGAGCTTCTTCACGAATTTCACGTCGACCAGCACCCAGCGCGGGTTATCGCGCGTGCTGGCGGCGTCGAAATACTTGCCTTTGGGGTCGAACTGGCCGGGATCGGGGTAGGCATCGGTGGCGACTTCGGCGACACCGACGATGCCCGGTTCGGCACAGTTGGAGTGGTAGAAAAACACCTTGTCGCCAACACGCATACCGTCCCGCATGAAATTACGTGCCTGGTAGTTGCGCACACCATCCCAGGGCTCGCGGCCTTTGCGCTTGAGGTCGTCGATGGAGAAGGCGTCAGGTTCGGATTTCATCAACCAGTGATTCATACCTGCGCCGCTCCATTTTTGGTATCGCCATGGCAGTCGATCAGTTCGCGATCGGTCGCGATGTAGTCGAGCGGAACATCCCATGACTCCGCGTCTATGGCAGGCAATTCTTGAAAGTCGTAGCCAATGCCGACCAGCAGGGGCTCGGTGGGGCGCACTTGTTCACGCAGAAAGCTGAAGCTGCGGTCGTAATAGCCACCGCCGTAGCCAAGCCGATGACCGCGGCGGTCAAAAGCGAGCAAGGGTACCAGCACCAGATCGAGCTGAAACGGCGCCAGCCATTCCCGTGGCGCGACTGGCTCAGGGATGCCGTAGCGGTTAGGTTGAACGTCTTCACCGGAGGTCCACGGTGCAAAGCGCAGCGAGCGATCATCGCCAATCAAGGGCAGCAAAAACTGCTGGCCACGGGTAGCCAGTGGCGCCATCACCAGGTTCAGCGGCAGCTCGCCATCGCAAGCCCAATAGCCGGCCACGCGTGTATCGGTGAGGTATTCGGGCAATTGCTCGAGGCTGCGGCGCAAACCCTGCGCGGCGGCAATGCGTTGCTGCGGGGTGAGGGCGCGGCGGCGTTCGGCCAGTTGTTGGCGTAGCTCGCGTCGCTGGGTGGTGGTATCCACGATCGCGCGTCTCCTGTGGTGGTCCTGGTGGCGTGCGGCGAGCGGCCTTACCTGGCCGTCTGGCGGCCAGGTAAGCAAAAAGGTGGCGTTAACCGCGATGCCGCTGCACACCAAACGACCTTGATCCAAGATGGATCAGGTGGGAGGGTTACATGGCCTCAAGGCTTTCCGCACGCGGCGGACATGCACAACAGCCGATGAAAAACCGACCCGGGGCCGTAATTAGGAACAAGGCAAATGTAAGAGTGCGCTGGCGAACATCGCAGAAAACGCCATCGCTATCTTAGTTGAGCCTCGAGGGCTGCATCAAGCTTGCGTCGCAAAGCGGTCAGTCCATCGCTCAAACTTTGATCGTGTCCGCTGTGCTGATTGCGCAGGGCAAGGAATTCATGCGTGACGCTGATGGCGGCCAAGACCGCCAGCCGGTCGAAACCCGGCGCCTTGGCGTTGGCGCGCAGTTCGCGCATCTTGCGATCGAGGTAATTGGCCGCCTCAAGCAGGCCTTCCCGTTCTTCCGGTGCGCAGGCAATCAGGAATTCACGGTCGATAAGTCGCAAGGCGACCGGCTCGCTGTTGCTCATCGGGCAATCTCTGCACAAGTCATTGAATGTGACACTCAGCCGTTGTGCTCAAGCGCTTTCAGGCGCTGGATCATGGCTTCCACCCGGCTGCGCGCTTGCTCATTGCGGGCCATCAGGCCTGCGCGCTCATTCGCCAATTGTTCCTGGCTATGGCGCAAGCTGCGGTTTTCCTCGTTGAGACGACGCACTATTTCGAGCAAGCGATCAAGCTGCTCGCCCAAGGCGGTAAGTTCTTGTTTGATCAGATCCGGTTTGATCGGATCCGGCTTGACGGTGTCGGGCGCGCTCATGCGGGAAACTATAGCAGGAGGTTTGGCGAAATCAGCGGCGCTAGAGCATGCCCGGACCGGCTAAACTGACGCCTCAATCTTGAAGGAGTACCGTCATGACCGCGATCGAACTGGTCGGCCACGACGAGCTGGACGCTGCCTGCGCTCGGCTGCGGCTGGGCGTGCAGGCCAGCGAGCTGCATGGCTCGCTATGTGGCTATCTTGCCGGGGGTGCCCGGCTGGGCCGGCAGTCCATGCTGGCAGCGCTGCAGCTGGATGGCGAGGAGGTCGTGCTGTCGGCCCAGGACAAAACCCTGCTCGACCGCCTCGACAAGCAGTGCGAGGCCGAACTGGCCGACCCCGAACTGGGCTTCGAGCCGCTGTTGCCGGTCGATGATCGCCCGCTGCCGGAGCGCGCCGAGGCCTTGGTCGATTGGTGCCGTGGTTTCCTGGGTGGCTTTGGGCTGGCCGGGGCCGAGGCGCATGCCAAGCTCACCGACGATGCGCAAGAGATCCTGCGCGACCTGGGCGCGATTGCCAGCTCCGCGTTCGATTTCGGTGAAGAAAGCGAAGACGAAGACGCGCTGATCGAAGTGCATGAATTCGTGCGTGTTGGCGCCATGCTGTTGCATGCCGAGTGTGTCAGCGCGCGTAATGGGCCCGGCAACGACACCGTGCATTGAGTGCCTGGGCATCGCCACGTTGAGCAGTGAGACATTGAGTATCGAGCCTGCAGAGTACGCACGCCGTCGCCGCCAGTTGATGCGGATGGCCGGAGACGATGCGGTGCTGCTGATCGCCGCGGCGCCCGAGCGTATGCGCAATGCCGATGCGGCCTGGCCGTATCGGCAAGATTCGGATTTGCATTACCTCGCCGGTTTCCCCGAGCCCGATAGCGTGCTGGCGCTGCTACCGGGTCGTAAGCATGGCGAGGCCGTGTTGTTTTGTCGCGAGCGCGATGCCGAGCACGAGCGCTGGCATGGCGAGTCGATCGGTACCGAGCGTGCCGTAGACGCCTATGGCATGGACGACGCTTTCCCCATCGACGATATCGACGACATCTTGCCCGGCATGATCGAAGGGCGTGGGCGGGTTTATTGTCATTTTGGCCGTGAGCCGGAATTCGATGCGCGGCTGCTCAGCTGGATGCGCCGGTTGCGCCAGCTGCGTGGCGGCGGCGTGGTGCCGAAAGAATTCGTCGCGCTGGGACATTTGCTGCATGACCTGCGCTTGTATAAGTCACGCGCTGAATTGAAATTGATGCGCGCCTCTGCCGGCATTGCTGCCGAGGCGCATCTGGCCGCCATGCGCATGGCGGTGGCGGGCCGGCACGAGTATGAAATCGAGGCTGAGCTGTTGCGGGTCACTCACAGCCACGGCGCGGTGCCTGCGTTCCCGCCGATCGTGGCGGCTGGGGCCAACGCGTGTGTCATGCACTACCAGGCGAATCGCGCGCGGCTGCGGCAGGGTGATTTGCTGCTGATCGACGCTGGTGCCGAGCTGGAGTGCTATGCCTCGGACATCAGCCGCACTTTTCCAGTCAGCGGGCGCTATAGCCGCGAACAGCGCTTGCTCTACGAAGTGGTGCTTGCGGCGCAAGCGGCGGCGATCGATGAAGTGAAGCCGGGCCGTCCATTCGATGCAGCGCATCAGGTAGCAGTACGGGTGATTGCCGAAGGCCTGTGCGCACTGGGCTTACTCCACGGCACGGCCGATACGGCGATGGCCGATGGCAGCTACAAGCGGTTTTTTCCGGCAAAAACCGGCCATTGGCTGGGGCTGGATGTGCATGACGTGGGCGATTACCGCGTCGATGGCGAGCCGCGCTTGCTTGAAGAGGGCATGGTGGTGACGGTGGAGCCGGGTATTTACGTGCCGCCGAGTGACCTATCCGTGGCCGAGCGCTGGCGTGGCATCGGTATTCGCGTCGAAGACGATGTGGCGGTGATCCGCGATGGTAATGAGGTGCTGACCCATCAGGTGCCCAAGCGGGCCGATGAGATCGAGGCCTTGCTGGCCTCTCGTTGATGGTTGTCATGTCGATCGCCGTGCATGACGACAAGACGCTGCCGGCAAGGTCGATGAAAAGACGCCTATTCCGGGGAAGACTGCCGGGTTGCGGCGAGCGCAACCCGGCGTTGCAGGCGAACAGATGGTGTAACGCTAGTCGTCCTTTTCAGCCGGCGAGCGATGGCGATTAGCCTCATCGGTGGCATGCACCTCGTACCACATCGCATTGAGAATGCCGAAGGCGCAGGCCAGGCCGAGGCCGAGAATCCAGGAGAAATACCACATGGTTTGCTTGGCTCCTTGCTAGGTAAGCGTGATCAGTAGGTGTGGTCGGAGTTACGTACGTGTTCAAGCGTCACGCGTCCGCGCATCACCCGGTAGACCCAGCTGGTGTAGGCGATGATGATCGGCATGAAGACGGTGGTGACGCCAAGCATCAGCAGTAAGGTGCCACGGCTGGAGGAGGCGTCCCAGATGGTCAGGCTGGAGCGCGGGTCCAGGCTGGAGGGAAGCAAGAACGGAAACAGGGCAAAACCTGCCGACAGAATCGTGCCGGCCACCATCAGGCTGCTACAAAGAAAGCCAGCAAGACCGCGTTTGCCAACGGTCAGCTGCACACCGATGGCGCCGAGCAAGGCCAAGACCGGTGCAGCCCAGAACCAGGGTTGTTGCAGATAGCTGGCAAACCAGCTGCCACCGCGAGCCACTGCTTTGAACAGCGGGTTGGCTGGGCCGTCGGTGACCACCGGGCCAACGATGGCGTAGCCGGGTATGCCGTAGGCCAGCCAGATGCCGGCAAGCACATATACCAGCACATAAATCAGGGTAAACCAGCGCGCAAGCCGCGCCGCTCGCTCCGCGATCAGCTGATCCGCCTTCAATGCAGCCCAGCACGCACCATGCGCCAGCAGCATGCTGAGCGAAACCAGCCCGGCGATCAGCGCGAATGGGTGCAGCAACTCGAAAAAACCACCATGCCAGCTCATGCGCAAATCGCCATCGAACTGAAACGGCACGCCGAGAAACAAATTGCCGAAGGCCACGCCGGTGATCAGCATCACCACCACGCCCGAGCCGACCAGCACCCAGTCCCACAGGTTGCGCCAGCGCGCGTCGTGCACCTTGCCGCGGAAGTTGAAGCCGACCGGGCGCAGGATGAAGGCCAGCAAGACCAGTGCAATGGCCAGGTACATGCCAGAGAACGACACCGCGTAAAGCATCGGCCATGCTGCAAATACCGCGCCGCCGCCGAGGATGAACCAGACCTGGTTACCCTCCCAGGTGGGCTCGATGGTTTCCAGCAGCACCAGCCGCTCATCGTCGTTGCGGCCTAGCACTCGCAGCAAGGCGGCGATGCCGAAATCGAAGCCGTCCATGATGGCGAAGCCGATCAGCAGCACGCCAAGCAGGGCCCACCAGATCAGCCGCAGGTTTTCATAGTCGAACATGGCGCTCTCCTCAAACCTTGGCGGGGGTGGTGTGGGTATCGGCAGGCGGCCAGATACCAAGTCCGTCCGGACCCTTGCGGGCAAACTTGACCATCAGCACGGCATCAACGATGGCCAGGGCGGTGTAGAAAAACACGAAGCCGCCGAGCGAAGTCCATACCTGGCCGGTGGTCACTGACGACACGCCCAGCGCGGTCGGCAAGATGCCTTCGATGGCCCATGGCTGGCGGCCGTATTCGGCAACGATCCAACCTAGTTCCGCGGCCACCCATGGCAATGGCAGGCTCCATAGCGCCAGCTTCAGATACCAGCGCTTGCTATCGAGTTTGCGCTTGCTGGATAGCCAGAACGAGAAGCCGAACAAGGCGATGAAGTAGAAGCCGCAGGCGACCATGATGCGGAACGCCCAGAACAACACCGGCACATTGGGGATGGTGCTGTCAGCGGCCTTTTGGATGTCCGCCGGGGTGGCTTTGCGCGGATCGTCCATAAAGCGTTTAAGCAGCAAGGCGTAACCGAGATCTTTGTCATGTGCGGCGAGAATGGCCCGCGCTTGGGCGTTGTTCTTGTCTTCGCGCAGCACCAGCATGGCGTCGTAGGCGTGGATGCCGTTACCGATCTTGCCCTTGGTTTCTTCGACCAGATTGGCGATGCCGGGGATCGGGGTGTCGATCGAGCGCGTGCCGATCAGGCCCATCACCCACGGTACGCGTACGGCGAAATGCGTGGTCTGCTGTTGCACATCAGGGATGCCAAACACCGTGAAAGAAGCAGGAGCCGGCTCGGTTTCCCACATGGCCTCGATCGCGGCCATCTTCATCTTCTGGTTTTCAGACACCGCATAACCCGATTCATCGCCCAGCACCACCACGCTCAAGGCGGCGGCCAATCCGAAACTGGCGGCTACCGTCATCGAGCGTTTGGCGAAATCGACGTTGCGCCCTTGCAGCAAATACCAGGCGCTGATCGACAGCACAAACATCGCGCCCATCACATAGCCGGCGCTGACCGTGTGCACGAATTTCGCCTGCGCCACCGGATTGAAGAACACCTCGGCGAATGAGGTGACCTCCATCCGCATGGTTTCGGGATTGAAGGCCGAGCCGACCGGGTTCTGCATCCAGGCGTTGGCGATCAGTATCCACAGTGCCGAGAGGCTGGTGGCGAGCGCAAGAAACCAGGTGACCAGCAGGTGTTTGACCTTGCTCAAACGCTTCCAGCCCATGAAGAACAGGCCGATCAAGGTACCTTCGAGGAAGAACGCCATCAGCCCTTCAATCGCCAGTGGCGTACCGAAGACATCGCCGACGTAATGCGCGTAGTAAGCCCAGTTCATGCCGAACTGGAACTCCATGGTGACGCCGGTGGCGACACCCATGGCGAAGTTGATGCCGAATAACACGCCCCAGAATTGCACCATGCGCCGCCATACCTCGCGCCCGGTCATCACGTAGACACTCTCCATGATGGCGAGCATCCATACCAGGCCCAAAGTCAGCGGCACGAACAGAAAGTGATAAAGCGCCGTGAGCGCGAATTGCAGGCGCGACAGGGTTACGACGTCGGTGTCGATAATCATGGTTAGCCTTCGTGCGGCGAAGAGGATGAGGTCGGCGCGAGCAAGTGCTCAATCGCTTCGGGGCGGGTGTCGGGGCGCGGATGGGGAGCGATCGCTACCCACCAAATCAAACTCAGTAAAGCGATTTTGGCAACGACAATCAGGATTAATTCGAGTGCCAGCCGACGGAGTGGCCGGCGTGGCAGCGCAGTCTTCCTAGCGTGATTGAACAAGGTGGACATGGCAAATACACCCCTGCTGTGTCTGCGGGCATGGTACACCGCACAAACGTATTGTCTGTGTGGAGCAATGTCGCAGTGGCGGATCGCCGCAAGGACAATTTGCCCTCTCCCCGTGGTCCGGAGAGAGGGGGCTGGCGTGCATGGCACGCGCGCTTGTGCGAATGAATCAGGCGAATCGAGCCGGCGCCGGCCGGATGACGATCAACTCAGCAGGGCAAACGCATCGCGGGTAAGGTTCTCCGGCTCGGCCTCGGTGCACACCACATCGTCTTCGATGCGGATGCCGCCGTAAGGACGGAAGGCCTCTACTTTGGCCCAGTCGATATCGGCGGCGAGCGGCTTGTCGCGCAGTTCGGCCAACAGCATATCGATGAAGTAAAGGCCGGGCTCGATCGTCACGACCATGCCGGGTTCAAGTACCCGGGTCATGCGCAGATAAGGATGGCCGGCCGGGCGTGCGATGCTGCCGCCACGCTCGTTCTGCTGGAAGCCGGCGACATCGTGTACTTGCAGCCCGATGGGATGCCCCAGGCCATGCGGGAAGAATGCCGCGGTGACGCCGGACTCCACGGCGCTCTCTGCGCTCATGC
>NZ_JAPDPE010000062.1 GCF_026283955.1 Dyella silvatica | reverse complement strand
GCATTGGGCGGCCAGCGCCGCGGCAGCGCTGAACTAATCGCCTCGCCATCGCAGGCAGCACGCCAGGCGGTCGCCAGACTAATGTTTGCTTTGGCGAGGCGACCTCCAGCTGATATCACCCGTACTTAAGCGTCCCGGTTACTTAGTCATGCTGTGGCCGGGCCTACCAGCAAGCCGTCCATCGTCTGGATTTCACTATGCTTTCGAATCAAAAGGTCACCGTATATGGTGCTTACGGCCACACGGGACGCTTCATCGTGGCGGAGCTATGCACACGCGGGCTGACCCCGGTGCTCTCCGGCAGAAGCCTGGAAAAACTGGAGGAGCTGGGGCGTGCCTACCCTGGCTTGGAAATACGGCCGGCCTCGGTTGACGACACCGCATCCCTCGATCGTGCCCTGCATGGTTCGGCGGCGGTCATCAATGCGGCCGGGCCATTCATGCTGACCTCCGCGCCGGTTATCGAAGCGGCATTGCGCGCACGAATTCCCTATCTCGATGTGGCGGCTGAGGTGGAAGTGGCCGTCGCGGCCTTTGCGCAATACACCAGCCGTGCCAACGATGCAGGCATGGTCATCGTGCCGTCGATTGCCTTTTATGGCGGCCTGGGTGATTTGCTGGCGACCGCTGCCATGGGCGACTGGCAGGCCGTCGATGAGATCAGTCTCGCGTTTGCGCTTAGCAGTTGGAGGCCGACGCTGGGTACGCGCGCCACCTCGCAAACTTCAAGGCAGCGTCGCGGAGGGCAGCGCCTGGTTTTTACCGATCATCGCCTGCAGCTTCGCTCTGATAGTGCGCCTATTGTCGATTGGACTTCTCCGCCGCCATTTGGAAAGCAGACCGTCGTGGCGGACTTTGTCACTGCCGATAGCGTGACCATTCCCGGCCATGTACAGACCCGCCAATTGCATACCTACATGATGCAGGCGCCGCTTCGCGATCTTGCCGATACCGATCTGTCGCTACCGGTCAGCGTCGACGCCAGCGGGCGGTCAGCACAAATATTTTTGCTTGAAGCGAGGGTGCGCTCAGGCCAGCAGGAGCGTCGTGCGGTGGTAAGTGGACAAGATATCTACGCGGTTTCCGCGCCGCTGGTGGTAGAGGCGACACAGCGCGTACTCGATGCGTCTTTCCTGCAGCGTGGGGTGTTGGCTGCCGGGCAGGCTTTCGACGCCAGCGATTTTTTGCGCGCGTTGTCGCCACGGCATCTGGCCCTTGAGCTGCCCTGATACCCGGTTTATCGCGCCCATGGCTTGAGTCGTGCGATGGGATTTATGGATGGCCAACTCATCGCCGCCTGCGTAGATGGCTTAGCTTTCCATCGGAGCACTAAGCCATCCATTCCGATCTTTCCTGCTGCCAACGGTCGCTTATTTCTGCTGCGGCGGTTGCAGTAGATAGCGATCCAGGAAGCGGTGAATTTCCGCACCGATCTCGCGGCCGTTGGTCTCTAATGCGAAATGGCCGGTGTTGTAGAAATGCACTTCGGCGCGTGGATTGTCGCGCTTGAACGCCTCGGCACCGGCCGGCAGGAAGAATGGATCATTCTTGCCCCATACCGCCAACAGCGGCGGATGCTGTTTACGGAAGTAAGCCTGGAATGTTGGATATAGCGCCACGTTACTGGCGTAGTCGAGCATCAGGTCGAGCTGGATCTCATCGCTGCCAGGGCGTGCGAACAGCGCGGAATCCAGCGTGTAAGACTCCGGCGCGACCAGGGTTTCATCCGCTGTGCCATGGGTGTACTGCCACTTGATGGACTCAGGCTTGAGAAACTCGCGCAATGCTTCGCGATTGGCCTGCGTCGGCTCCTTCCAATATTTCTGGATCGGGTTCCAGCCGGTGCTCAACCCTTCCTCATAGGCGTTGCCGTTTTGCGAGACGATGGCCGTGATGCGTTCCGGGTGGGCCACCGCAAGACGCCAGCCGACCGGTGCGCCGTAATCGAACACCTGGATCGCATACCGCTTCAAGCCGATGGTGTCGGTAAACGCATCGATGGTGCTGGCCAAGTGTTCGAAGGTGTAGCTGTACTGCTTGCGATCGGGCATATCGGAGAAACCGAAGCCGGGCAGGTCCGGCGCAATGACGTGGTAGCGATCGGCCAGCAAGGGTATGAGGTCGCGATACATATGCGACGACGTGGGGTAGCCGTGCAGCAGCAAGATGGCCGGCGCCTTGGGATCCCCAGCCTCCCGATAAAACAGCTTGATGCCTTGAACCTCGACATAGTGAAAGCTGACCCGCGGCGCTGCTGCCGAGGTGCTGGCATCTGCCTTGGCCGGCGTGGCGCTAAGGCTGCCGCCCAGCATGGCCATGGTGACCAGGGCGCTCGTTACAAAGCGAGATATGAACATGGCGAAGATTCCCGATGTGTGGAGTACGTAACCTTTAATAATTGCAAATTGAGGTTACGTCCCCCATCTGTAACTAGTCAAGAGATTTTTTAAAAGTTACAGTTATGCCACTCCCAAGGTAAAAGCCATGAGCGCCACGTCCGAGCCGCATACCCACCCGTCCGCCGCCCTGTTTGTGGGTGATGACCTGGCGCTGGATTTCGCCAACAGCGCCTTTGGTATCGGTGACGAACACCGCGAATGTCTGAGCACCGACGCAGAAGTCATCGACTGGCTGCGGCTTGCCGGCCTGCCAACGTCGATGCAGGGTGTCGACGCGCGCCCCGGGGCGTTGCTGGAAGCTGCGCTGACTTTGCGCGAGAGCGCACTTGGGTTGCTGAAAAACCGCAAGGCGGGGAGGGCCGGCGACATCACGGCGCTAAATCGCCTGCTCAGTCTTGGCAATTCGTACCAGGAGCTGGTCTGGGGCACAGGCGGGCAGCTGCATGCTGAGCGACGCCAGCGCGCCGCCACGGTCGAAGCGCTGCTGCTGCCTGTTGCAGAAGCCGTGGCGACGCTGCTGGTCGAAGGTGACTTCAACATGGTGCGCCAATGCGAAAGCGCAGATTGCACGCTATGGTTCTACGACCGGACCAAATCGCACCGCCGCCGCTGGTGCAGCATGAGCTTATGCGGCAACCGCATGAAGGTCGCCGCCTTCCGCGCGCGCAAGAAGAGCGATCAAGCGGTTTAAGTCGCGCGGAGGAAGATCGGCTTCGTTGGTTGGAGGTTGCAGGGACCTAGTCGCCGACTGAAGCTGTTCGGCCTGCTGGATGCTGGCTATGATCGGCGACCGCGAATGCCTGCCCTCGATCGAGGTGGATGTTTCCTCAGTACGCGGTTCGAGGCCGGAGCTTATGCTTACCATCCGCTCAACAAGACGTGGCCATGTATCCAGCTTTGCTGTTTTTTTGTCTGCTCGGCACGCATATCGTCGAATTATTTGTGGCCAATGGAAGCAAGTATGAGATTGAGCAGGCCGCACCCGACTATGCAAAGAAGCTGTTCAATTCGGCGGCAGATCAGATTTTCCTGAGGACTGGCCCGGTGCGGCTTCGGGCGCTGTTTTTTGCAGACGCCCCCGACCACATTAAATCGACGATTACCATGCTTCGCTGTATCAGTGGGGCGAACCTTGTGCTTACCATCGCTTTCGTCGCCTATATTGTTGCGGGCATTACTGCCAATTTTTTCTCGCCCTGAAAGACGGGGTTTGGGTCGTTAGCTGATTCTTGTGAGCGCGTTCGATACCCGGCAAGCTGTGAAGGTCTGTATCCGTCACTCAAGGTAGACCTTAGTCAGGTGGAAGGGCATTGGGCTTGAGGGCATTCTTTGAGATCGCAGGGAGGGCACATGCAAATTCAAAGTGAAATCTTCGAAAAGGATCTTCCAAGACATATATCTTGGGAGGAACTCACATTCAGGTTTTGCGAATTTCGCGGCTTCGACATGGAAGGGGGATGCATAACCTCTAACTTCATCGACTGCACATTCGAGGATTGCGAGCTGTACTGGGGGTTCTTCAACGGTGTCGCGCTCGTCGGTGTGTCATTCCGAAACTGCATCTTCAGAGGAAGTTTCTTTTCCGGGTGTCGACTCGTCGAGTGCACCTTCGACAACTGTCTTTTCACGAAGGACAACCTGGACGGAGATTGCCGCTTTGATAACTCCCGTTGGTACGGTTGCAAGCAAAGCGGCACCGAAGGCCTGAGTATCGAATGGGCGTCAATCTAGTTTCAGGCTTCTAACGTCCGCTTTCGCTCCAAGAGGACCCAAGTTAAAAGGCGCGCCCGACAGCTCCGGTCATAAGCAACGTTGGCGATCGTTCCACCGGCGAGGTGCTCTACTACGTTGTCAAATCATGCGCGAGCCAACCAAAGGTAGGAAGCGGAGATGAGTTTGTCGCAGAACGGCAGTCTCTATGCAGTTGAGCCGGAACGCGTCTCCGGTGTAAGACACCGAGCTGAACATATGCCTAAGTAGGGTTTCCGAATAGCAAGTAAGTCGGGCTGAACGAAGTGATGCCCCATATGGTGAGTGATTGCAACGTGTTGGGGTTTGCTTGGGTTCACTTCAACCTACGCACTAGCGATGTTGGGAGGCATTCGACAGGGTGCGCTTGCCGACCTGCAGCCTGATGAGGTGTAGCCGCCGAATGTCTGCGCGTCATCAGCCAGATGATCGCCATGCAAGGCCAGACAGTAAATAAGTCCAGAGCAGCTTGAAAGGGAGCTGGCGCAGCGCTGGCCGATGCATGGCCGCTTCAACGCATCAGCCAGGCGTCGTATTTGGGCGGGATCTTTGCACGATGTTACTTGGCAAACATCCTCGCCCCCGCCACACACAGCACGACGCCGAGGGTAATGGCCAGCATGCTTGGGCTGACCTGTTCGTGCAGCAGGCTTGCAGCAAGCGTCAAACCGAAGAAGGGCTGCAGCAACTGCAATTGTCCGACGGCGGCGATACCGCCGAGCGCCAGCCCTCGATACCAGAACACGAAGCCGATCAGCATGCTGAAAAGCGAGACATAGGCCAGCCCGATCCATGCCGGCTCACTGACATTCGCAAGCGATGGCGGCATGCTGCTGAGCATCAGCATCAACATGATCGGCAACGCCAGCACTAGCGCCCAGGAGATGACCTGCCAGCCACCCAGCCGGCGCGACAGCTTGGCGCCTTCGGCATAGCCGAGTCCGCAGGCCACGATGGCTGCCAGCATCAGCAAATCGCCGGTCGGCGATGCCGAACCCCCTTGCGATAGCGCAAACCCGGCAACCAGAGCGCTGCCAAGGCAAGAGAACAGCCAGAAGGCGGGGCGTGGACGCTCACCGCCGCGTAGCACCGCGAAAACCGCGGTCGCCAGTGGTAACAGGCCGATGAAGACGACCGAATGCGCGGAGGTGATGTGTTTGAGCGCCAGCGCCGTGAGCAAGGGGAAGCCGATGACAACACCAGCGGCAACTATAGTCAGCGGCAACAGGTCGGCGCGCTGCGGACGCTTCTCGCGAAACATCCAAAGCAATGCAAGGCCCAGCAGGCCCGCGATGGCCGCGCGTGCAACCGTCAGGAACACCGGGTCGAAAGACATGACCGCCACCCGTGTCGCGGGTAGCGATCCGCTGAAGATGATCACCCCCACCAGCCCATGCATCCAGCCGCTTGTCGTCTTGTCCACCTGATGCTCCGTTTGCTGTTGACGATAGTCGGCGACGGCTGCTGGTCAAGCTAAGCTGCGAAGCCTGCTGCCGGTCCTGCTTGATATCCGCTGGTATCCGCGGTGGTGTTCCAGGGCAGCCGATCGCCGCCGCGAAGACGCTTATCTCGGTTCGGATAAGCCGACGCTGGCCGCACGATATCCGTCGACAGCGCGGCACTGGCTCCGGGCATGCCCGGCCCATCGGATGGCGCATTCTCGCCGATCGAACTGGCCATGCGGTGTCAGATTCATGTCGATGGCGAGGAGTTCGACGCAAGCAGCTGGCTCGGATTGCCGCATCGCCGTGAGGGCGTGAACGGGACTGGCGACAACGATAGCGGCACATCCGGGCGCGTATCTGTGCCTTCAGGCACTGTCCGGCAAGCGCCAACTTACGTCATACCTAGCGTTGGTACGTGGCGTGAGTCGGTCCTCGGTCGCTCAGATGCGGGGAAGGGAGAGATCCGCGCCGTTTTTAAAAGCTACGTGTGAGACGCCCCATGATTCGTCATCTTCAGCTGCCTGGTTTTATGCGTGCCGCGTGCTGCGCCTGTGTGCTATCCGCGAGTCTGGCCTTGTCGCCCTGGGTGGCAGCGGCGGCCGACAGCAAGCCCAATGCCGAGGCGAGCGCGGACAAAAAGTCCGATATGGACATGCCACCGCTGCCGGCTGACAAGACCATTCATCAAAGCATCCGGATCGGTGGCCGCACGCTGTCTTATGACGCGACCGTCGGTGTCATTCCGGTACGCGATGCCAAGGGCAAGAAGATTGCCGAGGTGGTCTACACCGCCTATACCGTCCCTGGCGGCAATGCGCGCCGTCCGGTTACCTTTGCTTTCAACGGTGGGCCGGGTGCGTCCTCGGTGTTCTTGAACATGGGGGCGATCGGTCCTAAACGCATTCAGTTCGGCGTGGAGGGCAATATGCCCTCCGATGCGGCGATCTCCAGCGACAATCCCGATACCTGGCTGGATCTCAGCGACCTGGTCTTTATCGATCCGGTCGGCACCGGGTTTTCCCGCTCGCTCGAAGACGAGGGCGCCACCAAGAAAGACTTCTATTCGACCGAGGCGGATATCAAGTATCTGTCGCGCGTAGTGTATGACTGGCTAGTGCAGCACGGCCGCCTGCGCGCACCCAAGTACGTCATGGGCGAAAGCTACGGCGGTTATCGCGCACCGCGTATTGCCTACACCTTGCAGACGCAAATGGGTGTGGGTGTCAGCGGCTTGGTAATGGTTTCGCCGTATCTCGATCCGGCCGCCATCGGCGACGGCGATGCCTTGTCGCCACTGCCCTGGATGATCAATCTGCCGTCGATGGCGGCGGCGCACCTGGAAAGCCAGGGCAAGCTGACCCCGGCCGCGATGGCCGATGTCCAGTCGTATGTGCGCACTCAGTTCGTCACTGACTTCCTGGCTGGCCGCTCCGACCCTGGCGCGATCAATCGCATCGTGCAAAAGGTGGCCGGCTACACCGGCCTGGATCAGGCCTTGGTCACTAAGCTTGATGGCCGGGTCGATATCGATACTTTTTTGCGCGAAGTACATCGCTCTGACAAAAAGATCGGCAGCGTGTACGACTCCAACGTCACGGCCTGGGATCCCTTCCCGGGCTCGGCGCATCGTGCATCGGGCGACCCGATTCTGGAATCGCTGATTGCTCCTACCACGAGCGCGATAGTGGATTTCGTTACCCGCGAAGTGGGCTGGAAGACCGATGCGCACTATGCGGCCTTGTCCTACGAAGTCAACAAAGACTGGGATCGCGGCGAGACCGACGACAAACCGGTGGCCGATCTGCGCAAGGCGATCGCCAACGATTCGAATATGAAGGTCTTGATCGCGCACGGCTACAACGATTTGTCCTGCCCGTTCTTTACTTCACAACTGGTGCTCGATCAGCTGCCCAGCTTCGGTCAGGCTCAGCGAGTCAAGCTGTCGGTGTATCCGGGCGGCCATATGTTCTACAGCCGTGACGCCAGCGCCGCCGCCTTCAAGGCCGACGCCGCCGCACTTTACGGCGGCAAGTAATTCCGTGTGTCGCGCTATCCCATGGCGGCATGTCATGGGATAGCGCGACACGGCTCAGCGAACCTGCACTGACATTTCGTTTTACGTTTCGCACCGCATGGCGAAGTAGCCGTTGGCATGGCAGGCTACGCGCCGTTACGTTCGGTTCTTGCCGGAGGCGGACAGGTCAGCCTTGCGTACACCGAGCCGACGAGCCTGTTCGCCAGCCCGAGAGGGTCTTTGATCAACGACCGACCCGCTGCTGCAGGTGCTCTGGGTATCGGGCTCCTTGCACGGGGATAGCGGAGACGGCGCTTTCGATGTGGCGCAACTCGTCGGCTGACAGCTCGATCTCGGTTGCCGCCAGGTTTTCATCCAGGCGATGCCGTTTGGTGGTGCCGGGGATAGGTACGATCCAGGGCTTTTGAGCCAGCAGCCAGGCCAGGGCGATCTGCGCCGAGGTGACCTTTTTCTGTGCGCCGATCTGGCCAAGCAGATCGACCAGGGCCTGGTTTGCTTTTCGTGCCGCTGGCGTGAAGCGAGGCACGATGCTGCGGAAGTCCGTGCTGTCGAACGTCGTGTTTTCGCTGATGGCACCGGTAAGAAAACCCTTGCCGAGCGGGCTGAAGGGGACCAAGCCAATGCCAAGTTCTTCCAGCGTCGGGAGGATCTCCGCTTCGGGCTCTCTCCACCACAGCGAGTACTCGCTTTGCAGTGCGGCGACCGGCTGGATGGCATGGGCGCGGCGAATGGTTTGCGCAGCGGCTTCGGAGAGGCCGAAGTGCTGCACTTTGCCTGCTTCAATCAACTGCTTCACGGCGCCGGCGACGTCTTCTATCGGCACATTCGGGTCGACACGATGCTGGTAAAACAAATCGATGCGGTCGGTCTTGAGGCGCTTGAGCGCAGCTTCGGCCACTTCCCTGATGCGTTGCGGCCGACTGTCCAGGCCGAGATTTACATCGCCATCCTTGAAGCCGAACTTGGTGGCGATTACCACCTGGTCTCGATAAGGCGCCAAGGCCTCACCCAGCAAGCTCTCGTTGGTGAATGGGCCGTAGGCTTCCGCCGTGTCGAAAAAAGTCACGCCATGTTCGACGGCGGCGCGAATCAGCGCGATGGCCGTGTGCTTGTCGGTGGCCGGCCCGTAGCCGTAGCTCAATCCCATGCAGCCGAGTCCCATCGCCGATACTTGCAGGCCGCTGGTTCCGAGTTGGCGTTTTTTCATGACGATGACCTTTGATATCAGGTGGAGAAGAACAACACGCGTGTTGCGCGTTCTTTGCTAGGCATTTAGGTGTCTATTTGTAAGTGTTTGTGTGCCCGCATCCGTGGCGTGGTACTGCTCATCGGCGACATGTTCCAGCCAGTCGACCACCTTGCCTGCTAGCGCTTCGGCGATGGCGATATGGGTCATCGCGGTGGTTGGCGATGCGCCATGCCAATGCTTTTCGCCCGGCTCGATCCAGACGATGTCGCCGGGGCGAATGCTCTCGATCGGGCCGTGTTCGCGCTGAACCAGGCCTGCGCCTGCGGTAACGATCAGCATCTGGCCGAGTGGGTGTTGATGCCATGCGGTGCGGGCGCCCGGCTCGAAGGTGACCACGGCGCCACCTACGCGGGCGGGGTTCGTTCCGGCGAATGGCGCGTCGATACGTACGGTGCCGGTGAAGTAATCGGCGGGCCCGCGGCCCGAAGGCTGCGAGCCGCATCGCTGGATCTGCATGTTCTGCTTTCCTTGGTGAGCTGGAAACGTGGGTGCAAGCCGCACTGGTCGCCTGAGATGTGATGCAAACCTTAGCGCCTTGGCTGGATGCGATTAAGTGGTATAAACCGCATGAACCTATGGGTGAGAGCCATAAATGCCGCGTGAGAATTTCAGCGATCTGATGGCCTTTCTCGCTGTGGCGCGTGAGCGAAGTTTTACCAAGGCCGCGGCAAAGCTCGGTATCTCGCAGTCGACGCTAAGCCACACGATTCGGGCGCTGGAAGAGCGGCTGGGTGTCCGGCTCTTGGCAAGAACCACGCGCAGCGTGACCCCGACCGAGGCCGGGGCGCGTTTGCAAGCTGCCGTAGCACCCCGGTTCGAGGACATCGAGGCCGAGCTATCCGCCCTGAGTGAGCTGCGCGACAAGCCCGCGGGGACGATCCGGATTACCGCCGGTGAGCATGCGGCGAGCGCGATTGTGTGGCCGGCCATAGCCAAGCTGCTGCCTAACTATCCGGACATCCATATCGAAGTGGTCGTCGACTATGGCCTGACTGACATCGTCGCCGAGCGCTACGACGCCGGTGTCCGGCTGGGCGAGCAAGTGGCGAAGGACATGATTGCCGTACGCATAGGGCCAGATATGCGCATGGCGGTGGTCGGCGCGCCTGGCTATTTCGCCAGACACCAGCGGCCCAAGACACCGCAAGAGCTGACCCAGCACAACTGCATCAATTTGCGCTTGCCGACGCACGGTGGAATTTATCCCTGGGAGTTTGAAAAGGGCAGTCGCGCATTGCGCGTGCGGGTGGAAGGAGCCCTGGTCTTCAACAACATCGCCATGCGGCTGCATGCGGCCCTGGCCGGACTCGGTCTGGCCTATCTGCCTGAGGATCAGGTTCGCGAATATCTCGCAGACGGCAAGCTGGTCCGCGTGCTTGCCGACTGGTGTCCGCCGTTTTCCGGTTATCACCTCTACTACCCGAACCGCCGGCAACCCTCGCCGGCTTTCACCTTGCTGGTTGACGCACTGCGCTATCGCGCTCGAACGAAGTAACGGCCTGGGCTGACAGCGGAGGTAACCAGCCATGGCTACTACGCGCATGGTGGGCGTGCAGCCATGCGGCTACAGCGCGCGGATGCCGTCCAGGCTGATCCGGTGCCGAAAGCGGCGGCTGACGCGCAACTCCAGGCCATTGCTCAAGGTGATAAGAGCATCCCGGGTTGGCAGCAGGCTGAATCCCTGCACCCGACTCAAGGCGACGATGGTCGATCGATGTATGCGTGCGAAGCGCGACGGATCCAGGCGTCGCTCAATGCCATCCATGCTTTCGTGAATCATCTGAGTCCGAGCACCCGCATGCAAGGTGACGTAATCCCCGCTGGCCTTGATCCAGTCGATATCATCCACGCCGATCCAGCTCGTTCTTGCTCCGCTTTTTACTTCGAAGCGGGTGGGCCAGCTATGACGCGCAAGACGGTTCGTGGCGGCGGCGTCCCCTTGCGCAAGGGCAAGTTTCCGTCGCGCATTTCTGTCGAGTAGGCGCTGTCGTACAGCATGCAGGGCATCGTCAAACCGTCCATCATCGATCGGCTTCATCACGTAGTCGACGGCATGTACGCCGAATGCCTTGAGCGCGTATGTATCGTGGGCGGTCAGAAAAATGATGAGTGGCGGATCGCTGTCATCGATTCTCGATAGCATCTCGAATCCGTCCATGCCCGGCATCTGCACGTCGAGAAAAATCACGTCCGGTTGCAATGCCCCAATCATCTTCAGGCCGGCTTCACTGGAGTCGGCCTCGCCAATAATCACGACATCCGCGGCACGGCGCAGGCACACCCGCACGCCGCGGCGTGCCAGCGGTTCGTCATCGATGATCAGCGCGCGAATCATGCCGCCGACGCCATGGCGGCCTGGCGCGGGATTTCGATGGCGACAAGCCATCCCCGTTGCGCATCGGCAGCGGCGCAGAAGCGATAGTCATCGAGATAACGTGCCGCCAGCCGCGCCGCGGTGTTGGCCAGGCCAAGCCCACTAGCCTCGGCCGGGTTGCTGCGCGCACCGTTGATACTGTTGTGGACCGATATTTTCAGCGTGTCGCCATCCACCTTCACCATCACCGACAAGGTACCGCCGTCGATACTTGGCGCGATGCCGTGGCGAATGGCGTTTTCCACCAGCGGCTGAAGCAGCAAATGCGGAATCAGCGCGTCCTTGGCCTCAAGGTCGCAGTGGATGGATACCAACAGCCGATCGCCCAGGCGGATCTGCTCGATCTCGACATACTGCTGCACCTGGGCGAGTTCCTGGACCATGGTGACATCACCCTGCGGGGTGGGCTCCATAGTGGAACGGAGGAAATTGGCCAGCAAGGCGATCATGCGCCGGGCCGCTTGCGCATCGCCTTCGCCGACGAGGGTGGATATGCCGTTAAGCGTGTTGAAGAGAAAGTGCGGGGTGATCTGATAACGCAGGGCCTTCAACTCCGCATCGCGGGCCAGCGATTCGGCCAGCAGCAATTGTCGTTCACGTAGCCTGATTTCGTGCCAGTGTTGCGTGGCCCAGTAGAGGGCGCTCCAGGCCACCAGCATGATGGCCGGACTAAACGCATTGGCGAAACCCACCAAGGCCACAGAGCGCCACTGCGAAGCCTCCGGCCCGATATGACCCGCTACCGCCTCAAGCAACGCGCCGGTTAACGAGCACAGCATGCCTAGCGCGTAGGAGCAGACAGCGATGATGGCGATGGCGGTTGGCCACGACTTCCGGCTTGCCGCCAAACGGCGACAAAGCGCCAGCATCACGAAACTCGCCAGGAATGCAGCAAGCGTCGTGCCGGCAAAGTACAGCACCACTGGGTAGGCGTGGCGGTAAGGCAACGCACCCAGTGCACTGATAAGCCCATAGGCTAACCATCCGGTGGCTTGGATAAGCCAGGCTTGAGGGCGTTGGGGCTGTTTGTCGGGTGGTGCCATGACAGCAATTTTGCTCCTCCCGCCAGGGTTGAGAAAGCACCGCCTGTACCG
Source organism: Dyella silvatica (assembly GCF_026283955.1). GTDB lineage: Bacteria > Pseudomonadota > Gammaproteobacteria > Xanthomonadales > Rhodanobacteraceae > Dyella_C > Dyella_C silvatica. The sequence continues at coordinate 17,612 of NZ_JAPDPE010000062.1, read as the reverse complement.
CCGAGCCAGCGAAAACGGTCCGTCTGTCGAAAACCGGTTTCTGCACTGATGGTTGCGCTCTAGCCTGGAGCCGATTAGCCCAACAACGGCCACGTGCGGATCGGCATGGCCACCTTTTCGACAGCAGAGAGAGATGATGCAAAACATCCTGGAAAGACCGATCAGCCTGATCGCTCGCGCGACGGCAGTCGCCGGTACGCTCGACATACTTTCGGCCGGCATCTACATGGTGATGGCGGGACGAAATCCATGGGTGGCGCCCATAAGCATTGCTTCCGCTATCTGGCCGGGGGCGCAGAAGGCAGGTGTTGCCGCGATCCTGGTGGGGCTGCTGCTGCACTTCGCCATCATGTTGGTGATGGTCTCGGTCTTTGTAGCGATCGCTCAACGGATGCGCTGGATAGCCGTGCAACCCATGGCTGCCGGCGCGCTCTATGGCCTGCTGCTTTGGGCGGTGATGAATCTCATCGTTCTTCCGCTGCGCTGGCCTGCGCTGTTTCCGCACTTTACAAGCCAGTCGCTGGCGGAGCAGTTGTTCAGTCACATCGTGCTGGTCGGCATAGCCATGGCGTGGATGACGAGCAAGGCGATGCGGCCTGGTTAGGTGCGAATCTTCGTGCGTTGGCTGGGGACGTGACGCAGCAGCCCGGCCCAGGTCAAATGTCGGTGTAGGTCGACCTTGGTTTCCCGCACCAAGGTCGACGCTTGGCGCTACGGACGGGCGGCACGCATGATCGCCTTTGACGCATCGGCGCATGGCGCATGCTTTGTTCTCTTCTAACTGAATTCCTCAATCAGGAAATCGACAAAGGCACGGATCTTCGGCGCGACATGCTGCCGTGACGGATAGATTGCATAAAGCGTGGTTTTAACCGTGCTCCAGCCATCCAATGCGGATTGCAGCCGGCCTTCCCGCAAGTCGTTTTCGACATAGGGGTACGGCACCAGGCTAAGGCCAAAGCCTGCACGTAGCGCATCGCGAATGGCCAGGCTGGATGCCACCGAATATTGAGCGTCGATGGCGACCTTTTCGGTTTGGCCGTCCTTGCTGAACTCCCATACATCGGCATGCCCGGAGAGGCTGAATCGAATGCAGTTAAGCGTCTTCAAGTCGGAAGGCGTCTGCGGCTTGCCATGCTTTTCGAAATAAGCCGGCGCCGCGCACAGCACATGCGTCATCACCGTCAGCTTTCTAGCGATCAGGCTGGAATCTTCAAGCTTGTCGCTGCCGCGGATGGCTAGGTCGAATCCCTCGCGGACCAGATCGACGCGCCGGTCATCAAGATGCAAATCGAGTTTTATCTCGGGATAGCGCGATAGAAACTGCGGGATCGCCTTCGAAAGCCGAGTCAGCGTGACAGTCATTGGCGCCGTGACCCGCAACATGCCGCTCGGTGCGGTTTTGATCGGATGCAGGGCTTGGTCTGCTTCGGTCAGCGCATCGAGTGCACGGGTGACGTGCTCAAGATAGATGTGGCCTTCTTCGGTGAGCGCCATGCGCCGGGTCGTCCGGCTGATGAGCCGGGCGCCGGCATGTGCCTCCAGTTCGGCAATATTCTTGCTGATCGCCGCGGGCGACAGGCTTAGCCGCCGTCCGGCTTCGGCGAAACTATTGAACTTCGCCACATAGCTAAAAACCTGTAAGGCGGTGAGGCGATCCATTCGATTCTTTCCCGGTGGAAAATGGTGTCTTTCCGTTGCCGCGCATTATCGCCCCAAGCTCGATTTCTTATCATCGTCGGGACACTTATCGCTGGGGTAACACGATGGACCATGCAACGATTGCGCTTATCGAGCGGCGTATTTCTGCCAACGTATTCGATACCTCGCATACCTTGGCCGATGACGAGATCGAGGAGCTTGTGCGTCTCGCCACGCGGGCGCCTTCTGCCTATAACTTGCAGAACTGGCGCTTTATTGCGGTTCGGGCGGCGGCATCAAAAGCCAGGTTGCGTAGCCTGGCCTACGGTCAGGCCAAGGTGTCTGACGCGGCCGTTACTTTCATCATCTGCGGCCAGCTACCCGATTACACGACTCTCTCGCAAAGGCTTCAGCCCTTTGTCGATGCTGGACACATGCCGGCAGCGACGGCTTCGGGCTGGCAAGAAGATGCGCGCACGCGTTATGCCGACCCGCAGAAAGCTCGCGATGAAGCGGTGCGCTCCGCCACCCTGGGGGCGGCGACACTGATTTATGCCGCCGAGGCGAAGGGCTTGGTCTCAAGTCCGATGATTGGGTTCGATGCCGAAGGCGTGGCACTCCAATTCCGTCTTGAACGTAACGAAGTGCCTGTGATGCTTGTCCCGGTCGGTCGCCCCGCGCCAGGCAACTGGCCGCAAAAGCCGCGCCGTCCGCTCTCCGAAGTGTTGCACCTATCATGAAAGCGAACGCTTCGGACTTATGGCTTACGGCTATTTCGCCCGTCGTCTGGGGTAGTACCTATATCGTTACGACGGAGTTCCTGGCGAATTTTTCTCCGCTGACGGTCGCCATGTTGCGTGCGTTGCCCGCCGGCTTGCTACTGCTGCTGATGGTGCGGCAACTACCGACAGGTATCTGGTGGCTACGCGCGTTTGTACTCGGGGCGCTCAATATCTCGATGTTCTTGAGCATGTTGTTTATTGCCGCTTATCGCCTTCCCGGCGGCGTCGCCGGGACAGTGCTGTCGACTCAGCCATTGATCGTGGTTTTTCTGGCGGCGTTGTTGCTTGCCCATCCGGTGCGTCCGCTGGCGGTGCTCGCCAGCCTTGCCGGGATCGGCGGTGTGGCCTTGCTGGTGCTGACCCCGAAAGCGTCGCTCGACCTGATCGGTGTGGCGGCAGGCATCAGCGGAGCCGGTTCCATGGCTTTGGGCAACGTGTTGGCTCGTAAGTGGCAACCTCCGGTATCGCCACTCACGTTTACCGCATGGCAACTTAGCGCCGGTGGCTTACTCCTGGTTCCGCTAGCTCTTATCTTCGGCCCGCCTGTTCCCGCTCCGACGGCGGTCAACCTGCTTGGCCTGGTATGGCTGGGCTTGATCGGCGCGGCGTTGACGTATGTCCTCTGGTTCCGGGGTATTGCGCGGCTGGAATCTTCCGTGGTGTCGTCACTGTTGTTTCTTAGCCCGTTGACCGCGGTGCTGTTGGGTTGGGTGTTTCTCGATCAGGCACTGACATGGCTGCAAATCGCCGGTGTCGTCCTGGTCATCGGCAGCATCTGGCTGAGTCAACGCGCCGCCCTGTCTCCACGGGCGAGCGGGTAGGGCGACTACGGCACACTATTCCGTCGACGGGTGGATCGGGGCTGCAGCTTCTGCGCGAAGGCCAGCTTGGCTCGGATGCGTTGCAGTCACGGTCGCCTTAACGGATTGCCTGAGCGTTGTTCAACCGCGGGCAATCGCAATAGTGAGTGCGCCGAAATGTTCGCTGCTGAGCCGAAACGGAACTTCATCGATGGAGCGTCGGCCATTGGCCACAGATGGAAAGGCTCCACAAGCGCCGAGCCGTTCACCAGCAAGCGTTGGTGGCCGGTACCTATTTGTTCAATCGGCGAGAGCGGTTAGCACATGTTTCGGGTCTTTCCGTATAGCTTTCAATAGGGCTTTGGCCGGCCCTGTCGGAGCACGGCGGCCCTGCTCCCAGTTCTGTAGCGTGCTGACTTCCACTTGCATGAGGAGCGCGAACTGTGACTGGGACAGTTTGAGCTGCGATCTGATGGCCTTAATTTCATCCGGTTCGATATTGAACTCGCGCGACGGCGCACGCTCGCCGCGAGTGATTTCGCCCATCTGCTCCGCACTCTCTAACAGTTTGTCAAAGAGGTTTTTCTTCATTTTTGATATTTCCTGCTTTATTCCCGTGGTCAGTCGGGAGAGTGATCGAGCCTGAGAGGTTAATCCCAGGTGTCGACAACTTTCTTCAGCGCCTTTTTCTGGGCTGTGGTGAGGTCGTCAGCCTCACCTTTTTTGTACACCAGTAGCATCCTCAGCTGGTAAAGCGCATCGACGTGGTAGTAAATGATGCGAACTCCACCACGTTTGCCTTTCGTGTGGTGACTCCAGCGGAGCTTCCTGATTCCGCCGGTAGCTTGGATGACGTTCCCTTCTTTGGGGTTCTCCACCATGTATTTCTGTAACGCCGAATATTCGTCGTCATCCATAAGTTCGGTGACGAGTTCGGTAAAGATCTCAGTTTCGATAATCACCATGGGAGCTTGATCTCTCCGCTTAACTTCTTTGCATGGCATGCTATACGTCATTGGCGTATACGTCAATGACGTATATCCACCTGACATTTGATCGGGCGGCATCAATGGGTGGGCTGGGGTTATCAGCGCATCAGAAAGTCATAGCTTTGCGGCCGGCTGACATCGCTATCTAAGCCTGACGTTTTCGCGATACTGGGAGAAACGATGACAGAACCACCATGCGCGGTGTGGCGCGGCAAATTATCCCGCGCCACCATTCATAAGGTTTGTGCTGCACAAGCAACAAAGCCTGGCTAGGTTCGATTGATGGATACCCCACCATCGACGACCAGTGCCGATCCGGTGGTGAAACTCGAGGCATCGGAGGCAAGGTAGAGGGCCGATCGAGCGATCTCCTCGGGTTGCGCGATACGTTTCAGCGCGTGCAGGCTTTCGACAAACGCACGCGACTCGGGTGTGTTGGTCACTGTGCGGCCCATGGGCGTGTCGGTACCTCCTGGCAAAAGCGCATTGGCGCGAATGCCTTTCGAGCCGAACTCCGCCGCGATCACTTGCGCGAGGCCAATCAACCCCGCCTTGCTTGCCGCGTAGGCGCCCATGCCAGGAAACCCGACGGTGTAGCCGACGAAGGTCGAGGTAAAAATGATCGAGCCGCCGCCTCGATCGGCCATCGCTGGAATTTGATATTTTGCGCCGAGAAAAGCACTGGTCAGATTGATGTCGAGCGTTTCGCGCCACCCGTCGGTTGAAATGTCGGGAACCGGCGCCGCCGCTCCGGTCGAACCGGCATTGTTGAATGCGATATCAAGTCCGCCAAATCGGCTGACCGCGGTCTCCACCACGCTGCGAGCGAGTTGTTCATCGCGTACGTCTCCCGCAACGGCAATCGCTTCGCCGCCGTGCCGCTGGATCTCGGTAACCAGAGCTTGTAGTTCGCCAAGGCGACGGGCAGTCACGACGACTCGCGCCCCTTCACTGGCAAAAAGCTTTGCTGCCGCATAACCGATCCCCGAGCTTGCACCGGTGATAATCGCCACTTTATTGGATAGCTGTCCCACTGCTGAATCTCCCTATATGCCTGGCATCAGGCTTGACTGAGCAAGGTCGCAGATAGCCGGAACGATCGATATCCGTTTCTTGTGATCGATCGGGCGAGCAAAGCCCAAGGCGCGCAGAAGGGGAGCGTGTGTCGAACATCGGATGATGCTTGCCACATGCCTGCGTCAGGGCGCGTTGAACGCATCGGCAAGGCCAGCGAGGGTCGTCGTTGCGCATCTTTACGACGAGGTTTGCTGGAGGGTGCATGCACCGGTTGATCGCATGCCCGAACGCAGGCATCTGGCTCTCATGTGCCCGATGACATCGTCTTCACACGATGTTGTCGATGCCGCCAGTCACGGCCATACAGCCTGCGGTGGGCGCTATCGGAGGAGCTTGACCTACTCTTTCGCGATATGAACACAACCCGACTTGATGCCAACGTTATTGCGGAAACTGCGTGCCGGCTCAATTTTTTTTTACCGAAAACCCGCGTTTCATGCGAGGGCTGGCGAGATATTTCTAAGTCAGCTCGGCGGCATGGCTTTTTATTTGATTCCTCCCCCTCGCAAAGCGTAGCCAAGGAGTACCCGGTGACTTTCAAAAACTGCGTTTCGAACAAAACATCCCAGCACATTCGCCCGGCGTTGTGGCCATTAGCACTGTTGATGGCATCGGTGTCGGTTTCTTCACATGCTGTTGACGGATGGGTGGAAACCCAGACAAAGGCCAGCTTGGTGCCAGTAGCCAATGCATCGTCCGGCAAGGTTGCTGGCGCTTCGCCGGCGTGGGCGATCAATGTCGCCGACATGCCACGGGTCAACAGCTTGGTGAGCCCGTTGGAATCAGACAAGCAGCTGCATATCGTGGTCAGCCTGAAGTTGCGCAACGAGGCACAGTTGAACAGGTTCTTGCACGAGCTTAACCAGTCGGGTAGCCCGGCTTACGGTAGATTTCTTACTCCGCAGCAATTTAAAGAAGCCTACGCACCCAGCGACGGTCAACTACGGGCGGTAGTGCTGCATTTACAACAAGCTGGATTTACCCATATCCAGCCTGCGCCAAATAATCTGCTGATTTCGGCTGATGGCAATGCGACGAATATAGCGGCGGCCTTTCGCACGCAGATCAGGCAATTCACGACGCCCGAAGGGCAGCAGCGGTTTGCCAACGATGCACCGGCGCAGGTGCCGCAGGCACTTGGCGATATCGTCAGTGCCGTGCTCGGCCTGCAAAGCGTGCACGGGCCGCAGGCCTCTTCCGAAAGTGCTGCGCCGATGAGCACGCGCGACGTACGGCTCGCTTCCATTAGCGACCCCGCTCAATACACCAAAGTCTATGACGCCGGCAGCACGCCAAGCGGCGTAAACACGAGCGTGGCTGTTATCTGCCAGGGCGATGTGTCTTGGCTGCCCGCATCGCTCAACGCGTATACCGATCAGGAGCACCTCCCGCGGATACCGATAAGCTTGGTCCCCATCGCCGACGGTGTGGGGCAAGGTACGGTTACCCCCTTTGCGCCGCCGGGTTGCTGGCCGGTGCCCATTGTCGGCGTTTCGGCGGGGTTGGCGAAGTTGACCGCCTATGCCGGGGCGGTAAAGGTCGGCAGCTATTTGACGGAGGCGACGCTTACCGCGATGTATAACCGGGCGGTCACCGACAACTCCGCCAAGATCATTCACTCCGCTTACAACCAGGATGAAACATGGGCGCATAACTCGGGTGCCCAAGCGGCTGACGATGCCATTTTCAAGCAAGCCGTCGCCCAGGGGCAGACCTTCGTGGTGCCCTCCGGCGATTTCGGTGTCTATGAAGCCTATGCCGGCGTGATCTATCAAAAGGACTTAAGCAAATACTCGGTGAGCGAACCGGCCAGCTCGCCCTATGTGGTGGCCGTGGGAGCCACCAACACCACCCTGAATCCCGATTTCAGCTGGGCCGGCGAGCACGTTTTCTCTGCCAGTGCTGATTACTGGCAGGGCGATATGTATGGCAGCGGGGGTGGCGTCAGCTTGTTCGAGCAAGCACCGAGCTGGCAAACCGATGCCTTGGGCAGCGCGGTGAGCATGCGGGTGGTGCCGGACCTGGCCTTCGATGGATGGCTTTACTATCGCGGAGCTAGCGGAAACGCCTCGGCCATTTTTGCCGGCCTATGGGCGCGTATCCAATCGGCGCATAACAATAGCCTCGGTTTGCCGACTGAGCGCATGTATCAGCATTTCTCTAAAGATCCCTCGCCGACGCACGACATCGTCGGTGGCTACAACGGCGCTTACACGGGCGGAACACCGAGCTTTACCGGCTATCGCTGCACGCTTGGCTGGGACTACTGCACCGGTTGGGGTAGCCTCGACATTGCGAAGTTCAATGACTATGTCACCCAGTATTGGGGCAGCCCGGCCGGCAATGTTTACGCAAGCTATTTCACCTGGCCTATTCCCGATCTCGGCAGCGTTGCCGGGCCGATCACCATTAACGACCGCAGCGGCAATGGTCCGGCCGCGCTGCAGGTAGCGGTCAAAATCAGCCACCCGCATCGAGGCGATCTGCGCATCACCTTAGTGGCTCCGAATGGGGTTCGTACGGTATTGAAGCAACCCGACCCCAATGACAGCGGCGCCAATATTGATCAGAGCTGGAGCGTCGATGCCGCTGCTTTTCCGGCCAACGGCAAATGGCAGCTATGGGTCGACGATGCGTTCAAGGGAAACACCGGCAGCTTGAATCAGTGGAGCCTCACGTTCTGAACCGGATAGGCATGCGCGGGTGAGTGGCGGGAAAGCAGGCGAATCGCCTGGACCGCTGGTGCGCGAACGGCCCACGTCAGCGTGGGCCGTTCGCGCCCGATGCCTGGTTTCTACAGGCCCCAGTACTTCGTCACGTAGTCATTGAATTTGCCGATATCCAGGCTGCCCCAGCCGGAGCAGGCAGTCCAGCCGGGGTGGCCGCAAGCGTAATTGAAGTAGCTCATGAAGTAGCTCGGCGAGGTGCCGAAGGTGTATAGCGGGCTGCTGTCCTTGGCGAAGTTTTGATACATCTGCGGCGTTGGCAAGCCCAGGGCATTGCCATGGGCGGATTCGATACGTGCAAACAAGCCAGTGAAGACAGCGGCAGCAAGCTCGGTGCCATTGAACAGGTGTTGTTCAACGCCGCCGACGATGATGCGAGCGCCATTGGTGGGGCCACCTGGTGTGTCTCCCTGCGCGCTCACTGGCCAGTTGCCGGGAATACTCATATGCGCATCAAACGCCAGGTCGGGAACGTAGCGCTGGGTGGTCGGGGGACGTTGCCCGAAGACCCCATTGACTACGGTATTCACTTGCGCTGTTTGCCACGCTGGCACGGCCTCGTGCAGGCTGTAACCGGCATAGGCGTACCAATAGTCCAGAACATCTGAGTTGGGGTTGGTGTCAGTGGAAGTCTCGAACCACAGGGTTTCACCGGCCCATTGTTTGGCGCTATTGCTGGTCACCTGTGATCCGCCGATGGCAACAACATAAGGTGAGCTTGCCGGCTCGGGCGGAAATTCATTACCGCTATCAATTTGCCAGTTGATCCGATTTGTTTCACCGATCGGCGCGACAAAAATTTGCCCTTGAGCCTGCGCGGCCATAAAAATCAGGTCATCCGCAGCTTGCGCACCGGTGCTGTATGCCGAGGGCTCCCAGGTCTGCCAGGAGCTTTCGATGATTTTGGCAAAATCATCCGCTACGGCAGCGTTGTAGGCCCAGATCAAATCGCCATAGGAAGGTTGGCCGGCCTGCGGCGACATCGTATAGAAGAGCAGGCTGTCGAGCCCGCCGGCGGCACCCACAATGGTCTGGCTTTCGTCCTGCGCGCTGCCTGCGCCCAAGGCAGCATCGCCGGTGGGGATGGCTACTGCGGGCACTGGGGGCAAGCGGTTATTCGTCGTGAAAGTATTGAGGTCACGGATGGTCTGGGTCATGTCGCCTGCGGTAATGATGGCGACCGAGGTCCGCTTGCCCGGGCCCACGCTGTTGGCGTTATAGATCGAGGCGTAGTCGAGCGGACTGTATCCGTAATTTGAAATCGGCCCTGGCGGAAGCGGCGTGGGCGAGTGGTAGTTGCTCGCAGCACTTTCATAGGGTTCGGTCAGCCCCAGCACCGATTCCACGATGCCGCCCAAGGCCGAGGGCACTTGGGCCGGTGTGGTGTTGCCGAATGCCGGCAAGCTCGATCCGTTCGGCGGTGTAACTTCCATCATCGTGGTGTTGAAGGCCTTGCTGGCCTCGCCTGCGTTGCCATCGGCGCTGACCAGCATGAAGTTGGGCGCCACCCTGATGTGCCGGAAGCCGTTTTGTTGCAGATACTCCACTACGGCCAATACCTGGGTGATGGTGGGGGCGTAGGTTTGCTGGAATTGCTGGTGGCTAAGGTACCGCCCGTAGGCTGGGTTGCCCGGCTGCGTCACGTTCTGCAGAAAGGTTTGCAACTGGGTCAGGTTGCGTAACTGCAGCGTTACCACCAGGTGAAGGGGGTGGTTGGTATCCAACGGCACGATCGAACTGGTCGGAGCGCAATCCGGCGCAAAGACAAAATCGCTCGAGTAACCGTCATTGATCTCCCATTCCGGAGCAGGCCAGTTGCAGTCGAGTGTGGGAGGGGGCGACATGAACGCAGGCGTCGCCGTGGTTACCCAGGCACTGTCGGCTTGCGCGGATAACGAAGTCATCGCCAGCGCCAAGGCCCATGGCAACAGGGCGAGGTGGATGGGGCGACGCTGTTTGCTACGAGTGCGGCTTGCATGGGACATGGGGAACTCCGGAGGCGAGTGTGAGACGCTCGGATCGCGTACGAGATGCAGGCGCCTGTTCGCATGTTGTCGCGTGGCTGCGACGCGACGCGATGCGGCTGTTGGCCTGGGTCCCCCTGTAGCGGGTGGAATCTATACCTGTCGCGATCGAACTGCCTATGCCAAAAGCCAGGAATGTGGCTGTGCTGGTGATTATTGTGATCGCGGTTGTGAAGCGCCTTGACGGTATGAAAACAAACAAGCCAAGGCTGCGGCGGCGACGAAGAGATGAGCGGGTGAAGCGGGCTGGATCAGCTACACCGCAGCGATCATGGAACGCATGTTTTGTTGAAGCGAATATCGACGCTGGCATCCATGGATGCCGTGGTCGACCGCAGCTTAAAAAACAAACCCCGCACGAGCTGCGGGGTTTGTTTTCATGGATACGACGGCGGTATTTGCCGTCAAGGACCAGGCGGTACCGGCACGCTCGCCAGATGCTCGGCAATGCCTTCCCGCTTGAACACATCCGCATACGATTTCGGCTGATAGCCGCGAATTTTATGCGTATTGGTGAGTACCAGGGGAACGCCTGGCTCGTTCAAGGCTTCGAACTTGATGCGCGCATCTTCCGACTCGTCGATGACATAGTCGGTATAGGCGATGCCATGAGCTGCGAAGTAAGCCCGGGTATCCCGGCAATGCGGACAGGTGGACAGTGAAAACAAGACCACCGGCTTGCCGGTGGGCTTGATGTACTGTTCGCCGAAGTCGCCGCTGGATACAAAGAGCGGCAGCGCTGGCGCCGGACGCAGCAGTGGGACCGCATAACGGCCCACGCCCACGCCGGCGGCAACGCCGACCGCCAGAAATACCGCCAAGAACAACAGGTTCTTCAACAGGTTCTTCAAGCGCATGATTTATCTCGCCCCATGGTCAGCATGGCGGGAGATGGGCACATCATCAGTTAACGCCACCCGGGCAAGGACCGTTGCCGCCGGTGTGCACACAACATGAGAAACATGAGCTATATGCTGATCCGGTCAGGCCGGCACACGAGGCGGCCACGCAGGCAGCCATTTGAGGTGTGATACTCGGTGGTGGCACGCTAGCCGCAGCGGCGGCTCCCAGACCCATGCCGAACAGAAACACGCAGGCAACGCGAAACTTCATGCTCATACACTTCCTCCTCCCAGAGTGAACCCCTAGCCGGGGCAGGGCTATAGCGCCGTCGAACCTACGCGCCACCGATCAGCAGCGTCAATAGGACAAGATCGTATGAGTGATGGGATCGACCGTAATGGCGGTTTTATGCTGCGGTGCATGATGCCGGCGGCGAGGTTTTCCGCGGTTACCGGCGTTCGCGAATGACGGCCCCATCCCGCGGCGATCGTTTCACTGTGCACCGCGGCGCAGGCCTGCGCATGGAAAGCTAACGCGCCAACTGCATATCCACACGATGCATACCCGGCCCCCAGCCGTCCACGGTGGTGGATTGCGCTACCGCGCCGAACTTGGCGAAGAACGGTGCTGACTTGTGACTGGCGCTGATATGCAGGATGGATGCTTTATCTTCTTTCGCCGCGGCGATGACCCGGGACATCACCATCGAGCCAAGGCCATAGCCGTGAATCGCCGGCGTAAACAGAATCCAGTGCAGCGCGCGGCTATCGGTGCCCACGACATAAAGCCCGTAGGCCCCAACGATATGGCCGTCCAAAACGCAGACCTTGTATGCACTGGCATGTTGATCCAGAAACTGCGCGTAGTCGTCGCGTTCGTTCGGGGCGAAATAGGTAGGGCAATTCATATCGAACAACAGCAGGCAAGCTGGGCGATCGGTCGCCGCAAAGTCCCGGAATTGCGTCTCGGTGTGTTGCGTCTCAGTGCTGTGCATGCCTGATTACCTGATGGGTGGGGCGGCACCTATGGTGGCCTGCGCACAGGCTATCGCCATGCCGATGCTGCGCTGTCGATGTTATACCGTGGCGGGCACGACCGTGCCTTGAGCGATAGCGCAAAGCTTTTCCTGACCGTCTTGCACGACATAGATTTCGCATTGGCATACGGCTTGCCGTTTTCCCGTGCCTATGGCTCGCGCCCGCGCGATCAAATGCGAGCCGATGGCCGGCTTCAGGTAATTGATCTTGAATTCCGAGGTAAGCGCAGTGCCGCCGAGCGCCAGCCCGCCGGCGAAGGTGATCGAGTTGTCGGCCAGGTAGCTGATCACACCACCGTGGACGAAACCGTGTTGTTGTTTCAGTTGATCGACGATGGGGATACTCATTTCCGCATATCCAGGCCCTGAGTCCAGCAGCTGCGCACCGATAAACTGGCTGAAAGGCTGAGAGGCGAATATCTGTTGTGCGAAGGCTTGTAGTTCGTCCACGTTGAGTTTCCTTCAATGCCTAATGAGTTGAACCCTTCAACATCCCTTTGCACTACTGGCCCCGATCATGCCGATCAATATCGCTGCCTCGCCTAGGCCTGCGAAGGCAATATGCGCCGAGGTCAAGCTTGCTGCATGCCAACAACCACGGCCTCGGCTTGCCGTTAGCATAAGCCGCATCACTTACTGACGGCGGAGCACGCGATGGACTTCTTCTTCAACCAGCCGCAACAGGTCGTCGATCAAGTGCTTGGCAGCCTGGCCCGGCTGGCGCCGCTGGTGATGGCCGAGCCGGGCTCGGCTATGCGTATTCTGGCTCGCGCCGATTGGCACAAGCAGCAGGTCGCGGTGTTGTCCGGTGGCGGTGCCGGTCACGAGCCTTCGCACGCGGGCTTTATTGGCAAGGGCATGCTGACGGCGGCGATTTCCGGGGAGGTATTTGCCTCGCCCAGCGTGGCGGCGGTGCTGGCGGCGATTCGCCATTGTTGCGGCGCCGCCGGTGCCTTGCTGATCGTGAAGAACTACACCGGTGACCGGCTCAACTTCGGGCTGGCGGCGGAGCAGGCGCGACGTGAAGGCCTGGATGTGCGGGTGTTGATCGTGGCCGATGACATCGCCTTGCCCGATGCCCCCCGGCCGCGCGGCATTGCCGGCACCGTGCTGGTGCACAAATACGTCGGCTATCTGGCCGAACAAGGGTTATCGCTGGATGAGGTGGTCAAACGCGCGCAGCGCTTTGCGGGGCAACTGATGTCGTTGGGCATGGCCTTGTCCAGTTGTACCTTGCCAGGGCATCCGATCGAACGGCGTAGCGCGGAGCTCGGCCTGGGTATCCATAACGAGCCGGGGGCGCATCAAGTGCAGCCGGTGGATGCCGCCGATGCGGTAGAGATCGTGCTGGGTCCGTTACTGCAACAGGCGGCGCAGCGTTACGGCGATGAGCAGCGTTTCATCGTCATGCTTAACAACATGGGCGGCTGTTCGACCCAGGAGCTGGCCGTGCTGGCCGACGAAGTGCTTAGCCGCATCGGCGTATCGCGGGTTGCCCTGATGCTGCGTCCGGCACCGTTGATGACTTCGCTGGACATGCATGGTTTCTCGATCACCTTGCTGCCCGCCGATGATGATTATGTAGAGGCCATGCACGCATCGGTGGCCGCACCTGCATGGCCCGGCGTTTACGAGCCGCACGCGGTGCAGACGTTCGCGGTGTCGGTCGATAGCAACGCAGCCGAGGAAGTGGGCGCGCAAGATGCCGCCGTTGCGCAGGCGATCGAACGCATCACGCAAGCCTTGCTGGTCGCCGAGCAGGCACTGGACGAGCTGGATGCGCGCAGTGGTGACGGCGATGCCGGCAGCACCTTCGCCAGCGGTGCCCGTGTGGTAGCGCGCCAGCTGCATGCCGCGGCATTGAGTACCGGCGAGCCAACCCGGCTATGCGATGAGCTGGGGCAATTGCTGGCACGGACCATGGGCGGTTCCAGCGGGGTGCTGCTATCGATACTGTTCACCGCGACAGGCACAGCATTTGCCAGCGGCAAAGCCTGGCAACAGGCGCTTGATGAAGGTATTGCCCGCATGCAGCACTACGGTGGCGCGCAGCTGGGTGACCGCACCATGCTCGACGCGCTGATTCCGGCGGTCGCGGCGCTGGGGCAGGGCTTGCACGCGGCGGCTATAGCAGCACGCAACGGCGCGGACTACACCGCGACACTGACACATGCGCGTGCCGGACGTGCTGCCTATGTGCCGGAACACGCGCTGGCGGGTGCTGTCGATCCCGGCGCGGAAGCGGTGGCTCGTGCGTTTGCTGCGTTGGCCGAGACTTGAGTGATCGCTGGCCGCTGGTTTATCGGGTATCGGGCTGGATCAAAAGTCAGATACCCATCCACTCCCCTGGCGCGATCTATCGACGATCAGTGCATGCCGCCCGTGGTCGAAACACGTGGAAGCCGTTGGGCCGGCCCCTCGCCGTTATCGAAGTAATCGAGGCCGACAACCTTGCCGCTGGCATCGCGGACCGGCACGAAGTAGCTGATCTCATCCGGCGTGAAGTAAATGCGCTGGTCGGCGGTCATTTGCATAGGGATCAGGTTGCGCTTGCCGCGCTGCGCATAAAGCGTGTGCTGCTTGACCGATAGAGTTTCGATGGTGGTTTCATCGAGCCGATAAGTGCCGGCCAGCGATTGCAGAATATCGTCGGAGAAGGGCACGGCATTCACCTCGGCGTAGGGCTCGCCCAACGCGATGGCGGCCAGTCGACGGCCCAGGGTCCGCGCGTCGAATTCATCGTCGTTGCCGAGGGCGACAACAGTGATGTCTTGCTTGGGCAGATAAGCCACGACCGAGGCGAAACCGTTGATCTGGCCGGTATGTCCCACCATCAAGTTACCGCGGACATGCCAGAGGTAGGTGCCAAAACCATAGCGATGCGCTGCGGATGAACCGGGTAGATCCGGTGTTGCGCTAATCATCTGCTGGAAACCATCGTTGCCGATGGCCTTGCCCGTGGCGAGTGCGCGCATCCATCGGTGCAAATCATCGACAGTGGACACCAGCGCACCTGCCGAGGCGGGGATGCTCAAGCTGATAAACGAGGCGTTGCTGACGCGATGAGTCTGCGAGTCCGTGCTGTAGCCGGCAACACGTCCGGGAATAAGTGCGTCGCGAGCGCCGTAGCGGGTCTGCTTGAGTCCGAGTGGATCGAGCAGCTGTTTTTGCATCGCCGTGTACCAGGGCTCCCCGGTGACCTTTTCGATGACGGCGCCGAGCAGGATGTAGCCCGCGTTCGAATAGGCCCAGCGCGTACCCGGCGCGAAGTCCGGCGGGCGCTTGCTGATTTCCGCGATCAGCGTGGCCATATCGACATCGCGCCGCGAGAACCCCGGCTGCAGATCCTTCGCGATATCGGAGATTCCCGCGGTGTGGTTCAGCAATTGCCGCAGGGTGATGCCGCTGGCATGGGGGAAATCGGGCAGGTAGGTCGCCAGGGGATCGTCGATCGACAACTGACCGAGTGCGGCGAGCTTGAGTACGGTGGCCGCGGTGAACATCTTGGTCACCGAGGCGATCTGGAATACCTGGTCGGTAGCGAGCGGTGTGCCCAGCTCGATGTTGGCGCGGCCACGGGCCGCGCGGAAGATCACGTGGTCACCCTTGGCGATCAACACCGCGGCACCGGGTCCATCGACGGCGCTCACCTGTTCCAGCGCGCTCTGCGCCTCGCGTGCGATGGTGCTGTCCGCGGGCGTCGCGGCGGTCGCGGCGCTGATCGAAAAGCTGGCGGCGAGAACGGCGAGGCAGGAGCGCATGAACATGTGAGGTTCCCCGTTGGCATGGCGCTGACGCCATGCAGTTTTGCCATCGGCGCCAGGCTAGGGTTGATGCGTAGCCGGCGCGGTTTTCAACTTGGCCAGCTCATCCAGCTGATCCCTTGCATGCGTGTTGCCGGGGTTGAGCTGCAGCGAGCGCCGATAATTGACCGCCGATTGTTCGAGGTCGCCCGCCACGCGGCAGGCTTCGCCGAGACTGTCGAAAGCATTTGCGCTCTGCGGATGGCTGACGGTGTTGTATTCCAGGATGCCTACCGCGTCCTTCATGCGCCCATCCTTCAGCAACCGGTATCCCCAGCTGTTGATGTAGTCCTCGGTCAGATGCAGTTTGGGATAACGCTGCAGCACGAGTTTCACGGTGCCATCCACATGCTGATAGCCGCGCTCGGCCAGGGCATGCTCCAGTGCGGCGATGGCGGGCGACTTGCCCCATGCCGTAATGCGCGTCGGGATACATATCGACATAGCTGGAAAAACCGAAGGTGCCGCCGCCGTGGCTGAGGTGGGCATTGCCATCGACGGTCTTGCTGATGGTCCAGTGGAAGCCGATGGCCTGACTGTCAGGGTCGCCCAAAGCGGGCTGGTGGGTCAACTGGATCGCGGGATCAGACACATCGAGCTGGGCGGAAACATATCTGGCCATGTCGCTGCTGCTGTAGCGAAGGCCGCCGGCGGCGCGTACCACCGGGGCGAGCAATAACGGCATGACGGTGCCATCGTCGGAATATCCCGTCGCCATCTGTGGCAGGCGGTCTTTCGACAGCCCGCTTTTCATGCCCAGCGGTTTCTCGATACGGGTGGCGAGCTGTTCGTCGTAGGGGCGGCCATCGATCTTCTCCAGCAGGCTGCCGAGCAGTTCGGTAGCCACGTTGGAATGCTTGGGGGTGCTTCCCGGCTGGCTTTCAAGCGCGACCTTGTGCAGGTCTTCGAGCAGCGTCTTGGTGGAGTAATGCCCCAGCATGTCGATGACGATGAAAGGTGCCTTGGCCGGGCCGGCCGTCTTGAACACACCCATGATGTCGGGCAGGTTGTCGGGCAAGCCCGAGGTCGTCGTCACCAGGTTGCTCAGGGTGATCGGCGTGCCCTTGAGTTCGAGATTGGGATAAGCCCCTTGCATATAGCGGCGAATATCATCGGACGCTTTGGCTTTGTGATCGACAAGCGCATGCGCCAGCAGCAGGCCGGTGAAGGTTTTGCTGACCGAACCGATTTCATAGACAGTGTCCTGGCTCGGTGTCTGCTGCTTGCCGCGCGCGGTCGTGCCGAAGTTGAAGTACTGCGTTTTTCCTTCGTAGACGACGGCAATCGACAGTGCGTCGGTTTTGCCGGTCTTGACGTAGGCGCCGGCCTCTTGCTGGATCGCGCGCGCGATATCTTCGGGGGAGGGCGCCGAGTCGCGCGAACAGGCGGTGGATGCGGCGAGAAGGCAGGTGCTGCCGATAACAGCTGAAAGGAGCGAGCGAATCATGACTATCTTCCGGTAAGAGAGCGTCTCCAGTTCGCCGGAGCCAGCCTGTCGATGGAGTGCCTGCCTCGATCGGGACGGATGCCCCTGAAGCATTCCGCGACGATGTCAGGTGTGGCGGCAAGTGTCATCGCAGCCGCACGCACAATGTATGTGCCATGCGTCAGGTGTCGGGCGGCATCCGCTGCGGAGGGGATCAGCGAATCGGCATCTCGCGAGTCATGAACACGCTGTAGGGATCTTCGACATAGTCGGCAAAAGGACCGCAGGGCTTGAAACCGAAGCGGGCATACAGGCGATGCGCCGGTGCGAATGCCGCCATCGCGCCTGTTTCCAGGCTGAGTCGCCGATAAGCGCGGCGGCTGGCTTCTTCAAGTATGTGCTGCAACAATTGTGAGGCGACACCTTTGCGCAGGTGCCGAGTGGATGTGCGCATGGATTTGATCT
>NZ_JAPDPE010000061.1 GCF_026283955.1 Dyella silvatica | reverse complement strand
GTGAGTGCCGAATGCGCAGCTATTGAAGCTCCGTGGCTTAATTGTAAAATCGCTGTCAAATTCGCGTGTAATCATAGTTTTGTCACTCCGCGTGCGCTAAAGCTGATCTAGCTCTCGCGGAGTTAAATCTAGCGATTAGGCTGCTTGAATCGCAATTTCGTACCCGACCTTGACCGGTTGGGTTTTTTTACGCCTGAAGAAAGCGTTTTATTTTACGTTTTAGGCAAGAAATTACTTTGTTTTGCAAATACTTACGCATCTTTTCAAGCCATTGAATGGATGCTTTGCCTTGATTGAGGCTTGCAAGATGGGGTGCCGTTGCCTGGATGGCACGACAAGGCCTGCTCATTGTCTGCCCATCCGGTTTTTTTAATGGATGGCACATAAAGGTGCCTGCTGAATTTAACTACCTGGATTAGGGGATTATTTTAAATATGAAACGAACTCACCTTTCTGCGGCGATTACGCTTGCCTTCTGCATGGTCACTAATGTGGCTTTGGCGCAGACCGCTACCGATTCGGCCGAGTCGGCTAAGCCCGTAGTTCAGCGCAATACCGCATCCAGCACTTCAAACAGCACGACGTCGAACGACACCTTGCGTGTGCAGCAACTTACCGCGGTGCAAGTGCAGGCTCAGACGCTTGCCCTGGGCGGTGGCCTGATGTCCGTGCAGACGGCACCCAAGGCGGTTTCCACGATCAGCCGCGAGGCCATTATCAAAGCCTCGCCGGGTAGCAACTTCACCCAGTTGATCTCCACCATTCCTGGCGTGAATTCATCGACGGATGACGTGACCGGTTTGAACAACGGTAACTACAGCATCCGTGGCTTCGATTCTTCTGAAATCGGCATGACTGTTAACGGCGCCCCCATCACCGATAGCGGCAGCTACGCGGTGTATGCGACGGAATACGGCGATAGCGAAAACATCGGTGACATTACGGTGATCCAAGGTATCCCTGATATCGACCTGCCCGATTCCGGCGCCGCTGCGGGCCATATCGCCTGGGCGACCATCGATCCGACCCATAAGGGCGGCCTCGATGTGACGCAATCGCTGGGCAGCTACGACTATCGCCGCACCTTCATTCGCTTGAATACGGGCGACCTCGGTCCAGTGCGCTCCTGGCTGTCGTACTCGAACAACTCGGCCGACAAATGGCGCGGTAGCGGTGACATGCAGGTGACCAAGGTCGACGGTAAGTCGATCTGGACGATTGACGACAAGAACTCGGTCAGCGCCTCACTGCAATACAACCGCGAAACCAACTTCCATTACCTCAACGTCACCAAAGCCCAGGTGGCGCAGCACGGTTACAAGTACGACTACGACCGCAGCTATACCCTGGGTTCGCTGGATACCAACTACTACGCATTGCACACCAATCCCTTCACCAGCGCGATGGTGAGTCTGGATGGCGAATTCACCTTGGCCGACAACCTGCATTTGTCGGTGGTGCCGTATTACTGGTACGGCAACGGTGGTGGCGGCAGCGGCAACAGCAAGTTTCAGGAAACCACGGCGACCACGGACAGCTACCAGTACGCCAATCAGGATTTGAACAACGACGGCCGCATCGTCAAAGGCACCAAGGGCCTGACCTACGCCTATTCGTACTCGTACACCAACCGTCCGGGTGTGATCGTCAAGTTCAATCAAGATTTGAGCATGGACAACGCGCTCGAGTATGGCTTCTGGGTCGAGCGTCCGCGTCAGCAGCAAGGTCAGACCTATGGCCTGGTTGACTCCAAAGGCCAGCCCGCCGACTTCTGGGGTAATTCCAACTATGTAGTCTATCCGAGCAGCGGCTTACCGCAGAAAACCTATGACGAATACACCGTCACCAACGTCAAAAAGGGTTTCGTCACGGATACCTGGACGCCGAATGACAAGTGGACTTTCACCGGCGGCTTGGCTTATCTGTATGTCGATCGCTCCGGTAACGCGATCGAGTATCCGGGCTCATTGACCGGTGCCAAGAACAAGTACTACAACCCTGCCGATACGATTAATCCTTGCAATACCACTTTGGTGAACGTGCAGTGCGGCGCGACGGGTATCGAGGCGACTTACCACAAGTTCCTCCCGACCG
The DNA here is from genome assembly GCF_026283955.1 of Dyella silvatica. Classification (GTDB taxonomy): domain Bacteria; phylum Pseudomonadota; class Gammaproteobacteria; order Xanthomonadales; family Rhodanobacteraceae; genus Dyella_C; species Dyella_C silvatica. Next base: position 27,909 of record NZ_JAPDPE010000061.1, on the reverse strand, counting down.
CAGGCATCAAGTTTTCGCCCGACGACAAGAATCAGTTCTATTACGGCATTGGCAAAAGCTTCCGTGCACCGCCGAATTCTGCTGTCTTCCTCAATGTGGTGACCGGCACCGCGCCGAACACGCCGGAAACCTCCTGGAACAACGACTTGGGCTGGCGTTACTACGGCGATACTTTCTCTGCGTCGGCGATGCTTTATCGCAGCAATTTCAACAACAAAACCGAGTCTGGCTACGATCAGGTGTCGGGTCTGACCTACTACGTGCAGATCCCGCACATGAGGCTGCAGGGTTTCAACGGTGAGGCCAGCTACAAGTTCGCGCCGAACTGGACGGTCTACGGTTCGTATACCTATACCGAAGCCACCATCCAATCCGATCTCAATACCGGCGGCGATGGTATCTATCCGACCAAGGGCAAAGACTTGTCGAATACCCCGCGCAACATGGGCAACCTGCGCGTTGGTTACGACGATGGCCATCTGTGGGGCAACGTCGTTGGCCAGTACCACAGCGCGATCTACGGTGATTACATGAATACCGAGCGTGCTGGCGGCTACACCACCTTCAGCTTGAACGGTGGCTACACCTTCCAGAGCATGGACTGGTTCAAGAACCCCTACATCAAGATCAATCTGGCTAACCTGACCAACCACAAGGCCTTTAGTAACGCTTCGATCGACTTCCTGGCCAAATCGGGCCTGGTCGGCTCGAATGGTGCTGGCCTCTACGCTTCGTCGCCGGTGTATTCGTTGCTTGAGCCGCGCACCTTCATGGTGACCTTCGGCGCTTCGTTCTTCTAAGTCGTCATTACCCAGCTTTACTGAGTATCAGCCGGCGCCGTGAGGCGCCGGTTTTTTTTGTCCTGCGCCAGCTGTCCAGGCCCTTTGCCAAAGCCGGCTGGCACCATTCCCCCGCTCTGGGTTTTCACAGGCGCAAGGCGGTACTTCTTACGCCATGGCGCATGAAATTGTGATGAAATCGCTAATAGTTACGAAATTGTAATAAGATTTCGCTAAATTTAGCCGAACGAGCTCGGGCAATCCGTCTGCAAATCGGTCCGGTTCAAGTCAGAAATTCTAGGGGAATCAGTTAAGTGCGGTGTTTGGCCTGGGCTACGCCCGGGCGCCGGAACTTGCTGTTCTATCGCTTCTTCCAAATTGAGGGTTGGACGCTCAATGAACAACTGTATCCGCACAAAACTGCTGCCGCTGGCCATTGCCACGCTGCTCGCCGCTTCACCCGTATTGGCCCAGGACACCTCGTCTTCGATTAGCGGTCGTGTGCTAGACGCCAACGGTCAGCCGATCGTAGGAGCCTCGGTGCAGATCGTGCACGGGCCGACCGGCACGACCAAGACCACCACCACCGATGCCAATGGCCGTTACGCAGCGCAAGGTTTGCGCGTGGGTGGTCCGTTCGACGTCAAAGTGTCCAAAGACGGCACCGAATCCGAACAAGAGAATGTGTATCTGCAGCTGGCGCAAGACACCGCGGTCAATCTGACCATGGGCAGCGCACAGGCAAAGGCTGCGAAAGATCTCGCCAGCGTGACCGTATCGGCGAACTCCTTGTCGCAGACCTTTACGCCGGATAACAAAGGCATCAGCACCAATGTGTCGCGCCGGGAGATGGAAGCCACGCCGACGCCGGGTCGTTCAATCCAGAACATTGTCCGCCTTGATCCGCGCATCACCATTACCGATCGCGCTCGCGGCGAGATCTCCGCCATAGGCCAGAACAGCCGCTACAACAACATCACGGTCGACTCGGTCAGCGCGAACGATCCCTTCGGCTTGAATGCCAATGGCCTGCCCACTCTGGGCACGCCGATCTCGCAGGATGCGATCGAGGAATACAACATCTCGACCGCGAACTACGACGTGGCAACTCGCCGTGGTCTGGGTGCGAACGTCAACGCCGTGACCAAGAGCGGTACCAACGACTACCACGGTTCGGTGTACTACTCGTTCCAGAACAAGAACATGATTGGCGACAACGTAGCGGGCAAAGAGTACGCCGGCTTTGATCGTCAGTGGACCGGCGGCGCCACGTTTGGCGGCCCAATCATCAAAGACAAATTATTCTTCTTCGGCTTGGTCGAAAAGAGCACGCAGATCGGTTCGGGTAGCCCCTATGGTCCGCAGGATTCGGGCGCGGGAACTCCGATCAAAGGCTTGACCAACGCTCAGGTTCAGCAGATTCGGGATATCGCTGCATCGAAGGGGCTTTCTGACCTTGGTTCGGTGGGCGGCGGCAATTCCAATCTGGAAGACAAGCGCTACCTCGGCAAGATCGACTGGAACATCAGCAACAATCATCGTGCCAGCTTTACCTTCAGCCAGACGAAGGAAACTAAGCCGATCATCACCGGCAGTACCACCAAACTGGTTCTTTCCAGCGGTTGGTACAAGACCAAGGTCGACAGCAAGAGTTACGCACTGCATTTTTACGACGACTGGTCGGATATTTTCTCCACCGATACGACGTTGTCGTATGCAAGCTTTACGCAAAATCGCGGCCCGTATAACGGCGTAGCGATGCCTGACATCACCGTTTACCCGGTCGCCTTTGGTGGCGCGGCAGTTGAGTTTGGCACCGAGTATTCGAGCCAGGCCAACGTACTTAAAACCAAGACCTATAACGGAGCCTGGGCTGGTACGTTCTATCTCGGCGAGCACACGGTCAAAGGTGGTTTCGACTTCGAGCGTGGCGAGTACTACAACCTGTTCTTGCAAAATTATTTTGGCAGCTACAGCTTCCAGGACAGCAATAACGGGACCATCTCCGGCCTGCAGAATTTCCTTTCCGGTAATTATTATCAGTACCGCTACAACCGTCCGGCCGACGGTCGTTCGCTGAACGATGTGGCTGCCAAGTTCAACCTCAATCAATGGGGCCTGTTCTTGCAAGATACGTGGCAGGTCAATAACAACCTGTCAGTGCAGTACGGTTTCCGCATCGACATTCCGTTGATGAGCGATAAGCCCATTTACAATCCGACTTACGCTACCGCTTATGGCCGCAGCAATCAGTCGACGATTAACGGCCATCGCGTAGTGCAGCCGCGACTGTCATTCAACTACACCTTCGATACTGAGCGTATGACTCAGTTGCGTGGTGGCGCCGGCTTGTTCGTCACCAATGGTCCTGCTGTGTGGCTGGGCAATATCTTCTCGAATTCGGGCATGACCCAGACGCAATACAACTGTGGTCCGACCCAGGCTCTGCCTTGCAAGGTGAATTTACCGGCATTCAGTGCGGATCCGAATCACCAGAACAACGGCCTTGGCGGCGCAGGCCAGATGACAGTCAATACGGTTTCGCCGGATTGGAAGGTTCCCACCTCATGGAAGATCAGCCTCGGCTTTGATCGTGAGTTGCCGTGGTGGGGCATGGTGGCGACGGCCGACTGGCAGCATATCAAGAGCCGTGACGCGATCTGGTTCCAGAACGTGAATCTAGGTGCGCCGACATTCATGACGCCAGATGGCCGTGCCTCGTACTACGCCTTGCAATATAACGCTGACCCCACAGCCAAGAATCAGTCCGTTCGCGCGAACGCAAACAAAGCGTTCTCGGGCCAAATGATCAATCTGGCAAATACCAGTAAAGGCAGCGCTGACAGCATTGCATTGTCGCTGAAGAAGCCGTTCTCGGATGATTGGTCCGGCATGGTCGGCTTCACATGGAGCCGCTCGACCGAGGTGAATCCGGGTACGTCCAGCGTGGCGAACTCGAACTACGGCAATAACTACGTTTACAACTCGAACGAGAACGTTGCCAGTACTTCAAACTACTCGATTCCACGTCGTGTCATCGCGTCGCTGAACTGGCAGCACCGCTTCTTCGGTGATTACACCACCAGCGCAAGCATCTTCTACGACGGCCATTCGGCATCGCCGTATAGCTGGACCTTCGGCAACGATGCCAATGGCGACGGCTATAGCAACGATCTGGTGTATATCCCGCGTCCAGGCGAAGTGGTGTTCCGCCCGGGTACCGATCCGAAGCTGCAACAGCAGTTCTGGGACTACATTCAGAAGAACGATTATTTGCGCGAGCATCAGGGTCAAGTGGCCAAGCGCAATGCGGATCGTGCAGGCTGGATCAATCAGATCGACTTGAGCTTCAGCCAAGAAGTGCCGGGTATCTTCAAGGGCAACAAGGGCATTCTCCGCCTGGATGTCTACAACTTCACCAACATGCTCAATAAGAAGTGGGGCATCGAAAAGCGCGTGAATTTCCCGGGGGGCCGTGCACTGGCTGACTACTACGGCATCGATAAGGCAACCGGTAAGTACATCTACAACATCGATTGCGGTGGCGGTGCGAAGACGGCGAGCTGCACCAACTACAACCAAGGCGGCAGCTACGGCCCGCAGGCTGTGCCGACCTACATCAACAACAATGACGATCTGGCCCAGCGCTGGTCGATCCTGTTGACCTTGAAATACACCTTCTAAGCGCATCGCTTAGACAGGCTTGAACTGAGCCGGTGCCTTCTTGCGAAGGCGCCGGCTTTTTTATGCCGCCCAACGTTGGTCTTGACCGCGCCGCGCCCGGCGCGGGAAGCTAGGCGGTCCGCTGCGTCGTTGCGTGGGCGCAATGCCGCGTGAATGCGGCGAGGAGAACGATTTAATGAACGACATTCACGCCGGACAGACGGGCCGGACAGGCAAGGTTAGCGCGCGCATTTCGCCCGCTGGCGGCCTGGATATTCTTTCCCGGAACGAGGTTGCACGCCTACGTGACGCCAGTGGTTCCGGGCTGCACACCTTGCTGCGCCGTTGCGCGCTGGCGGTGCTGACCTCGGGCAGCATGAGTGACGACCCGCTCAGCATGCTTGAGCAATTCCCCGATTTCGACATTCAAGTGCTGCAGCAGGATCGTGGCATCAAGATCGAGCTATCCAACGCGCCGGCTCAGGCCTTCGTAGATGGCCATATCATTCGCGGTATCAACGAGTTGTTGGTCGCAGTGGTTCGCGACATCGTCTACGTATCGACCCAGCTTGAGCAGGGTGGTTTCGACCTCGATGATTCGGTGGGCCTGACCCATGCGGTGTTCGAGATCTTGCGCAATGCGCGCATCTTGAAGGCGCAGATCGACCCGAATCTGGTGGTTTGCTGGGGCGGTCACTCGATCTCGCGCGATGAGTACGAATACACCAAGCAGGTGGGCTACCAGCTTGGCTTGCGCGGTATGGATATTTGCACCGGTTGCGGTCCAGGCGCCATGAAAGGGCCGATGAAGGGCGCGACCATTGCGCATGCCAAACAGCGCCGGCGCAATAACCGCTACATCGGCATCACCGAGCCGGGCATTATCGCGGCCGAGTCGCCGAACCCCATCGTCAATCACCTGGTGATCTTGCCGGACATTGAGAAGCGCCTTGAAGCCTTTGTACGCCTTGGCCACGGCATCATCGTGTTTCCAGGGGGCGTGGGTACAGCCGAAGAGATTCTGTACCTGCTGGGTATCCTGTTGCATCCGGATAACGCAGATATCCCGTTTCCGCTGATCTTCACCGGACCCAAGCAGTCGGCTGCGTATTTCGAGCAGATCGACCGCTTTCTGCGGCTGACCCTGGGCGACAGCGTCGCTGAGCACTACCAGATCATCGTGGACGACCCGACCGCGGTCGCCAGGGCCATGGTGCGTGGTATCGACAAGGTGCGTAACCATCGGCTGGACAACAAGGATGCGTTCTTCTTCAACTGGGCGCTCAATATTCCATATGCGTTCCAACTGCCGTTCCGCCCCACCCACGAGGCCATGCGGGCACTCGCCATTCATCGCGACCGTCCCCGCCATGAGCTGGCCGCCGATCTGCGCCGGGCGTTCTCGGGCATTGTTGCCGGCAACGTGAAGGAGGAGGGGGTGCGCGCGATCGAGCAATACGGCCCGTTCGATATTGACGGTGAGGCCGATATCATGCGGTCGCTGGACGAGCTGCTACAGGCTTTCGTGGTTCAGCACCGGATGAAATTGCCTGGCGCCACGGCGTATGAGCCGTGCTACCGGGTGCGGTCAAGCTAAATTCCATCACATTGAGGTGCCGGGCGGCTTGACAGCCCGGCGCTCGATATTCAAACTACGCAGCTCACCCCGCCCGAATAGCTCAGCTGGTTAGAGCACTTGACTGTTAATCAGGGGGTCGTTGGTTCGAGTCCAACTTCGGGCGCCAGAAAAAACAACGGCTTGCAGCAATGCAAGCCGTTTTTTTTGGGGGTTTACGTAAATCGTTGCGTAAATCAGCGCCGCTTTCCGGCTGGTTCGACGGTCGGAACCTCATGGTCATACAAGTGAACCATGGCGTCCGATTTGTGACCGCTGGCCTGCTTCTTGTCCGCCTTGTTTCCGGGCGTATCGGTGATGCCACACGAAACGCTGACGAAATGGCATGGCTGGAGCAGCAGTTCAAGCGCGCCGTGCCCGAATACGCGCAATGGCTAGCCAGCCAGGAAAGCGGCACCTGATACCCCCGCGACGCGCCGCCGATGGCGGCGCCTAAACGTCTTGCCATGGGCTGCCCTTGCCATCGCTGTCCTCATCCCTGGCAAGGCATGCCAGTCAAAAAGACGCTCTCGAACGCGTGCATCCGGCCATCGGCGAGAAGCTTGCTGAATCCATCGAACAGGTGGCTGCCAGTGAGAAGGGCCTCGCAGCATTACTCATCGTTGTCCGTCAGTTCGTGAAGGACAAGGGCATTGAGGCCCTTCCGGTTGAAGGGCGTGCTATAGGCAGGTTTAATGAGAGGCAGAAGGATTGCCCGTTTGGTCTCAATGAGGTCAATTAACTAACCTCAAAAAAAGCGGCATCAATAGCCATTGCAGGTGACCGATGCATCCCCTGCTTGCGGATTTGCGATGATACCACTATTTGCTGAGTAACTAAGTGCACTTACGGACTCGGAATGGATAGTTGAAACGAGGATGCCAGGACCACTTGAAAATACTGTAACTGCACAAGTTACGTGATTGGCAAAAACGCCGTTGGCAAAATTTAAGATATAGCCCGTAGATGAATTGTATGAACTTGAAGTAATCCAGTTCATTCCTTTGTCCTTCGACTGGGATGCGATAGTCCCATCGGCGTTTATTTCGGCACTTACGGACACCTCAGTCACCGAATCATCAATCGAAAGTAGAATTGCCTTATTCAGAATAGGGCACGAGCCATCCGAGGCTGCGGCTGACAACATACCCAAGTCCGACAAGCAGTATTTCTCCGCGTGAGAAGCAAATGCCGCTGTCGGAACCAAAGCAGTCGCGAGTATAAGTGCGATAAGCAACAGAAATAATTTTTTCGTTTTCATCACAGTTCTCCGATTAGCCCCTGACTGAGGCCTGCGGAGAATGCTCTCAAGTTAATTCAGTCATTGTGAATAAAGTGGCGTTAGTAAAAACACATGGTATTAAGTAATTAAATATTATCAACGAATGGCACGATCTAATAATCTATATATTGGGCGCAAGTAATTGCGCCTCGTGCCTAGGTAACGCCATCCGTTTCTCCACTCCCGAAACTTCGTCTTCCACCTCTGGATGAGTCTCAATCTCCGTCGCCCATTCCGGTTCAGTGCGATATTGCTGTCCGCCTGCAACGGGGGCAGGCGACGGTTCATTGAGGTATTCCGAGGATAGGCAACCATATGCTGCATCGTGGGGCTGCGTTGCCTAAATCACGATTCACAGCTCGCTGCCGTTGTCCTCATCCTCGGCGACGTGATCTTCCGCCGTCGCTTTGTTTTCCAGCTCCAGTGATGTGGTGTAATCGCTGCTGCTGTCGAGGCGGTGACTGGCTTTCGTAACAATCCAGTCCACCATGTCGATGCTGGTATGCCAGCCTTTGAGTTTCACGGGCATTTCGGGGTAGACGTCTGGACGGTCCTAGGGCCAGTTGCAGCTCAAACGCGGACGCGCCGCGTTTGACACGGGCTAACTCCGCCTCGGCTGCACGTTTGGCCTCATCCTGACTGGCGAAGTCTCCGCGCAAAATCTTCACATGGCCATTCTTATCGGCCAGCACGATACGTCCGTGCCTTTGGCGAGGTCATGCCAGCGTGCACGAAACGCAATAGCACCAGACGCAAGGCACCCAAGTCGATACCACAAGCTACAGCTATACCCTGGCGGAGTGCTGGGGTGATGAGGTGCCCGACGGCAAGCTCACCGATTTCCGCCGTGCCGTGCAGGCGACGCAGGATGAATCCGTGGTGTTCTCCTGAGTGGAGTTGCCCGACAAGGTCACTCGCGATGCCGGCATGGCGAAATTCATGCAAGACCCGCGCATGGATGCCGCCGGTGACTGTCTTTTCGGTGGCAAACGAATGATCTTTGGCGGCTTTAAGCCAGTGGTTAGCCTGCCAGCTTTGAGTTGCGCGCTTTCAAAGCAACGTCCGCCTCCGATGGTGGTCTCAAACTGTCACTTCCCCTTCATGGTTACTGCCTTCAAGGCTAAGTCACACGGTCATTGATGTGATCTAAAACTTTCATAGCCCTCCATCCCGGAGGTACCCATGCAAGGAATAGATCATGACTTGCGAATATCTGAGTAAGGTACGACTGAATACGTTGATCGCTGCTGTGTTACTAGGGATGAGCGCACTCACCTCGATGGCTCATGCAGGTAGCACGCTTGTAGGTGGGGGAGCCACGCTACCGGCGCTGGGTTTTGTCGGCGATGTCACTCATCGACAACAAATCGCTCCCATATTTCCCTCACTCTTTGGCGTCTTTTCAGCACAGCTCGGTAATCCTTCGATCTCGTACTGCATGAACGGAAGTGGGATGGGGAAGAAACTTCTTGAAGGGGTTTCCTCCAGCTCCGTGCAGGCCCCCTGTGCGGACGGTAGCGTAGATCCCACGGGATTCGGGGCCACCGTAGTGAATCGTGGTGATCTCAAACAGCCCAATTTCATAGCCTCGGATTCACCGCTAACCGTATCCGACTACGACAACTACCAGGCCCATCGCGTGGGCAGCCTGCCGGTGCAGTTTCCGGCAGTGGCCTCCTCCATCGCCATCACTTTCAACGTGGCGAATCTGCAGGCGTTAAATTTAACCGATGCCGATCTGTGCAAAATTTTCTCCGGCCAGATCACTGACTGGTCCGATCTGCCATCCGGAGCCTGGGGTCCTATCCAAGTGGTTTACGACTCCGATGACAGTGGAACCACGTTTGCACTCAGCAATCATTTGGCGGCGATATGCAGCGGTACGCCGACACAGCATTTCATTGCCGATCCATCGTTCAAGAAAGTGGTCTCGCTGTACTTCCCCGGCGTGGCAGGCAAGCCGACGTTTCCCAGCACCTGGATTGCCCAAAGTGGGGATCAGAATGTCGTCAATACGGTCGTGAATACGAACGGCACGCTCGCCTATGCGGGAGTGGCGGATGTCCTTAATGCCGCTGCTTCTTGGGCCACGATCGATACCTTGGATCCCATCGCCGATTTCGCGGACCCGGCAACGGGTCGATTTACGATCAATGCCAGCGACCTGGTCTACAACCAGTTGATAAACGGTGCGGATGCAACTACGGGTCAGCCCGTGCTATCGCCAGCGCCACCGACCACACCGTGCATCGCCTTGGTAAAGCCGCAAGCGTACGCGTACCCCACGTTCCCACCAACGACGTATCCCCTGGTTGCCATCTCGTATCTCATGGCGAATACGGCATCGAATGGTTCGGATCTCATCAATGTAAGAAATCTGCTGGCCGCGCCCTACAACGCGTCGATAACCTACAGCGTAGGTTTGACCACCATAGGGGTCAACACCGGTATGGCGTTTCTCAATACCAACATCACCCCATCGCAAGTGGCAGGCTGCATCGTTAACTGAGTAAGGGCCTTTCATCTCAACCTGGCGGATGTAGAGCCAACGCTGGGCTAGCGACGGTTGTCGCTAGGATGCTGCTCGGAAGGGGTGTCCGCTTCCAAGGCGGACATCCCTGTAGGACCACGATAGCGATAGCAACGAGCCACGCTATCGTCCCGACTAGTGCGATGAGCTGAAGCGATTGACAGGCAATACAGAGTGCGGCGTTGCCCTGGACCGAATGGCCAACAAACGGAAAGCGCCTGCTTACCACTTGCTAACTCATGATTACAGCAACCCAGCAGCGCACCCGTCTTTGTGGATGCCAATAGTCGAAGATTGGACTATCCCGGAAAATAAGGCACTGGCCTGATCAGCCTCACGGTGAGGTCTGTTCGAAGGCCTGGGGGCTGACGCCGTCGAGATGGTCATGCCAAGCGGTATCGTTCGGAGAATTTCCTCACCTCTTGATCATGGCATCGCAAGCAGAACGACAGAGTGATTCACCGCATCCTCTAAGTGCCTGCCGTGGACAGCGCGCCAAACGGCTTCACAAGCGAGGCAAGGCTGTCGGCCACGGCTATTGCTGAAGACGATGTGATGCCCTGCGTTGACCGCTTTGCTTGCAAAGGACTGGCGTCCTGCCCGGCGCCGATGATGCCAATCTGCATGATGCCATCTCTGGAACACGCATCAGGTACCTCACACTTGAGATTACCAACGCGTATCAAGCGGGGTCCGAATGAAGAAAGACGTAAAGCCACGCGATTCGGTTGCCGCGAACAGTGATGAAATCGATGCCCGTATATCGCGGAGGCTCAGCGACAGGTCCCGAGCCGCATGCCATACAGTGCAGGGCCATGCGGTGTATAGACATAGGTTGGATGTCCCGCGCGAAGCATGCCGGCGACCTCGTTGAGTGCTTCGTGGCCGACATACCGACCGAAAGGAAGGCACGCAACACAATCCTCGGTGAATATCTCCTTGATGGCTGCGCGTCGGCGATCAGCAAAAACCTCGCCGAAAACATCCTGCAGATTGCGCAGAAGCAGCTGGCCTGTGGCATCCATTAGCTCAGAGGTGTTCATCATTTCCCCGGTCAAGAGATGGATATAAGGGTAAGAATGGGCCGGGCATTGCTCCGCGTCGTAATGGTGATTGCTCCATCTTCTTTGGCGGCAATTTCATTATTCACAGCCACTCTTACTATGTCGCGCACTTGGATCTGCCGTCATTGGCCGCCACGGGCATACGCTGACGAGTCGGGCAACATCGCCATGCTGGCGGCGCGCGACGTCGCGAAGCTGTCCTCCAACATGAGGAAGCTCGAAATCTTTCCACCGGAGAACGTCAGTTCGATGGCGTACGCCGTGTTGATTACCTTTCCAGTGCTCACTATCTGAGTAGCGAGGCCACCCAAAATAACGGCGCGATCTCCATCCGCCAGGATATCCGTGACTTCGAATCGAATGCGTTTGACCATATGCCGACTGTCACGTACGAAGGTCGCCATGGAGTTGCGTCCATGCTGATGTCCCACCCATGGGAGCACGCCGTCGTTGCCGGGAATATTAAAGTCCAGGTTCGGCGTACACAGCGCGGCGATCTCTTCGGGAGTATCACCGTTGCCCATCTTCTCAAGCAGTTGTCTGGCCAGCCGTCGATTCTCTTCGATGCGCGGACCATCGATGCGGCTCGTAGGCGCGACCGTATCCGCACTGCTAGCCGAGGACTGAGTCGCTGAGAGTGCAGGCCCAGCGTGAACAGTCACCACGTTGCCGAAGAAGCTCGCTGCAGCGATGAGGATGGAAGCTCGGATGGTGCATTTCATGGTCGCTTTCTGTCTCGCATTAGAGAGTCGTAGTTCCCCTTGACGGTTACGCCATCCAGGGGAAGGTCATGCGCAGCATCGTCGTTGTCACGATCGCTTCGCCTAGTCGGCACGCTCTGGCGCTATGAGCTTGTCTGGGCGCGAGCGGCCTGAGAGACGGTAAAACTGTCCTCGAGCATCACGTACGAGGCGATCTTGCCGTCGATAAAGGTCAGTGCGATGGCGAACGGCGTCTCTATCAACTTGCCCGTATGGTTAACTCGGGACTTCAGTTCGCCAAGGATCACCGCGCGCGCTTCGCTGGCGAGGACGTCGTGGATCGCAAGGCTCATTCGCTCGATCATGGTTCGGGTGTCGCGAACGAAGTCAGCTACAGCGCTGCGTCCGATCTTCCGCCCCAGCCACGGGAGCGCTCCCACATCACCGGGAATGTTCCAAGCAAGGTTCTCTGTGAACAGTGCTGCGATCTCATCGGGGCTAGCCTCCGAACCCAACTTGGCGAGAAAGGCGTTAGCGATGTCCTGGTTGCTCTTTGCACTCATGACTGGATTCCACATGCATGGGAGGGGCGATGCGATGTAGCCTACCGATTGCCATTTTTTGGATAAACTGGGGAAAAGTGGTTTATCTTTTTACATGGGTGAATAATGGATCACTTTCAGGCCATCCGCGTTTTCGCCCGGATCGTGGAAACCGGCGCATTCAGCCGGGCGGCGGAGTCGCTGCAAATGCCCAACGCCACGGTCAGCAAGTCGATTCAGATGCTTGAGCGCCATCTGGGCGTCAAGCTGTTTGAACGCAGCACGCGGCGAGTCACCGTCACCGCGGATGGCGCGGCCTACTATGAGCGCACGCGACATGTGATGAGCGAACTGGAAGAGATCGAAGCCACGCTCGGGAGGTCGCAGCGCAACCCTCGAGGAACACTGCGAGTGGATACGGGGGGGTCGACCGCAAGTGCGGTCATCATTCCGGCGTTACCGGACTTCATATCCCGTTATCCGGACATCCAGGTGCAACTCAGCATCACCGATCGGACACTGGATCTGATCGGCGAAAACATCGATTGTGCGATTCGCAGTGTGGCTGACGATCCTGCGTTGGTGACCAGGCGTTTGGGTTCGCTGCGGTGGACTACCTGTGCGAGCCCGCCGTTCCTAAAACGCTACGGGGTGCCCAGGCACCCAGGGGACATTAGCAAGAAGAATCTACCCGTCGCCGGGTATTTTTCGGCGCGAACTGGGCTGATCCAGCCACTGCAGTTCCTTGACCGGGGGAAACTCATTGAGGTGCCGACCACGAACAGCGTGTTGGTCAACGAAAGCAACGCGCATCTAGCCGCGGGGCTGGCGGGCCTTGGTCTTATCCACACCATGGATTTCAACGTGCGGCCATGGATCGAACGAGGCGAGCTAAGACCCATCCTCGAGTCCTATCGACCAAATCCGTTGGAGGTTTACATTGTCTACCCGCCCAGCCGCCGGTTAAGTACGAAAGTTAGGGTCTTTGTGGAGTGGGTTATGGGCATTTATAAAGCGATGGACCTTGCTTGACGCGGTCACTTCCCTGCATATCGGGGGAGCTCTCAATCGGACCTTGCAGTGCTGGCTTAGATTTGTCGGTTGCCGTCGTGAACAAACAGTGCACCGAAGCTAAGTCCGCTTTCGACTGTGGGCTCAACCGACCGATGCAACACATTGGGAAAATTATTCAGGAGCGACGATGAATTGGAATCCAGGCGTTCTCAGACGCCCGCAATGTTTGGTCTTAGGATTACTTCTGCTGCTGAATGGCTGCGCCACAAACAGCTGCAACATCCTGTCAACCGACCATTCGCTCGGCTGCAAAGCCGCGTACGCAGTCTTGGCAGTGCCAATGGTGCCCGAAGCGTTGTGGTCCAAAGCCGTGGACCATCGGGACGATGACGATATGGCAGCGAAACAAGCTGCCCATGAGCAGAGCGCCGACCAACTCATCACCTGGTGGGGTGACGATCCACCATCCGAACAGATGCCCGAATTGCTGAAAGCTTACTTCTACAAAGGAACGAGGAGGATGACATCTGACCCGACACAGGCAGATGTCTATTTGCGCAAAGCGGCGGGCCTGGCGGCGGACCCGCGTATCGTGCCAAGGCTCAATGCCTACGACGTGTCTTATTTCGATTATCTAGCCAAAAACATCCAAGCCGATCTCATGTTACTGCGCTATCGCGGGACGCGGGATCGCCAACCAGAGCCCTCAGTGTTGAAGGATCGTTGCCAAGCCATCGCCGCGTGGCCACCGGCATGGATGACGTCGGCAGCAAATGACAATCTGAGGCTGGCTTGTGTTCAGGCCTATCGACAACAGTTTGACATCAGGCTGCCGCCCTCCGGCACACACGCCGTGATCGATGGTATTGCCGACCCTATCGTGCCCGGACGTGGCTGAGCAGCATTTCGGTACGGCCTGAGCAACGCCTTGAACGGGGAGCCGGCCGATGCCTGCTTCAAAAAGCCGATGATCTGTTCGTCGGTATAACGCTTTTCAGGTCTGTCTTCTTTGTTATGACGGACTCTACTTAGATCAGTTTGGCTCGGAAATCTGGTATCAGGTCAGTGTGACGTAGTGACTTCATGGCCACTCAGCGACGACTAGTGACTCATTGGTTGTTGCGCATTTTCGTCATTAGCCGCTCGGCGTTGTCTGAACATGCAAGCCCTTGCGGAGTGTTCTCAACGCTGTCGATGATCATCAATAGGTGTTTTTTGTTTTGTTCCAGGCGCTGCTGAAGCGCTTCGATCTCGGCCACTTTTTTCTTGAGTCCCAGGAGTAGTTCGTCATGCGAGGGCCACGCCTGAGTTGGGTCGGGTAGTAGTTGGCGAATCTCTTCCAGGCTGAAGCCGGCCTGCTGCGCACAAGTGATGATCTCCAGGGTCTGCAAGGCCTGCTGTGAGTATTCGCGGTAGCCGTTGGCCTGTCGCTGGACGGTGCCGATCAGGCCGCTGGATTCGTAAAAACGGATACGCGAAGTGGCGAGCCCACTGCGTTTGGCAAGTTCTCCGATCTTCATGGGAATGCTCCGAAGTAGCTCTTGACATTAAAGTTAACTTTAAGCTTAGGCTTGCCTCCATGTCTAGGAGAAACCTCATGTCCCCTTTCCAATCGCTAACCCTACCCAATGGCTCGACTATCCCCAATCGCCTCGCAAAGGCAGCCATGGAAGAAGGTTTGGCCGGTGTCGAACAGGCGCCTACGCGTGAGTTGGTGCAGCTGTATCGGGCCTGGGCTGAAGGTGGTGCCGGGCTGTTACTGACAGGCAATGTCATGGTGGATAGCGGCGCGATGACTGGCCCTGGCGGCGTTGCGCTCGAAAATGAGAAATCGCTGCAGAAATTTCGCGAGTGGGCACGTGCTGGCCGTTCGGGCGGGGCACAGTTCTGGATGCAGATCAGTCATCCAGGGCGGCAGACCCCAGCTAATCTCGGTCAACAGGCGTTGGCTCCATCAGCCATACCGCTTGAGCTAGGCAAGTTGTCGAAGATGTTCGCTACCCCCAAAGCGATGAGTGAAGATGACATTGCCGAAGTCATTCAACGTTTCGCGCGCACATCAGGATTGGCCGAGCAGGCGGGCTTCACGGGTGTGGAGATACATGCGGCGCATGGCTATCTGTTGAGCCAGTTTCTTTCACCGCTCAGTAACAAGCGCGTGGATCGCTGGGGCGGCACGCTGGAAAATCGCGCACGCTTACTTTTGGAAGTGGTTCGCGCTGTTCGCGCCGTGGTCGCGCCAGATTTCAGTGTGGCTGTAAAACTCAATTCAGCAGATTTCCAGCGCGGCGGTTTCGATGTGAGCGATGCTCGCCGAGTGGTGGAAATGCTTAACGGACTACCCGTTGATCTGGTGGAACTTTCAGGCGGAAGCTACGAAGCCCCGGCCATGCAAGGAACGGCACGCGATGGCCGTACCTTGGCGCGCGAAGCGTATTTCCTGGAGTTCGCCAGTGAAATAGCTGCGTCGGCGAGAATGCCGGTCATGGTGACTGGAGGTATCCGTCGCCTTGCAGTAGCCGAACAGATTCTCGACAGCGGCATAAATATGGTCGGTATCGCCACGGCTTTGGCGATCGCTCCTCAGTTGCCGCGCGAATGGCGTGAAGGGAAGGATCGCGATCCGCAGGTGGCGCCCATTCGATGGAAGAACAAGGCACTAGCCTCATTGGCCTATATGGCCGTGGTGAGATTCCAGATGCATCGGCTCGGTCGCGGCCGTCAATCGAAGCCAGATATTTCGCCGTTGTGGGCATTCTTGTGGGACCAACTCGGTACCCAGAAACATGCACGTCGATATCGGCGTTGGATGACGGCGCGCAACCCCGTAGCTCTTATGCCTGCGGATGCCGTCGAAGAAGCTATCTAGTTCATTCGATGCATAGGTAAGCGCGTTGCACTCGGCGCAGTTGAATCGCTCGGCTACTCTGTTTCGGTGCAAGTATTACGACAACGGCTCGCATGTGGGTTTTATTCTGTACATGACCGATCCGGCGCATACCTGTTTTTATGCGGCAGCTCGAATCGGACCGAGGATTGTCTTCTAGTCTGCATAGGTTGCACCTATCAGCAAGACAGCAGTATCGAGAGTTGGCCGACCCCCTGAAGGTTGGCCAGCGCGGAGAGGCTCAGTAAGCGATTCGTGGCAGCGTGGCTCCGCAGCGTCTTACGACACCTAAGACTAGTTTCGTTTTCGACCCTATCAACCCATTACCTGCAAGGTAATCGATTCTGGGACGACGTAGCGGCAATCTGGTGGCACACAACGACCACCGAAGAACATCGCTATGAATCAGGCCCACAGCATCGTCGATCGCTATATCCAGAGCTGGAACGAGACTGACCCGCTGCGCCGACGCGTGCTCATTGAGGGGCTTTATACCGAGCATGCCGTCTACACCGACCCGATGATCCAGGCGAAAGGCTGGGAAGCCATTGACGCCACGATTGTCGCCGTGCAGGCCATGTTCCCCCATCACATGTTTCGCCTCGGTGGCCCAGTGGATACGCATCACGACATGGTGCGATTTCATTGGTATTTAGACGCACCGAATGGCAGCGAGCCCCTTGCGATCGGCTTCGATGTCGCCGCGTTGGACCAGGGGCGCATCCGCCAAGTCTTCGGTTTCCTCGACAACGTGCCCCAGGCCGCCTAATCCCACCCGCGGGCGACTCCGGTCGTCTGCTTTTCTACGGAGTTTCACCATGTCTACCTTTCAAAGCAGTGACGGCGTCAACTTGTTCTACCAGGATTGGGGGCGCGGCCAGCCGATGCTATGGGTTCATTCCTGGGGCATGGATTCGCAGATGTGGGCCCCGCACATGCTGCATTTCAACGCCTTGGGCATGCGCACTATCGCGATGGACCGGCGCGGCCACGGTCGTTCGGATCAGCCAGGCTCAGGCTATGACTATGACCGCCTGGCCGACGATCTGGCCGAGTTGATCGAGCGACTGGATTTGCGCGATGTCATCCTGGTCGGTCACTCGATGGGTACCGGCGAGTGCAGCCGCCTGCTGGCGCGTCATGGCAGCGAGCGGATTGCACGGGTTATCTACGTGGCTCCTGTGGCGCCGCACCAGATTGACGCCAACGGTCGCGAGCTCACGCCGGCCATGGTTGCCCCGGTGCTTGATCAGATCACCGGAGATTTTCCGAACTGGCTCGAACAAGGGGCGGACGGCTTCTTCCTGCCTGCCGAAACCGGTACAACAGGCGGCACGATTCGCCGGACCATCGACACCATGCTGGCAACATCGCTGCATGCGCTCGTCGCCTGCTTTCTCACCCGTATTGGTAGTGATCTGCGCGATGACCTGCGCACGTTCGACACACCTTTGCTCGTGCTGCATGGGGATCGTGATGTGAGCGAGCCCTTAGCCCATGGCCAGGCGACCGTAGCGCTGGTGCCTGGAGCGCGACTGGTGGAATACGCGAACACGCCGCATGGCATTTACCACACCCAGCGCACTCGGCTGCTCGCCGACATGCAGGCTTTTATCGCCGAGGCAGGGGCGTGAGCACTGCCTGCGCATAGCTCGCTTCGCGCAGCCGTTACTCTCCATCTCCGGTATCGCCATGATGCTGGAGGTGGGCAGTGCACCGCACATCGTAAAGACGAGCCCGTGCGCTGCTCGCTTCCAGCGCCATCCACTGATCATGAAGAAGGCAGCATATGAGCGCTGTAAACGATCGACAGGTATTCAGGACGTCGCCAGTGTTTTACTTCGTGCTGGCTTTCAGCATTTCGTGGGTTGTCTGGATGGTGCCGCTGCTCGCTTCGAGAGGCGTTTTGTCGATGCCAGGTGCCGTGCAGATCGGCTTAGTTGTTCTGGGCTCGTTTGGGCCATTCATCGCCGCTTATGTGTCGCTGTATCGCGACGGTGGCTGGCCAGCCATGCGCGATTTTGCGAAACGTAGCTTGCGGTATCACATTGGATGGATTTATCTCCTTGCGGCACTGTTCCTGGTGCCGCTGATCGGTTTGTGTGCGGCGTTCGTGTATGCACGATTGGGTGGGCCCACGCTTGCGCTGGCCATGTCGTTTGCGCAAATACCGCTTTTGTTCCTGGTGCTTTTTCTTGTCGGCGGCTCAGTGAACGAGGAGTTCGGCTGGGCTTATGCCATCGAGCGACTGCAACAGCGGCGCAAGTTGCTATCCGCCGCTGTCATCCTCGGAGTGATTTGGGGGTTCTGGCATCTCCCCTTGTTTTTCATCGTCGGGGGATCGCAGTCGTTTATGCCGTTCTTCGCATTCTTGATGTTCACCATCGGAGCACGCGTACTCTTTGTGTGGGCATATGAAGGCACTGGGAAAAGCATCCTCGTTACGTTGCTTTTCCATACCACCGCCAACCTCACGTTGAACTTGTTCGCCTTGGTCGATCGCTCTCCACAGCGCGACGAGCGCGGCTTCATCGCGTTTGGGTGCCTTACGCTGGTGGCTGCAGCAATCGTAGCTCTCACGTCACGACGCTATCGGAGTGCACTACAGCCGTTGACCGATTATTCGCTGTGAAATCCAGTGCGATGCAACTGCGTGGAAGCACCGGATAGAACGGTTTCGGAACGCCTTCATGACATGACACGGCCGCCGGTCACATCCAAGGTTGCACCCGTGATCCAGGAGGAGGCTGAGGACAACAGAAATAGGGTCGCGGCTGCGACATCCTGTGGATGCCCCAATCGATCCAGTGGGAAAGCGGCGCGCATTTGTTGTTCTTGTTCGTCCGAGATCGACTTCCGGGTTCGTTCCGTCAGAATCGCCGACGGTGAAACACAGTTAACCCGGATTCCCCACTTACCTACCTCCTGGGCCAAATGACGGGTAAGCATGATCACGCCAGCCTTGGCCGCGCCGTAGGCAGCGGGGGCTCCTGCCGCCACCCTGCCGCCAGTCGATGCCATGTTTACGATGCATCCAGAGCCACGCGCGATCATGGCGGGCAGAAAGCATTTGAGGGTGAAGAATGTAGATGTCAGGTTGTTGTCAATGCTCGAGCGCCAGTCCTCCTCGGTGATCTGCTCGAACGGCATCGGTCGTCCGGTGCCACCCCCGGCAAACGCTACGACAAAGTCAGGCGCGCCAAGCTCCGCATTGACGCGGTCCCGCATCGCTTCGACCGAAGACAGCTGAGCGCAATCCGCAGGCGCGGCCATGGCTTCGCCGTGGATCGCACGGATGGCTAGCACGGTCGCCTGAATGGCCGCTTCGTCACGGCCATTGATCGCGACCTTGACTCCGTTCCTCGCGAGTGCGAGGCAAGTTTCCGCTCCGATTCCGCGCGAACCGCCGGTCACGATGGCGACCTTGCCTCGAAGATCGGAAAACATAGGAATCGTAGATGGCGGTAAAGGCATGGCGGCACCTGATTGGATGTCTTGCCCAGACTTTGAGACCGACATAGACTCAAAACAAATCATTTATTGATTACTCTCCCATAAATATTTGTATGTCTCATCTGCTCTACCTTCGAAGCTTTCTCAGCGTCTACCGGCACAACTCGATCTCGAGAGCTGCAGACGCACTTCATCTGACTCAGCCCGCGGTATCGCGACATCTCAAGGTTCTCGAGGGTCGCCTGGGCTGCAAGCTGTTTGAGCGCTTACCCCGCGGATTGGCGTCGACGCCTGCCGCCCACGAACTGGAGCGCCAAGTGGGAGTGCATCTGGATGCGCTGGAAGCTGTCGTGGGCATCTCGGGCGGGAAGAGCGAAGGGCTGGCAGGCGTCATTCATGTGGGATCGACTCGCGGCTTCACCAGGCTGCTGCTCTCAGGACTTGCGCCCTTGTCGCAATACGGTGTCCGTCTCGACTTGCGATCGGCACCACCACCCGCGCTGGTGAAAGCCTTGGCCGAGCAGGAGTTGGATCTTGCTGTGACGCCGGCGCGCAGTCCGCACCGGGCCATCGACTACGACCTGCTGTACGAGGCCTCGCTGATCTTGGTGTGCGCGCCACGCTGGCGCGAGCGCCTTCCCAAGTCGGCCGCGCCCAAGGGATTGCCGCTGATCGATATTCAAGGCCCGCTGCCCGTGCTTGCCAGCTTCTGGCGCGCCGCTTTCGGATCGATTCCCGAGCTCCCCTCGGCGATCGTCCCGGACTACCAAGCGGCGATGGATGCCGCCGCCGCAGGAACCGGCTTAGCAGTCGTCCCCGAATGCCTTTGCACTGACATGCTGCAAACGGGGCAGTTGATCAGCCAGAACATAAAAGCCAGATCTCAGGTGTCCATCTACGTTGCGCGCAGCAAGGGCAGCATCGCTGTTGAGCGAGTTCGTATCAGTCATCAGCTTCTCACTGAGGCAGCGAAGGCCTGGTAGCGGCAGTAGGACGCGGTCACTCGTTGCAGCCCCAGTCACGCGAGGACCGCTTCTGGCCGATTCCGGTCCGTGAGCCAATACCGATCAAGATGCTGCGCGCTGATCACGACCGATAGGTTCGACTGCTCACTTCGTCGGCATTGTCGGCGCTGGATAAATGTCTGCGATAGAGGGCGGAAGTGGACATCCCTGACCTCCCTCCAGCGCTTGTCACGAGAGTCGCAGCGCGTTCACTAGCGCAGACAGTGCAGCGGGCTGATGCCGGCGACTGGGGTAATACATAAAGAAGCCGGGAATCGGCGGTGTCCAATCCTCCAGGGCGCGGATAAGCCGGCGCTCAGCGATGTGCTCTGTGACCTGTTCTTCATAGACCAGGCCGAGGCCCGCCCCAGCGAGCACGGCCTGAATCACCAACTGCGTGTCGTCGATGATGAGTGGGCCGTTCACGCCGATCGTGACTGACTTGCGTCCGCGCTCGAACTCCCATCGATATGGGCCGCTTGGAAGGCGTAGGGTTATGCATCGATGATCACTGAGGTCCGTCGGCTTCTGCGGAATGCTTCGTGACGAGAAATAGCCCGGCGATCCGACTACAGCCAGTCGCAACTCTGGCGTGACGCGCACTGCGATCATGTCCTTCTGGACGTACTCGCCGAGCTGAATGCCGGCGTCGAACTCGCCCGCAACGAGGTCCACCGGTCCCGTCACGGTGACAACGTCGAGAACGATGTCAGGATAGGTCTCGGCGAATGTCGTGAGCCGTGGCAGCAACACCATTACCGCGGCCGAGCGTGACATCACAATTCGAAGGCGGCCCGCAGGGCGGCGGCGGATGCTTCGCGCTCTGTCCAGGGCCTGAGCTATCTGCTCAAGTGCCGGAGACAGATCTTGCAAGAGAGCGGCTCCTGCGGCGGTTGGCGCGACGCTCTTCGTTGTTCGAGCGAGAAGATGCAGTTCGAGCCGCTCTTCGAGCCCGCGAATCGTGTGGCTCAACGCAGACTGCGAGACACCTAGTTTTGCCGCAGCGCGAGTAAAGCTGCGTTCCCGGGCAACCATGGCGAAAGTAGCAAGTTCGTTCAGTTCGTTTTTCATGATTTATGAATATCACTCATGACACCTTTCATAGCAACAGATCTAGCCTCATAAGTGGAGCCGCCCTAAGCTTGCTCAGCAACGTAACGCCAAGACGTTTGGCCGATGCACATGCTTGGCACGGAAAACTGCCGGGCCGCATGAAGCGGCTCAGCGCAACCAACTTTCGAGGGCAGCTATGAATTCCGATGTTCCCGCTTTGCGATTGATCGCTCAGACCTATTTCGATGCCGCTTATGAAATGGATGCCGAGAAATTTGCGTCCCTGTTTGATCCATCGAGTTCCGTGACAAAGATCGGCGAAGACGGCAACGTGAGCGTGACGCCGATTGCGACGTGGCTAATAGCCGTACGCAACATGAAAGCTCCGAAGCAACAGGGCTTCGAGCGCGATGATCAGATCCTGTCGATAGACGTTGGAAAGGAACTCGCGGTCCTGAAGGTGAAGTTCCAGGTCCCACCGCGGGTCTTCACGGACGTGCTGTCATGCTTGAAGGTTGATGAAACCTGGAAGATCGTCCAGAAGGTGATGACTTCGAAGGCATGACAATGCTCCAAGGGAACACTACGTTGTCCATCTCGGCCAAGAGCACATCGCGCCGCGTAGGATTTCTTGGTCGGTCGCCCGCTACATTTCACCGCCATACGGCAGGGGCGGGCCAGCAGGTGGTGCACCGCCGGTTGTTGGTACGGATTAGATTGCTTTCTATACCGATGCACGAATGAGGGCGCCACGATCCGATGCGTGACCGTGCTGAGTTTGAGCGCACCGGCGCGCTGTTTTAGGCGCGCCGTGAGCAGTTGCTTGTCCAGCGCCTGCTACCTTGCCATGAAGGTCTTGATCGAATTCAGAAGCAGCGCCCTACCTCGGTCTGGTCGATCAAGGTGAACGAAGTGTGTTGCGCCGGGAATCACGATGACTTGCACTCTTCGAGCGTGTACCAGGTCAGCCGCAAGGTTCTCCCGGTCTTCCGCACGCGACCAGAAATCTCTTTCGGATGCCAGAATTAGCGTAGGCGCGGTGATCAGGGATGCATCCCACAGTTGCCTTCCCGTAGCAAGGTAGAAGCTGTCCTCCATGGCGCCACAGGGTGAACGGAAACCTGGAGGATTGCGCGCTTGTGCCGTGGGATCGCTGGCCAGTGCGGCATCGACATAAGCCTTGGCTACGGCTGGATCACGCCACTCACTCTTGTCCTGCATGGGAATGCTGTGGTCCCAGGGCCGAAGCAGCGAAGCGGCATCATTCAAGCGGTACGCGCCGCAGCTCGCCTGGTTGAAATGGCCGGGATGCGCCGGATCTTCCGAATCGGTGCCGCGACCCATGAGAGCCTGTGCTGAATTGCCCCGATAGAGGCTATTCAACAGTATCAAGGTGCTGACTTTCTCCGGATAAAGACTGGCGTAGTAGCCCGCCCATTGCCCGCCTGTCGCCCAACCCAAAAGAGCGACACGAGCGACGCCGCGGCGCTTGCGGATGGCATCGACCACGGCTGAAATGTCGTGAGCTGCCAGGCTGGAGCGTACCAATGGCGCATGCAGGCCCGGCGGCTCGTCCATTTCCTTGGGCCTGGTCGAGCGGCCAAATCCACGCACGTCCATCACGTAAACGTCGAAGCCGAGCTGGGCAAGATCCGCGGCAAACGAGCCTCCTGGGACAGGTAGGTCGAAGGAGGCCAGGCCGGGGACGCGAGCCCCGTGCAATAGCAGAATCGGCCCTCCGGCCGAGCTGCCGACGCCTGTCGGTATCACCAACTCCCGTACGAATAGCCTGACCCCGGTGTCACCATCTACGAAAAAATCGTGACGTTGGATTTGAGGCTCAGAATGCGAAGCCCCAACCATACAAATGAAAAAGGCTACGACGGCAAGGCAACGAATCATCGGGATTAGCTGGCGCCAGAAATGGAATGAAGCGGTATGGCTAAACTTTGCATAGGTGCGATGCCACTGACGGTATGCCGTATATCACGCTGGTGCAAATGCCTTTCGTGCAGCAGCACTCGTCGGCCAGTCTCGTTGGTGACCGCAAGATGTTCCACGAACGCGGCGATGGCCTGACTCCATTTAAATACTTCAAAAAACCCGGCTTCAAAAAACCGGCGACGTCTAGTCGGATATCTCTGATGCTTGGATGCGTGTAAATCAGCTCATGACCTGAGAAAGGATCCGCTTACTCAGCGTCACATACGCGACCAGTGGCTTGAGCCGCGCGCGCTCCTGCTGCAACTGGCGCAGTTGCTGACGCCCAGGTTCGCTTACTTCTTCCACGCGTAGAGCGTCGTTTCGCTGATGGCTGGTTGCCGGCACCCGTCAGTGATCAGCCCACCTGCCTCCCTCGGCTAAGCGCAAGGCGTAGGCGATCTGCATTCTCTAAACCGCGACTTCCTCATCGCTTCTCCCTTGGTCCTCTCAGGCCAGGTGAAGTGACCCTGCCTCCACATTTCACTTGGGGCGAAACCCCCTGCCAACGTCAAGTGGTCGGTGCCCCGCCTTAGTTATTCCATTTCGAAAGAACGTGCGTTTCGAAAATAGGAATTGTCTGATATGGCCTTATTCAAGGCGCGAACATAATCCGCCCAACAATAACGTGATGTAAGTCTCATTTATTCGAACTTTAGCGAGTGATTGAGATGGCACACGTAAAAGTTTTCCACACACCAAGGGAGTGGGGTGTGTTGGCGAAATGACGCCAACGGCAGGCGACGCCTCCCCCTGAGCTGTCGCCTGTTGGGGATTTGAATGTAAAGCACGGGGCATAGAGACCGAAGCAGGTATCACCTACCTTGAAGCGTGTGGCGAATAGCCACAGCACTGGATGCATCGCTGAAGCAAAGCCAGACGCCCCCTCGCGGGGGCGAGCGGGTAGGTGTGTGCCTGACGTTCCCTCCATCCCCTGCTCCATGTCCAGGTGATGAGAGGCAACGACCATGAACAAGATCTTCAGCAAGGTGTGGAATCAGGCGCTAGGGCAAGTAGTGGTGGCCTCAGAGCTTGCCAGCAATCCGATCGATAGCACCGACAGTGCAGCATCGTCACGTGCCTTTCCGAAACTGACCGCCTTGGCTTATGCCATCGCCTTGATGGCTATGGGAATCCTCGTTCCATCGGTGGGCATGGCCAATACCGTCGCCTGGAACTCCTCGGGTAACTTCACTAGCTGTAGCACGGGGGCCAGCTCGGCCGCGACCATGGCAGGCCTCGATGGGATTGCCCGCGCGGCCGCGACCGAGGCGAAAGACGGCAGCGGCAACTACACCATGGCGGGTGGCTGCTCGGCCAACGCCAACAACAATCTGGCCGCGACGATCTGGGGCGCTTTCGCTAGCGTGACCGGCGCTGGTGGCACCGCGACAGGTTTTGGTGCATCAGCCGGTACGCGCGCCTCGGCTTATGGCATCGATTCCTTGGCGACTGGTGATTCCTCGCTGGCCGGCGCATATAAAGCGAGCGCTTACGGCAACAGCTCGATCGCCTTTGGCGTGAATTCCGTAGCCGGCGCGAACGGTACCCCCGCAACGGCCAGCGATATCGCCCTCGGCAATGGCGCTCAGGCAACCGGCGGCAATTCGATTGCACAAGGCACGGGCGCCATTGCGAACTCTGCCGGTGCCGTGGCGATTGGCCAGACGGCGACAGCGACTGGCGGCAAAGCGGTATCGATCGGTGTCGGCAATACGGCGACGGGTAACGGTGCTGTGGCCATTGGCGACCCCAATGTCGCGACAGGCACGGGTGCTCTGGCGATGGGCAACAACAACACCGCCAATGGCCAAGGCGCGGTGGCGCTGGGCAATACCAATAGCAGCACGGGCCAGGGTTCGGTGGCCATGGGCAATGCGAGTCAGGCTAATGCAGCCGGTTCATTGGCTTTCGGCGATACCGCCGTTGCCACCTCGGGAAATAGCATTGCGCTCGGTACCAATGCCGGAACCACCGGCGTCTCGTCGATTGCCATCGGCAATGGTGCCAAGGCTACGGGTGGGGCAGCGGATATCAACTCCATCGCGATCGGTACCGGTGCCACCAGCTATGGCCAGAGCTTTGCGCTTGGTACCGGGGCAAACGCCGATCAAAACGGCTTTACCCAACAGAACAGCGGCGTGGCTATCGGTGCCTTGTCCAACACCTCTAACAACACCACGCGTGGTATCGCAGTAGGTGTCGGCGCGACGGTCGACAACGCGACCACGGTGATCGACGCCGGCATGGCCCTCGGAGCGGGTGCCAAGGCTTCGGCCACTAGCGCCATGGCGCTGGGAACGACCGCGAACGCCTACGGCAACAACTCGATTGCTCAAGGCTTGAATGCTGTCGCTGGTGTGAGCGGCACGCCAACCACGGCTAACGATATCGCTCTGGGTAATGGTGCTAAGGCGACCGGTGGCAATTCCATTGCCCAGGGCGCCGGTGCCACGGCCAGCAACGCGAACAGTGTGGCGCTAGGCGCCGGCAGCGTTACGGCTGCGCCACACACCGGAACCACCGGCTTATACGGCAGCACGGCGGCGGGTCCAGCGAGTGCCGCCAATGGTGTGGTGTCGGTCGGTTCGGCGGGTAACGAGCGGCAGATCCAGAACGTGGCGGCCGGCGTGATCTCGGCGACCAGCACCGATGCCATCAACGGTTCGCAATTGAACTCGGTAGCGACCGGCGTCAACAATCTGGGCACGTCGACGGCAAGCACGCTGGGCGGCGGCGCCAGCTACAGCGCGACCACCGGCAACATCACCGGTTTCAGCCAGCCGATCAACGGCGTCAGCGCCACCGGTGCCGTCAGTGCCCCGACCGCACAGACCACGGTCGGTGGCGCGCTGACGGCGCTCAATAACAACGTCAACAACACCGCCAATATCGCCGTCAAATATGACGCAGCTGGCGGCAACACCATCACGCTCGGTGCGACCGGCGGTGCCGGTGCGCCGGCGGGTGGGGTGAAGATCACCAACCTGACGGCGGGCACGTTGAGTGCCGCAAGCACGGATGCCGTGAATGGTTCGCAGTTGTACGCGACCAATCAGAACGTCACCAACGTGACCAGCACCGTCAACAACATCACGAACGGTGCAGGCATCAAGTATTTCCACGCCAGCTCGACCAAGGCCGACAGCAGCGCCGTCGGCACCGACAGCGTCGCCGTCGGTCCGGTCGCCAAGGCCTATGGCAACAACGCGATTGCCCAAGGTCTCAATGCCGTCGCTGGTGTCAGCGGGACGCCAACCACGGCGAACGATATCGCCCTGGGTAATGGCGCCACGGCGACCGGCGGCAGCTCGATCGCGCAGGGTGCCAGCGCCACGGCCAGTGGCAGCAACAGCATCGCGGTCGGCGCCAATGCCAGCTCCAGCACCAACAATAGCGTCGCTATCGGCAACGGTGCGCAATCGAGCGGTGCCAATGGTGGCTCGGTGGCGATCGGCTCCATCGCCAATGCCAGCGGCATCGGTGCGATCTCGGTCAGCAACGTCGGATCGTTCGCTTCCAAGTCGACCGTGTCGGGCACCGATGCCATCGGCATCGGCAATGGCACCTCGGCCGTCGGTACGTCCTCGATCGCGTTTGGTTCGGCAGCGAGCACCACGGCGGCGGGTGGTTACGGCCTGGCCTTCGGTGACAACTCGGCGTCTTCGGCGGCGCAAGGCATCGCGATAGGCCGTCAAGCCAATGCCAGCAAAGCGGATAGCGTTGCGCTGGGCAGTTTTTCGGCGGCCTCTCGCGGTGCGCAGACGGGCTATGCCGGCTATGCCGTGGGCAGCAGCAATTCGGGCGGTGAGTTGAATATCGCCAACAATGGCACCGGCCGCCAGATCACCGGTGTCGCCGCAGGCAGCCAGGCGACCGATGCCGTCAACGTCAGCCAGCTCAATCAAGTCGGCCAGAATACGGTGAGCGCGCTCGGCGGCGGTGCGGCGATGGATCCGACGACAGGTGCATTCACCGCGCCTTCCTACACCACCAACGCGATCAGTGCGACCGGTGCCAACACCGGCAGCACGGTCAACGCTAATGTCGGCGCGGCGCTTTCCGCGTTGAATACCGATGCGGTAAACACGGCGGCGATTGCGGTGAAATACGACGCGGCCGGCGGCAACACCATCACGCTCGGCGCCACGGGCGGCACCGGTGCGCCGGCGGGCGGGGTGAAGATCACCAATCTGACGGCGGGCACGTTGAGTACGGCCAGCACCGATGCGGTGAATGGTTCGCAGTTGTACGCGACCAACCAGAACGTCACCAACGTGACCAACACCGTCAACAACATCAACAACGGCGCGGGCATCAAGTATTTCCACACCAACTCGGC
>NZ_JAPDPE010000060.1 GCF_026283955.1 Dyella silvatica | reverse complement strand
GGGTTTCGTCAATGCGCTGACGCAGTTCGCCCTGGTCGGCTTCATTGCCTACGAGGCCATCGATCGCTTGTTCAATCCCAGCCCGATTTTGTCGGGCGTGATGTTCGTGGTTGCGCTGATCGGCTTGCTGGTGAATCTGCTGGTACTGCGAATCTTGCACGGCCACGCGCACGATGACGTCAATGTAGCCGGCGCCACCTTGCATGTGCTGGGTGATCTGTTGGGCTCAGTGGCTGCCGTGCTGGCCGCGCTGGCGGTGCGCTGGATGGGTTGGCTATGGGCCGATCCGGTGCTTTCGTTGCTGGTCTCGTTGTTGATACTGAACAGCGCATGGCGATTGCTGCGGCGCTCGGCGCACATCTTGTTGGAAGGTGTGCCCGAAGGCATGGATACCGCCGAGGTCACCAAGGCGTTGCGCAGCGCCGATGCCTCGATCCGCGACGTCCATCATCTGCATGTCTGGCAGTTGGCGTCGGGTTCGCGCATGGCCACCTTGCACGCTGAATTGCATGAGCACGGTGACAGCGCGCAGGCCTTGCAGGCCATCCAGCAGCTGTTGAACGACCGCTTTGGGATCCAGCACGTCACGGTACAGATCGACCCGGGCGTTTGCCCTGACCCGGCCAATGGCTGCGCCGGGCATCGTCATTAAGCCGGATTCTTAGGCTCCCGCTTTGCGCTTTAGGCCGGCGCTGCTACGATGATCGGCCGTTCATCTCACGAATATTAAGGAGTTCTCCCATGGGCAAGGGCGATCGCAAGACCCGTCGCGGCAAGACTTACCGTGGCAGCTATGGCAACAGCCGTGTGCATGGTGCACAGCCTGCTGTCGTTGGCGCCAAGGAAACGGTGACCAAGCCTGCCGCAGCCAAGAAAGTCGCGCCGAAGAAAAAGTCCGCTTAATCGCTGATTTTCTCCGGTATGACAAAAAACCCCGCCTGGCGGGGTTTTTTGTGGCTTAAGGCTTTTCGGGCGGCCCGCTAGACGCAGGTTTTGCCGCCATGGAGCGAACCCGTTCGCGCTGCCAGCAAGGTCTGTCGACACAGCGACCCACCGATCCAATAGCACAATTGCGCAGGATGACGGACGTGCCAGATTGCCAGGTCTGCACGCTTGCCGACTTCCAGCGTGCCGCGATCGTTCAAGCCCAGCGCCTTGGCCGCATGCACGGTGGCGCCGCGCAGCGCTTCTTCCGGGGTCAGGCGAAACAGCGTGCAGGCCATGCCCATTGCCATGCGCAATGACAGCAGCGGCGAGGTGCCGGGGTTACAGTCGGTGGCGAGCGCCGTGGCGACGCCGTGTTTGCGCAACAGTTCGATCGGCGGCAATTTGGTTTCCCGCAACGCATAGAACGCACCCGGCAGTAGTACGGCGACCGTGCCGGCGGCGGCCATTGCCTGCGCACCGGACTCGCTCAGGTACTCCAGATGATCCGCTGACAGGCCGTGATATTCGGCGACCAGCGCGGCGCCATCCAGGTCGGATAATTGCTCGGCATGCAGTTTTACCGGCAGGCCGAGCGCCGTGGCGCGCTCGAACACACGCCGGGTTTCTTCGCGGCTGAAGCCGATGTTTTCGCAAAAGGCGTCGACGGCGTCGACCAAACCCTCGGCGGCGAGCGTAGGCAGGATCTCGTCACAAACCAGGGTTACATAGTCGGCGCGGCGCTCTTTGTATTCGGGCGGTAATGCATGCAGGCCGAGAAACGTGGTCCGCACGGTGATGTTCAAGGCGACGCCGATACGCCGCGCCACCCGCAGCATGCGGCGCTCGCTCTCCAGGTTAAGGCCATAACCCGACTTGATCTCGATGGTGGTGACGCCATCGGACAGCAGGGCGCGGGCACGCGGCAGCGATTGCTCGAAGAGAGCCTCTTCGTCGGCCGCGCGGGTCGCATTGACGGTGGACACGATGCCACCACCGGCACGGGCGATCTCTTCGTAGCTGGCGCCGTTGAGGCGCAGGTCGAATTCGTGCGCACGGTCGCCACCGAAGACCAGGTGGGTGTGGCAATCGATCAACCCCGGGGTTATCAGGGCGCCGCCGAGATGCTCCACATGACGAGCCAGTGATGAGGTATCCGCGGGCAGTTCATCGCGGCGACCGATCCAGGCGATCTGTCCGTCATGCAAGGCGATCGCGCCGTCGCTGAGCAAGCCGTAGGGTTGCTCGTTGGCGAAGGTCGCCAGCGTGGCATCCAGCAGCAGGTGGTCCCAGCGTGCTGAAGTAGCGGTCATGAGGGAGGCCGTCATGTGGGTTGGTGCTCGCTGCTGTCGTGAGGGGATGCGTCGGGCGGCGCGTCATGCTCCGACACCGGGGTGGCCAGATCTTCCACGGTGGGCGTGACGCTTGCCGGGGCACTCTCGGTGTCCGCGGCGCGGCGCGCCAGCTCGTGGGTATAGTTTTCGATCAGCTTGTCGGCGAGCGCGCGGTATACCGGTTTGCGGCAAAGCAGGGACGATATCGCTCGTGCCAGCAGGCAGCTCGCCATGATCGGCAGTGCCATTTGCTGATTGGCGGTCAATTCCATCGAAATCACTGTGGCGGTCAACGGTGCCTGGGTCACGCCGGACAAATAGGCGGCCATCGCCAGCAGCACGACGGCCGAGGGGTTGGTACCCGGCAGCAGCGCGCTGATGTTTTGACCCAGCCCGGCGCCGACCGCCAGGGCCGGTGAAAAGATGCCGCCGGGAATGCCGGCCCAATAAGACGCCAAATTGCCAAGAAATTTCAGCCCACCGAAGGCGCTGATGGTGTCGTTGTGACCTTCCAATATCATCTTCGCCTGCGCATAACCGGTGCCGTACAAACCGGTATGCGTGAGCTGGCTAAGCAGGACCAGCGCGAGGCCGCAGGCAGCGGCAAATACGACCGGCTGGCGCGCGCGCAAACGGCCGATGACGCCGCGTAGCCCACGATCGTGTGGCAGGATCAGCCGGGCAAACAAGCCGCCGGCAAGGCCGCCGATCAGGCCGGTGGCAAGCACCGCCCACCAGGCCTTGCCCAAGGCAAGCTCCATATCCAGCCGGCCGAAATAGGCGTAGTTGCCGAGGATGCCCAAGGAAACCACGCCAGCGACGATCACGGCGGTGAGCAGCAAGCCGCTCATGCGGTGTTCAAAGGTGCCGCTCATTTCTTCGATGGCAAACATCACCCCGGCCAGCGGGGTATTGAAGGCCGCGGCGAGGCCGGCGGCCGAGCCGGCAAGAATAAAACGGCCCGCCGCCGCTGGGTCGGCAAAACCAAAGCGACGGCCTAGCGTATACAGCAGGCCGGCCCCGACATGCACGGTGGGGCCTTCGCGGCCCACCGAGGCGCCGCCTAGCAGCGCAGCCAGGGTAAGCACCATTTTGCCGGCGGCTACGCGCAGTGAAAGCAGGCTGCCGCGAAAGGTTTCGTCCTCGACTTTCAGCGCGGCAATCGCCTGCGGAATACCGGAGCCGCGCGTCGGCTTGAGCGCACCTTGGGTCAGCCAGGCAAGCAGGGCGAAGGTGATCGGGGTGATCAAGAACGGCCAGAACCGGCTGTGTTCGACGACCCGGCAGAACAGGCCAAAGACATAGTCGGCGGCCTGGGCGAAACCCACCGCTGCCAGACCGACCAGCACGGCACCGGTCCAGAACAAGATATGTCGCCGCCAATGACTCAGCGACAGCCACTCCGATCCACGCATCCGTTCCCGTAATCCTTGCTGCGTGCCGGAGGCGGTGGCGTTGCCGTCACCTTCGGTACGTGGTTCAACT
This sequence comes from Dyella silvatica, assembly GCF_026283955.1. Lineage (GTDB taxonomy): Bacteria > Pseudomonadota > Gammaproteobacteria > Xanthomonadales > Rhodanobacteraceae > Dyella_C > Dyella_C silvatica. The sequence goes on along the minus strand of NZ_JAPDPE010000060.1, from coordinate 26,383 downwards.
TCACTCCTGCGTTGTTATCCGGCTTGCGTGCCCAGCGGGTTTCGTAAAGATCAAAGCGACGGTCTTTCAGGTTTTGCACGGCACCCGAGTTGCGCGCGCGTGCCAGGTTTTCCAGGCGCAGGTCGGCAAACAGCACGGTTTCGATATTGGGAGTGGAGTCGGCGGCAATGCCGTCACGGGCAAACGGAAAATCGCTAGGCGTGAGGATGCAGCTTTGTCCGTATTGAATGTCGAAATTGTTCACCCCCGGCAAATTACCGACATTGCCGGAAAGCACGACATAGCACTGGTTTTCGATGGCGCGTGCCTGCGAGCAATAACGCACGCGCAAATAACCCTCGCGCACATCGGTGCAGAACGGTACGAACAGAATCAACGCCCCTTGATCGGTGAGATGGCGGGCGACTTCGGGAAACTCCGAGTCGTAGCAAATCATCACGCCGATCGGGCCACAATCGGTTTGCACGGTGGCGGCGCTGTTGCCGCCGGTGATATTCCAGGTGGTGCGTTCGCTCGGCGTCGGGTGAATCTTGGCCCGCTCGTGGATCGAACCATCGCGCAAGCACACATAGCAGACGTTATGAATCTCGCCGTCTTCCGTCGCCGTGGGGTGCGAGCCGGCGATGATATTGATGTTGTAGTGCACGGCCAGCCGGTTGAAGAGTTCTTTGACCTGTGGCGTGTACTGACTAAGCATGCGAATCGAGTCGACCGGGGATAGCTCCTCGTTCTCGATCGACAGCAACTGCAGCGTAATCAACTCGGGAAAAGTCACAAAGTCAGCGCTGTAGTCGGCGGCGATATCGGTGAAGTATTCCACCTGGGTGGCGAACTCCTCGAACGAGTTGATGCGCCGTTGCAGGTATTGCACCGAAGCGACCCGCACCGAATCAGGCAACCGCTGCGGCGAGGGGATCGAGGGAATATCCGGTTGATTGAGCAAGCGCGGATTGCGCCAGACCAGGTGCGCGGCATAGCCGAGCGATTCATAGTCTCCTTGCACATAACCGCGCAGCAGCCCGATCAACTCGAACTCATTGCTTAGTTGAAAGCTCAGCGTTTGATCGCGGCGCTTGCCCTCTACCACGGCCTGGACATAGGCCTCGGCGCTGCCATAGCGCGAGAAGTTTTTCGCCAGTCCCGGTATGCGCCCGCCAAAGACGATGCCGCGCAGCTTGAGGTCGGTGCATAAGCGCTTGCGCGCCTGATACAGCCGCTGGCCGATGCGCATGCCGCGAAAATCGGGATGAACCACCACCTCCATGCCGTACAGCCAATTGCCATCGGGCTTATGCCGCGAGGCCATGCCGCCGCCGGTGATCTGCATCCAGGTATGCGGTGCCAACGCGGTGGCTTCATCGATACGGAAGGTGGCGCAGTAGCCGGCTAGCCGGCCCTCGTATTCGACGACGAACTGGCCCTCGCGGAAATGGGTTTGCTGAGAGCGCAGCATTTCTGCCGAATGCCCCCATTCCGGGGTGTAGACGCGGCCGGTCAATTCGACCAGGGCTGGCACGTCGGCGGGAGTCGCCTGGCGCACCAACAGCTTGGGGGTGTGCTCGTTCGTCTTCTTGGCCATGCCGCATTATGCCGCACGCCAGGTGATGTCGAGATAAATCCCGCCAGCTACACTGCGCGAAATCCGCAGGAAATCTCTCATGCCTCATATCCGCCATACCCTTGGTAATCCTTTTGCGCCCGGCATTGGCCCGGACCTTCTGCTGGCTAGGGTGGTGGCGTAATGGACGGCTGGAGCGGGCGCATCGATCCATCCATCACCGGCGACGCCCGTCGCTGGCATCAGGTCGTACAGCCGGCTGCGGCCAACGGATTGGCTGGCGTGGCGATGCTCGGCTTCGCCTGTGACGAAGGCATTCGCCGGAATGGCGGACGGGTCGGAGCGGCAGCCGGGCCGGTGGCATTGCGCTCGATGCTGTCCAATTTACCGGTCTTGAACGAAACCCCGCTCTACGACGCGGGCAACGTGGCATGCACTGATGGTGATCTGGAGGGGGCGCAACTGCGTTATGCCGGGCAGATGTCACAGCTGCTCGACGCTGGCCATCTTCCGGTGGGTTTGGGCGGCGGCCATGAAATTGCCTTCGCCACCTATCAGGGTTTGGCCCAGCACCTGCTGCATGGTCAAAAGGCGGGTCATCCATCGCGCGTAGCCATCATCAACCTCGACGCGCACTTCGATTTGCGCAAGCAGGCGCAGGGCAGTTCGGGTACGCCGTTTCTGCAGGCGATCGAACATGCGGCACAGCACGGATTGGCGCTGGAGTATTTCTGCCTGGGGGTCAGTGCATCGGCCAATACCCGCCAGCTGTTCAACACCGCCGACGCGCACTCGGTGTACTACCGGCATGACGACGAGCTGACCTTGCTCAGCTTGTCGCAGCAGCTGGAGCAAATGCAGTCGCGGCTGGATTCGGTGGATGTCATCTACCTGAGCATCTGTCTCGACGTGCTGCCTGCCGCGATGGCTCCCGGGGTCAGCGCGCCCAGCGCACGCGGCATGCCGATGGAAGTCATCGAGCCGCTGCTGGCGGCGATAGCGGCCACCGGCAAAGTGGCCGTGGTGGATGTCGCCGAGTTGTCGCCGCCGTTTGACCGGGATAACAGCACCGCACGGGTGGCTGCGCGTTTGATCCATCGAGTGACGCATGCCATCCAGCGCGCGAACGAGGTTTGACCCACTCGTCGGTTGAGGTGAGCAAAGCGAACCCCAGCAAACTCCCCTCACAAAAACACCATCCACAGACCAAGCGACATCAGCCGGGCGGCAAAGTGTTGGGGCCCGCCATGTACACCTCAACCGACGATAGGTGCATCTGTGGGCTTGCTCATCTGCCCATGCTTGCCAGTCGTTGCCGCAGAAAATCGGCAAACACGCGCAGCTTCGGCGGCACTTGAAAACGGCTTGGGTAATACAGGTAAAAACCATCGTAGGGCGGCAGCCAGCTATCCAGTACGGTTTCCAGCTGGCCGCTGGCGATCAGGTCGTGCACCATCGGCCCGGTGGCATGCATCAAGGCCACGCCGTCGAGTGCCGCGCGTAATGCCATGCCAGGTTCGTTGGTGGTAAGTGGTCCATCGACATCCACCTCGAACCACTGGCCCTTGGATGGTCCGCTAGGGTGGGCAAATTCCCAGCGGTAGATCACCCCGCTGCTGGCATAGCGAAAGCGCACGCAGGCGTGTTGCTGTAAATCGTGCGGATGTTGCGGTCGGCCACGCTCGGCAAAATACGCCGGTGAGCCGACCACCATAGAAAGCAATTTGCCGCCCAGCGGTACGGCCACCATGTCGCGAGCCAATCGCTCGCCCAGGCGGATACCGGCATCGAAGCCATCGGCGACCAAGTCGACCAGGCGATTGTCGGCATGGATTTCCAGTTTCAGCTCCGGCCAGGTGCGCAAGAATTCCGAAAGCGCCGGGGTGATCAACCAATCAAGAATGCCTTGCGGCACGGTGATGCGCAGCGTGCCGGTGGGGCGGCCGCCGTGCTGGCGCAGCTCATCGATGGCCGCATCGATCTCGCCCAGGGCCGGGGTGATCCGTTGCAAGAAGATCTGGCCCGCTTCGGTCAAACCTACTTTGCGCGTGGTTCGTTGCAGCAGGCGCACGCCGACGCGTTGTTCGAGCTGGCGCAGGGTTTGGCTCAATGCCGAAGCCGTCACCTCCAACTCGGCGGCGGCCCGGGTAAAGCTGCCGTAGCGGGCAATCAAACGAAAGGCACGCAGCGTGGGGCTGAAATCGTCGGACATGGCAGGCACTCATTAATTAGTATTTCTTAATAAAGCATGCACAAGATCCGTATTTTTCTTTGAAATGGCAAGTCTCAAGCTACGCCCCATCCACTCATAGAGGGCAAGGCTTATGACCGTTTCGGGATTCCAGCTAAACAATAAGGTCGTCGTGGTAACGGGGGCTTCATCGGGTATCGGCGCCGCCACGGCGCGGGCGTTTGCACGCGAGGGCGCCAAGGTGGTGCTGGCGGCACGCCGGCAAGCGGAGGGGGAGGCTATCGCCGCCTCGATCCGGGCCGCTGGTGGCACGGCTATCTTCGTGGCGGCCGATGTGACGCAAGAACAAGACATGCAGCGGCTGGTTGACACCGCGATCACTAACTATGGACGTCTGGATATCGCCTTCAACAACGCTGGCATGGAAGGACAGATCGCCCCCTTGCTGGAGCAAACCAACGACAACTTCGATCAGGTCATGAACACCAATGTGCGCAGCGTGTTCTGGGGCATGAAGCATCAGATCGCCGCCATGCTGAAAAGCGGTGGCGGCGCCATCATCAATAATTCATCGATGGGTGCTTACATCGGCTTTCCGAATGCCGCGCTGTATATCGCCAGCAAACACGCCGTGATGGGCCTGACCAAGACGGCGGCGCTGGAATATTTTCCGCACGGCATCCGGATCAACGCGGTGAATCCCGGCATCATCGATACGCCGCTACAGGATCGCCTGTGGGGCAACGACGACAGTAAATACGGCTTTGCCAAAGGTACCGCGGCGGGGCGTATCGGCAGCAGCGAAGAAGTGGCCGAGGCGGTGTTGTTCCTGGCCTCCGATAAAGCCAGTTTCTTCAGCGGGCACGGGCTGGTGATGGACGGCGGATACCTCGCGCAGTAATCGGCAACAACCTTTTATCCGGGCTTGCTTTTATCCGGGCTTGCCTGGCTGGAAGGGAATGACATTCGATATTCGATAGGAGCTCAGCATGTCTTTGCAGAAGTACTACACCCTCGGCCGTTCCGGCCTGCGTATCAGTCCGCTCGCACTTGGCACCATGACCTTCGGCAATGACTGGGGCTGGGGCGCCGCGGAAGATACTGCGCGCGCCATGTTCGATCGTTACCTCGCGGCCGGCGGCAACTTCATCGATACCGCCGACATGTATACCGAGGGCAGCAGTGAAACCCTGCTCGGCAAATTTATCGCCGACAGCGGCACGCGCGATCAGGTGGTGGTGTCGACCAAGTTCACCTACAACGCGCAGCCGGGTAATCCGAATGCGGGTGGCAATGGCCGCAAGAACATCATGCGTGCGGTGGAGGGTTCATTGCGCCGCTTGCGCACCGACTACATCGACCTTTACCTGTTGCATACCTGGGATCGCATCACCCCGGTCGAAGAAGTGATGCGTACGCTGGATGACTTGGTGCGCGCAGGCAAGATTCGCTACGCCGGTTTGTCCGATGTGCCGGCGTGGTATGCAGCTCGCGCACAGACCTGGGCCGAAGTGCATGCACTGACCCCCTTGGTCAATTTGCAGTTGGAATACTCCTTGGTCGAGCGGCATATCGAGCATGAGTTCGTGCCGCTGGCGACCGAGCTGGGCATGGGCATCACCGCCTGGAGTCCGCTGGCCATGGGCTTGCTATCGGGCAAATATCGGCCCAGCGAAAGCGGCGGCGCGGGTGAGGGGCGTTTGGCCAAAATCAGTGGCGCACCGGGCTTTGACCGCTTCACCGAGCGCAACTGGCAGATAGTCGCTGCGTTGGAATCGGTAGCGAAAGAGATCGGCCGCCCGATGGCGCAAGTGGCATTGAACTGGGCGGCCACGCAGCCGGGTATCGGTTCGGTGATTATCGGCGCGACCAAGCTGGCGCAATTGGATGACAATCTGGCTGCTCTGGATTTCGAGCTACCGCGCGAGCTGCGGGCACAACTCGATAACGCCAGCGCACCGGCAACGCCGTTCCCGTATTACATGTACGCCGATAGGCAGCAAACGCGCATCCACGGTGGCGTGGCGGTGGGCAACAAGCCGGCCGGCTATGCACCTGGAGTATGGGTGGCGGCGATGCCGGCGCCTGAACTGGCCCATAAAGATTGACCGGGGCTGGGCTTGGCAGGCATGGGTGATTAGCGTGAACAGGCCCTAGCTCAAGCAAAAAGGTGGGAGGGGGTTGCGCCATGCTCCTTCCCCCCTCCCGACCTCCCCCCGCATGCAGTCAGGGGGAGGTAATCGCTGTTGTTATAAGTATGGGTGCAGGCCGATCACTTGGCCGATTACTGAGCCGGGGTGGCCGCAGGCTGCGGGTTTTGCGCCTTGAACTGCTGCCATTGCTGCATCCGTGCCAGGCGTGCGGCCTTCAGCGTGGCCAGCTGCGCTTTCTGCGCGGCATTCAGCACCGCGTAAATCTGCGCATTCGAAGCAGCGCGCTGCGTGGCGCGAGCGACAGTGAGCTGACCCTCGGCCTGGGCCAGGCTGGCGGCGGTCGACTGATAATTCGGTGAATCCGGGGTCAATGCCTCGAACGCGGCACGCTGCTGATGCACTGCCTGCATTTGCGGCTTGAGCTGGGCAAAGCCCTGCTTGACGATGTCCTTGATGCTGGCACGCTGAGCGTCGCTGAGGTTCAGTTTCTGCAGCTCGCGAAAACCCTCGCCGCCGCGACCGTGACCATGGCCACCTTCGCCGCCGGGGCCGAAATCACCGCCGCCCGGTGCGGCAAAGACCAGCGCCGAGCAGCCGATGGCCGCCGTCAAAAGGATCGAAAGGGGGATGAACTTACGCATGGAAGTGCTCCTGTTGGGTGGGGTCAACTTGCAACACATTGGATGACAGGAACGCGTATAAGATCTTTGCGCGCAGGTAAAGATGCGTAAAGCCGGGCCATGCAGCGGCCCGGGTGGCTTAGGTTTGCGCCTGACTGGTTCCCCACCCCCATCCAGCTATGTCCCGAATTCTGCTCGTTGACGATGACCGTGAACTGTGTGCCTTGCTCGCCGAATACCTGCGGCGCGAGGGTATGCAGGTAGAGGCTGTGCATGACAGCGAGGCGGCGCTGGAGCAATTGCGCGATCCGGCCTTGCGCCCCGATCTGCTGATCCTCGACGTGATGATGCCTGGCCGTAACGGGCTGGACACCTTGCGTGAGCTGCGCCTGCAACATCGCTTGCCGGTCATCATGCTGTCGGCACGGGGCGAGCCGGTCGATCGGGTGGTCGGCCTTGAGCTTGGTGCGGACGATTACTTGTCCAAGCCCTGCCTGCCACGCGAGTTGCTGGCACGCGTGCGGGCGCGGTTGCGGCGGCATACCGTGGAGGGCGCCGGGGCGCTGGCGGTGGGCAATCTGCGGCTGTTGCCGGGCGAGCGGCGTGCCTATGCAAGCGAACGGGAGTTGACCCTGACCGGCGCCGAGTTCCTGCTCTTGCTTACCCTGGTTCAGCGCACCGGCGAAGTCATCGACAAAGCCACCTTGACGCGCGCGGCCCTGGGGCGTGAATTGGAGCGCTTCGACCGCAGCATCGATGTGCACATCAGTCGTGTGCGGCAAAAATTGTTGCAGGCGTCCAAGCAATCGCCGCGTATCGAATCGGTGCGCGGGTCGGGTTATGTGTTGGTCAGCGGTACGCAGCCGCGCGTATGAACTCATTTAGAAGTCCGTTGTTCTGGCGCCTGCTGATCGGTTTTTGCGCGGTCAATTTGCTGGTGCTGCTGCTGGGCGGTTTTCTGACTCGTCGTTTCATTGAGTATTCGACGATTCAAGAAGTGAACTGGACCGAGCTGGCGCAATCGGCCAACCAGGCCTACGAAAACGGTGGCGTGGATGCCCTGGACGACTGGGCCAGGCAACAGCGGCAAGACGGCGTGGAGGCCACCCTGTTCGAAAAGGGTCAAGCCCTGCGTGAGGTGCGTTTGCCATTGGCGATACGGCAATCGATACCGACATGGCTGGGTGAGCAGCGTGACCTCGTGCTCAAGCCCTGGCCCGGCTACGAAGTGGCCGTGCAGCAGGTCAGCGGAAGCGATGGGCATACCCGTCAATTGGTGGCCTTCAGCAATGCGCGCGCGCGGCTGCCGCGAGGGGTGCGGCAAAAGGTTTCGCTGGTCGTGCAGCTGGGGCTTTCGTTGCTCTTGATCGGCGTGGCCGGCTGGTGGATTGCGCGTAGTGTGTCGCGGCCGATTGAAGCCTTGCGCCATGCCACCAAGCGCATGACCGCCGGAGAGTTTTCGGCGCGAGTCGCCCAGCGCTGGAGCGCGAAACACGACGAGCTGGGCCAGCTCTCGCGTGATTTCAATGCCATGGCCGAGCGCACCGAAACCTTGATCAATCACGATCGCGGCGTGTTGCAGGATTTATCCCATGAACTGCGTTCGCCGCTGGCGCGGTTGCAATTGATTCTGGATCTGGCCCAGCACAGCAAGCAGGCCGATGAAGCGGCTGCGCATTTTCAACGTGCCGAACGTGAAATTGGCCGTCTCGACCGCCTCACCGCGGAGATGCTGGCCCTGTCGCGACTTGAAAGCGGCTTGCCCGGTATTGAGCGTGAGCCGCTGGATCTCAGTGAGCTGGTGGCTGAGCGCCTGCGGGTGGCCAGCGTCGAAGCCGAGGCGCGCGGTATTTCCCTGCAGCTGAATCATGCCGCTGCGCTGATCGTCAGCGGCAACGCCATCTTGCTTGAGCGTGCGTTGGACAATCTGATCGCCAACGCGATCAAGTTCAGCCCTGAGCATGGCCGCGTCGACGTCAGTGTGTTGCTCATCCAAGGCCATGCCGACGTGACCATTCGCGACCATGGCCCCGGGGTTCCGCTGGATGAATTGCAGCTGCTGTTCCGGCCATTTTTTCGCGGCAGCAATGCGGTGCGGGCCGATGGCCATGGCCTGGGCTTGGCCATCGCGCAACGTGTGGCACATGTGCATGGCGGTGAAATTTACGCCAAGAACGGCGAGGGCGGCGGGCTTGAGGTGCAGTTTCGGATGCCCGTGTAAGCGCGCTTGAGTACGTGTTTTCCAAGAGTCCTACGCAAGCGTGTCCTGATTTGCCACACTCAGCTTCTTTGTCCGTCGGATGCCGATGCGCTCGAACGCTCTCGCCGCCGTGGGGTTGGCGCTATGCGCGGCCCTGTTTTTCACCTTGACCTATGTGCTTAACCGCAGCCTGGTCGCCGGGGGCGGCCATTGGGCCTGGGCCGGCATCCTGCGCTATCTGTTTACCCTGCCGATGCTGGCGCTGGTCTTGCCATTTCAAGGCGGCCTGGGGCAGTTACCGAAAGAGTTGCGCCGGTATCCACGTACCTGGTGGCTGTGGAGCAGCGTCGGTTTTGTCTTGTTCGGCATACCGTTGACCTGGGCGGCGAGCAGTGGCCCGTCGTGGCTGATTGCCGGTAGCTTTCAAATCACCGTTCTGGCCGGCCCGTTGCTGGCGCCACTGATTTATCGCGATGAGCGACGGCGTCTTGCCTGGCGCAGCCTGGCCATCGGACTGCTGATCGTGTTGGGTGTATCGGCGATGCAATGGGGGCATGCCAAAGGGCAGCTGAGTCTTGCTGACGGGTTGGCCATGGGCGCGGTGCTGTTATCGGCCTTTGCTTACCCCTTGGGCAATCGCATGCTGCTATTGCATCTGGAACACGGCGAAACACAGTTGAATACGGTACAGCGGGTTTTTGGCATGACCTTGTGCAGCTGGCCGCTTTGGCTGCTGTTCGCGGTGATGGCGTGGTTCACCGTGGGCCCGCCGGGACTGCGTGAAATGTTGCTCGCCGGTGGCGTGGCGTTGTCGTCCGGGGTGATTGCGACGGTGATGTTTTTCCGCGCCACGGACATGGTGCAGCGCGAGCCCGGAGCCTTGGCCGCGGTAGAGGCGATGCAGGCGGCCGAACTGCTGTTTGCGACCGTGCTCGGTGCATTGTTTCTGCATGAGGCGTGGCCTCACGGTTATGCGGCGCTGGGCGCCTTGGCGATCATGCTTGGTATTGCCTTGTTCGGCCTGATCAGCGGCCGCGATGCCGCCGGTGATGCCGAGGCCGTTAGTGTTTTGCGCGGCGATCGCAGTGCATGACTTCTTGCGCTTGCCCATTCCGGCATGACGGGTTACATCTTGAGGTCGGTCGTAGTTGATGATCAAGCAAGGGATGAAAACGGAATGAGCAAACGGCAACGTCGATTCAACCTGGCTACGGGCCGCCTGACTCTGTGCCTGTTGACGATGGCTTCGCTAGGCAGTGCCGGCGCGACCTTTGCGACCACACCGCTGGAGCAGCCTTTGCGCTGGGACGCGCAGGCCTACGGCAATCATCGCTATACGGTGCAGGTGGCGCAGGCGGCTGATGCCGTGCACGTCATCTTGCCGTGGCGTCGCCGCGATGCGCATCCAGAACAGCTTGCGCTGATCGTGACGGGGCCGGACGGCAAGATCGTTGCCAATGTATTGCGCGGCGCTATCGACCGCGCCAGTGGTGAATTGGTCTTTCAGGCAACCAGCGCCGGCGTCTACGCGATTTACTACCAGCCGTATCTCAGCAACGGTCGCAGCAACTACCCCAGCGTGACTTACCCGGCGGCGAAAGACACCGCCGATCCGAGCTGGGCACGCAAGACGGGCGCTGATGCGAAAACCTGGCAGCGCTTGCCGCAGGCAAAAGTGCTCGGCTACGAGGCGGTGGACGATTTCGACGCCTATACCGCCATGGAGCGCAGCGCCACGCCGGCTGAAATGCAATCGTTACTGGCCGCGAATGCCGCATCCGCCTTGCTGCTGTTTCCGGAAACGCGGGCCAACCCGATTCGCATGCTGGATGCGCTACCCGAACGCTGGGCGCAGCGTGGCGCCGGCGGCGAGTTCAGCGACAGCGCCTTGCGCGGCGAGTATCTGAGTTTCCAGGTCGGTCTGTGGGCCCCGCGTAGCTCGGTGAACAACGTGCAGGTGAGCTTCACTGATTTGCACGGCCCTGACGGCGCCACGATTTCGTCCAAGGCGATGACCTGTTTCAATCTTGGCGGCATCGACTATACGGGGCAGCCGTTCAGCGCCCGGGTGAATGTGGCGCAAGGGCGGGTGCAGCCGCTGTGGATGGGCCTGGATATTCCCGCCGATGCCAAGCCAGGCAGTTATCGCGGTGAGCTGACGATCAGCGCCGACGGTGTGCCCGCCCAGCGCGTGCCCGTGGCCATTATCGTGGCTGCGGGTGTTGCCGTGGCCCATGGCGATGACGACCCCTTCAAGCTCACCCGGCTGCGCTGGATGAACTCAAGCCTGGCTCAGGACCACACGTTGGTGAAGCCATTCACCGCGGTCAGCATCAAGGGTTCGAAGCTGGGCATCCTGGGGCGTGAGGTAAGCCTGGATGCCAGCGGTTTGCCGGCGCAGATCGATAGCCATTTCGACCAGCGCATGACCGCTTTCAGCAAGCAGCCGCAGGCCATGCTGGCGGCGCCGATGCGTTTGTTGGTGCAAGACGCCGCTGGCGTCCACGCCTTGAATGCCGCGCACCTGCCGGCGGTACAGCAGGATGGTCCAGGCATGGTGCACTGGCAGGTAAGCGGTCAGGCCGGTCCATTGCAAGGCGCCGTATCGGCCCAGCTGGAGGCCGATGGTACCTTGAGCTACAGCATCGCGTTGACGGCGGACAAGCCAGTCACGCTTAGCGATATCCGGCTGGAGATTCCGCTGCGCAATGAGGTGGCCACGTATCAGCTCGGGCTCGGGCGGCAGGGCGATCATGCGCCAGCCGATTTCAGCTGGAAGTGGAATGTCGAGAATAACCAGGACGGAGCCTGGCTTGGCGCAGTCAACGCCGGCCTTGAATTTCATCTGCGCGACGAGCATTACAAGCGCCCACTCAATACCAACTTCTATCATCAGCAACCGTTGCTGATGCCGACCTCGTGGGATAACGGTGGCCAGGGCGGCGTTACGCTCAAGCGCGATGGCGCCCGCTACGTGGTCACGGCCTTTAGCGGTGGGCGGACGATGGCGGCTGGACAAACCCTGCATTACGACATCGTGATGCGGGTCACCCCGTTCAAGACGATCAAACCCGCCGAGCATTTCGCCGAGCGTTACTTTCACAAGTATGGCGATCTGGACGAGATCAAGCGCGATGGCGCGGATGTGGTGAATATCCATCACGCCACGCCGATCAATCCGTGGATCAATTACCCGTTTCTGCAAGCGGACAAGATGCGGGCCTATATCGATGCGGCGCATCAACGCGGCATGAAGGTGAAAATCTACGACACGGTCCGCGAAGTTTCCGATCGCGCGCCCGAGTTGCCGATGCTCGAAAGCCTGGGCCATGAAGTCATCAGCGCAGGCAAGGGCGGTGGTTTTTCATGGCTGCAAGAGCATCTCAACGGCGACTACATCGCCGCCTGGCATGTGCCGGAAAATCGCGACGCGGCGATCATCAACGCCGGCCAAAGCCGCTGGCACAACTATTACATTGAAGGGCTGGACTGGCTTGCCCGCAACGTCGGCATCGATGGCCTATATCTGGATGACGTGGCCTACGACCGCACCACCATGAAACGCGTACGTAAAGTACTGGAGCGCCATCGCGAGCATCCGCTGATCGATCTGCACTCCGCCAGTCAGTACAACCCGCGCGATGGCTATATCAACAGTGCGCTGCTGTACATGGAACTGTTCCCGTACATCGACCGGCTATGGTTTGGCGAAGAGTTTGACTACGAGAAAACCTCGCCGAGTTATTGGCTTACCGAAATGTCCGGTATTCCCTATGGCCTGATGGGCGAGATGTTGCAGCACGACGGCAACCCATGGCGTGGCATGCTGTTTGGCATGACCAGCCGTCTTGGCTGGTCGGCGGGTAGCAATCCGCGTCCGTTGTGGAAGCTATGGGACAGCTTTGGCATCGAGCAGGCGCAGATGATTGGTTGGTGGGTACACGATGCCCCGGTGCAGACCGGTCGCGATGATGTGCTTGCCACCAGCTATGTGCGCCAGGGCAAGACCATGATCGCCTTGGCCTCGTGGGCGCCACAACAGACTTCGGTGAGCTTGAACATCGACTGGAAAGCCCTGGGCCTGAAGCCTGGCAAGCTGACGCTGACCGCGCCTGCCGTGGAGCAGTTCCAGCCAGCGGCGACGTTCCAGCCGGGTGAGCCGATTCCGGTCGAGCCGGGCAAGGGATGGTTGCTGATATTGGAGTAAGAAAAGCCAATGCCTATTCGAAAGCGAGTCGAGGCCGATAACGCCAACCTGGCCGAAGTGTGGCGGCGTTCGGTCACCGCCACCCATACGTTTCTCACCGATGCGGATATTCAAGAGCTTTACCCGCAGGTGCGGGACGTTTATCTGCGCCGTGTCGAGGTGTGGGTTTGCGTCACGGTGGAGGGTGATATCGCCGGTTTTATCGGCATGGGCGGCAGCCATGTCGAGATGCTGTTCGTCGAGCCGGCGAGGCGTGGTCGAAGCGTCGGGACGCGCTTGCTCGATCACGTGAAGTCCATGCACCAGACATTGACGGTGGACGTCAATGAGCAAAACCCTCAAGCCCACGGTTTTTATCGGCGCTATGGTTTCAACGATGTGGGCCGTTCGGATACCGATGCGGCCGGCCGGCCGTTTCCGTTGATTCATATGGCGCTATGAACGGCGGGCGATCTTCGCCATGGCAGGCCGATCGCCCGCGGCTATTTCGCGCACCCCGGCGCCACCGGAATGGCCTCGTGCGCAACACATGATTTGACGCCGTCCGGCAAGCCGCTGATCTGTTTGCTCTGACCCGAGGCGAGCATGAACTGTTCAAGCAATTTGGCCGTGCATTGGCCGGCGGCTTGATGGTCGCCGGTAGAGCCGGCGACGCAGTGATTCAAGAACACCACGTAGTAACAGTTGCCTTCGGTACTGCGGGCGCACTGGAAGTCGCCAATGCCGTGGCTGAGCTTGATGGTGGCGGCAAAGAGCTTTTCGCTGTCATCGGATGAGATGGTGACGATGGTGGTGCCGGGTTGATGATCGCAGCTAAATAGCGATAACAACGATAAGGTCAGCGCAAAAATCGTTCGCATGGGAGCGTTCCCTCTAGCAGGCAGGTGGTGTCGCCACTACATCTGGCGAAACAAGGTCATGAAGGGTTGGCTGACGGTAAGCGTTTCTGGCCGCTGCTTCAGCTTGACCAGGCCTTTGCCGGTGTCGTCGCGGACGATTGAGGCAATGGCTTTCAAGTTGACGATGGTGGCGCGATGAATTTGCCGAAATGCGCTGGGGTCGAGCACGTCGAGCAGTTCGCGAATCGGTTTGCGCAGCAAGGCCTCGCCTTCAGCGGTCATCACCACGGTGTACTTGTTGTCGGCACGAAAATAGGCGACGTCATCGACCATGATGAGGCGGGTTTCCTTGCCTGCACTGGCGGTAATCCATACCAGCGGCTCGGCTTTGGGCGAGGTCGCACCAAGACTTAATTGCCGGAGCAAGGCAGCCAATGCGGCGGCATCGGGCATATTCGCGTCGACGCCCTGGATGCGGGCGCGCAGGCGTTGAACGGTTTGCGCCAGCCGTTCTGGCGCGATGGGCTTGAGCAGATAATCGACGGCGCCCTTGTCGAACGCGTCGATGGCGTATTGATCGTAGGCGGTGACGAAGACGATATGGGTGCCGGGGCTGGCTTCGGCGGCGGCTGTCGCGACCTCCAATCCGTTCAGGCCGGGCCTGCGGATATCCAGAAAGGCGACCTCGGGCTGCAGCTGGGCGATGGCATCGAGCGCGCTACCGCCGTCTTCGCATTCGGCGACGATGTCTAGATCCGGCCATGCCTGGGCGAGCGATGACAACATGGCTTCGCGCAGCAGTGCTTCATCTTCAGCGATCACACACTTAGGCATGTTGGCCACCCTCTTCAAGAACGCTAGGCACGGTAATCGTGGCGGCGACGCCGTTGGGGAAGTTGGCCACGATGGCAAAAGAAGCCCGTTTGCCGTAAGCCAGCTGCAGCCGTTCGCGGACATTCTTCAGGCCAATGCCGGTGCCGCTGCTTTGCGTACTGAAACCCTGGCCATCGTCGGCGACGGTGACGCTGATGTCGTTGCCGCTGCTACGCGCCAGCAGCCAGACGGTGCCGCCGCCAGGGCGTGGTTCCAGGCCGTGCTTGATGGCGTTCTCGACCAGGGTTTGCAGCATCATGGCGGGGAACGGCACGGTATAAAGCGCCTCGGGTACATCGATCTGCAGATTCAAGCGGGCGCCCATGCGGATTTTCAGAATGTCCAGGTAAGCCCGGGCGCGTTCCAGCTCGGCGCCAAGATTCGACGGCGTGTGCTCGGTGCGCGGCAAGGAGTGGCGCAAATAGGTAATCAGATGGCCAAGCATTTCATCGGCGCGCGGTGGATCGGTGCGGGTAAGGTGCTGTGCACTGGCCAGGGTGTTGTAGAGAAAGTGCGGCTCGACTTGGGCGTGCAGCAGGTTGAGTTTGGCGACGGTGAGTTCTTTCTCGGTGACGGTTTGCTTGGCGCTCGCCTGCTCGCTGCGGCGGCGCTCGCTGATGCGGCGGGTGATGGCCCGACTGATCGCCTCGGCGTTCTCCAGATTGGTGCCGTCGTCGACCTTGAACCAATCCATCCAAGCGCCGCCGATGGGTTCGCAGATCAAGGTGACACTGCCGACGCCATGGCCTGGGGTCACCGTGGCCAGTACTTGGTTGCGCTGTATGCGGCGAGCGCCCATGCGCTGTGGACGCCACGATGTCACGTCGCTGTAGGGATTGATGCGCTTGACCTTGGCGCGTACTTGCAGGCTGTCGCGGGCGCTTTCGATGTCTTCGGCGTAAGGCAGTTCACGGATGGTCGCATCGACGATGTCGAAGGCTTCGTCAGCCTCGAACGGAATCTCGATAGTGCGCCGTTGCCGGTTGGCCAGCGTGCCGGCATCGACATGACCGGCAATCAGCCGGACTCGGCGCAGATGCGAAACGGCACTGGTGAACACCACGCACAAGGTCAGCCAGAACAAGGCAAAGAAGAGCCAGGGCGGTGAGTGGTTACTGTTCACATTCCACAGGATGACAGCCAGCAGAAAGGCCGCCAGCCAGGCGAGGGTGATGCGTGCGACAAATAAGACGCTGGTAAGCATGGCGGTGCTGGTCCCCTTGAGATTGCGCCAGAGAGTAGCTTTGTCGGCAACTCGAGGTCATGCGCTTTGCGACGAAACGTCATCAGCGCCGACAGAACCAAGCCGCGGGGGCGCCAGGCCAAACCTGTCAGCGGCGGCCGCTATGACTGGCGGCACATGCGACAGGCATCGCCCCAGCGTATTTCGGTGTATCGACTCTGGGGAATGCGGTTATGTCGCGACCGATGGCAGGTTTGCTGATGGCGCTCGGTGTTTATGGCGCGACTCTCACTGGCTATGCGGCAACGCTCGCCCAGGCCAAGCCGGAAATTTTCGCGCCGGGGGTGATTTCAGCGGGTACCAACGTGCTTGCACCGGCTTTCAGCCCTGATGGCCGCAGCGTCTATTTCACCAGTGCCACGCCGACGACATCGACCATTCTGGTGTCGCATCGCCAGGGCGGCCAATGGTCGACGCCGAAGGTTGCGCCTTTTTCCGGTCAATGGAGCGACCTGGAACCGGCGATGGCGCCGGATGGCTCGTTCTTGATCTTCGCTTCCAGTCGTCCGCTAACCTCAGAGGGGCGTGCCATCGATGGCGTCTACGAAGGCAAGACCTGGCCGGGCATGGGTGGCAACCTGTGGCGAGTCGATCGGCATGGAGACGGCTGGGGTTTGCCGCAACGATTGCCGGCGCTGGTCAATCGTCATAGCAGTGTGTTCTCGCCCAGTATCGCTGCCGATGGCAGTTTGTATTTCATGCAGCCGGATTCGGACAACGGTTATTTTCATCTGTGGCGCGCGGCTTATGTGCATGGCCAGTATCAGGCACCCACGCCGCTGTCGTTGAGCGATGCGGGCAGCGAAGAGGTGGACCCGGCGATCGCCCCGGATCAGTCTTTTATCGTCTTCAGTCGACATCATCCCTTGCAAGCCGATCGCAACCGCTTGCAAATCGCCTTCCGTCACGGCGCTGGTTGGGGCGTGCCGATGGATCTGGGCGACGCGGTCAATGGCGCCAGCGGCAATATCGAGGCACGCCTGGGTACGGATGGCCGTACGCTTTATTTCAGCAGCCCGCGCAACGAGCCGGAGCGTTATCCACGCAGCCCGGCCGAGGCCAAGGCCTTCGTGGTTCGCATGCAGGCCTGGGACAATGGCACCAAGCACATCTGGCAGATCTCATTGGCACCTTGGCTGGATGCGCGGTTGGCATCCAGTGGAGTACGTTGAATGATTCGCCGCCGACTGTGTTTCCCCTGCTTGTGCCTAGGGATGCTGATGGCGTCGTGGCGGGTTTTTGCCGCCGCCCCGGACGCCTCTTCGCCGCAGATCTTTGCGCCGGGTGTGATCTCCGGGCCGGCGCATGATTCCGCGCCGGCCTTTACCGCGGACGGCGATACCGTTTATTTCAGCCGCAGCAGTGGCTCCAAATCGATCATCCTGGTGTCGACGCGTAGCAGTAGTGGCTGGTCATCACCTGTTATCGCCCCGTTTTCCGGGCCATGGAATGATCTTGAGCCGACCATGGCACCGGATGGTTCTTACCTGGTGTTTGTTTCCAACCGTCCGGCGAAAGTCGGCGGCGCGCCGGTTGAAGGCAGTTATCAAGGCAGCAAGCAGACCGGCGGCAATTTGTGGCTGGTGCGACGTCAAGGGCAGGGCTGGAGCGCGCCCGAGCGATTGCCGGATACAGTCAACAGCAGCACCTCCACCTTTGCGCCAAGCATCGCCGCAGACGGTAGTGTTTATTACATGCATCCGCAGCCGAGCACCGGCAAGTTCCGGCTGTTTCGTTCGCAGTATCGCGATGGCCGCTGGGAGGCCGGGCAGCCATTGCCGTTTAGCGATGGACTGGTCAGTGACGTCGACCCCGCGGTGGCACCGGATGAGTCGTTTATCGTGTTCAGCTCAGGCCGCAAGCCTGAGCGCGGCATGGATTTGTTCATCGCGTTTCGCGATCACGGTAACTGGCAATCGCCGGTGTGGCTGGGTGCCACGGTAAACAGCGAAGGCTCCGATGCGGAGGCGCGGCTGGGGCCGGATCAGCGCACGCTTTATTTCAGCAGCGAACGCACGGTGCCGGTGCAGCTGCCACGCAGCGTTGCCCAAGCGACGGTCGATACCGCACGCCAGAATGCCTGGGATAACGGCAACTACAACATCTGGTACGTATCGCTGGCAGCGTGGCTGGACGCGCGCCGATAAGCGGTTGCCGCGCCCTTTTACCGAGTAAGAGGGCGCGGCCGTAGCATGTTTACTTCAGCATGCCTTTGACCGCGTCGAAGTCACCGTCGCTAGGTGCGGGGGGCAGGCCTAGCAGATGAATCATCAACGGATAGACGTCTACGTTCGGGAATGCCTTGACTTGAATCCCTTCGAGAAACGCGGGCCCGTGGGCAACAAACGTAGCTTGCATGTCCGTATCGATATTGTCGTAGCCGTGCTCACCCAGGCTTAATTTGCCTTTGCGCTTGGCCAGTTCGCTGGTGCTGCTGAAGTGCCAGCCGACATCGGCCAGGCACAGCAACTGGGGTACCCGTGGATTGCTGCCGTAAACCAGCCGGGTCGGCACTCGGCTCTTGTCCCAGCACTGCATATGATTTTGTGGCTCTTCCAGCTTGGCGGTGAGTTTGGCGAAACTCTGCATGGATGCCGCATCGCTCGACTTCGGGTTGAATCCGGCAAGAACACCGAGGCTGACAGTTTCAACCTGGGCCAGTGGGATGAGCTTGTCGAACATGATGACGTTCTTGCGCGGCACCTTTGCAATGCCGTGGTCGGACACCACAATCAGATTGATATGGTCGAACAATTGGCGCTGCTTCAGACCCTGCACCAGCAGGGCCAGCGCCGCATCGGTTTCGCGCAGTGCCTTGCGCACTTCGGGCGCATCGGGGCCGTACTCATGGTTAGCGTGATCGACCGCATCGAAGTACAGGGTTAAAAAGCTTGGCCGCTGCTCGGCGGGCAAGTCGAGCCAGGCCAGTATTTGTTCCACGCGTTGAGTCGGCGTCACTTTGCCGTCGTAGGGTTTCCAGTAGTCCGGGTGTTTGCCGTGAATATCGGCTTCGGAGCCCGGCCAGAACATGGTCGCGCTTTTCAGGCCGTACAGGCCGGCGGTTTCCCACAGCGGGGTGCCCTGCGACCACCAGCGGCCGTCGCTTACCGCGGCGCGGTTGCCCAGCGAAAACTTGCCGAGCTGGGCATCGCTCATCGAGTTATTGACGATGCCATGATGATCGGGACGCAAGCCGGTGACGAGGGTGTAGTGATTGGGAAACGTCAGCGAGGGAAACGATGGCTGCATCGACGCCGCGCGCACGCCGCTTTTCGCCAGCATGGCAAGCGTGGGGCTGAGGCCGCGTTCCAGGTAATCCGCCCGATAGCCATCGATGGAGATCAACAGCAGCGGCATCGGCTTGACCGCGCGAATGGCTGGAGCCGGCATGGGCGCATGGGTAGCTACTGGCTGGGGCTGCTGGGTGGCGCAGCCGGCGCTAAGCATCGCCAGGGCGCAGAACAGCATACGAATGGAAAAGGGGCGAAACGAGAATTTCATACGGGTCGTCGTAGGATGGAAAGACAATTCCCCATGATCGCCCAGTCGTATGACTATTTCACGTTTGGTTTTGCCGGGGACGGCATCGAGGCATGCCGGGTGGCTGGTGACGCTGATGGGCACGATAGCGTTGGGTGCGACCGCTGGCGCCCAGGCGTGGCAGCTGCAACAGCCTGAGCTTCAAATCTCGCCACCTTCGGCACAACACCCGCTGGCTTCCAAGCCGTCGCTGAAGCGGCAGCCGCCGAACGAGCAGCGGCGGCAGAAAACGCTGAAAACCGTACTGGCGCCTGGCGCGAAAAATCCCTTGTCGAAACGCCGGTTCGACGATGCCGAGCTGGCCCGCGAGCAGCGTTATCGAATGAACCAGCAAGATCTACTTCAGCGCTATAGGAACGCCGCGGCGCCCCCAGTGGTTCCGTCTTTGCCGCCAGCGGTCAATGCATCGTCGAGCCGAGGCCAGTAACGCATCAAGTGTTCTGTCGAGAAAAGCGGTTAGCGGGCGGCAAACAAATCGCCATGCGCGACGCGATCTTCCATCGACAGCAGCCATTGCTTGGTCGGTAGCCCGCCGCCAAAACCGGTCAGGCTGCCGTTACTGCCGATCACCCGGTGACAGGGCAACACGATCGGCAAGGGATTACGCCCGTTTGCCGCACCTACCGCGCGAACCGCCAATGGCTGGCCGATACGCCGCGCCAGTTCGCCGTAGCTGATGGTGACGCCAAAGGGGATATTGGCCAGTTCATGCCAAACCTGCATCTGGAAGGCCGTGCCATGTGGGTGCAGCGGCAAATCGAACACCTGTCGCTCGCCGGCAAAATATTCCTCAAGCTGGCGTCGGGCGAATTGAAGCGGCTCGGTGGCCTGTATCCATGTTGCCGGTGCCGCCTTGGGACGCCGGTCGATGTGAAACCAGACATCCCGCAGGCCGTGCCGGTCGGCCGCCAGCCGCAAGGGGCCGATCGGCGCGGGCATGTCGCAGTAGTAAGTTCGGTCGTCGTCGATCGACAGGCGCTCAATAGCAGCTTTTCGGGTGGCGGTATTCATGTCGTCGACTTCGTCCGTTGAGCGCGTGGGGCAGGCGCCGCATCGCTGGCGCTGCGCCATAAGTGCATCACGGTATAGGCCCGCCATGGGCGCCAGGCTTCGGCTTTCGCTGTCAGCGCCTTAGTGCTCAGTTCGGGCGCATCGCCGGCGGCGACGCGGCGCAGAATGAGGTCGGCCGCGGGGAAGGCATCCGGATGGCTGAGCGCGCGCATCGCCATGTAGTGTGCCGTCCATTCGCCGATGCCGGCCAGTTCGGTCCAGCGACTGACAAATTCGTCCAGTGGTTGTTCGCTACGGAAGTCTACACGGCCATCCAGTAGCGCCTGAGCCATGCCACGCACTGTGTTGGCGCGCGCCGTGGTCAGGCCGAGCGCGCCAAGATCCGCGTCGGCAAGTGCCTCCGGGCCAGGGAAGAGCCGCTCCAATCCGGCTATGGCCGGCACGCTTAAGGGCGTGCCATAGCGGTGCACGATGCGGGTGGCCAAGGTGCGTGCGGCGGCCACGCTGATTTGCTGGCCGAGAATCGCCCGTACCGCAATTTCAAAGCCGTCCCAACCACCCGGCAGGCGCAGGCCCGGTCGACGTTGCAGCAGCGGTTTCAGCACGCGGTCGTCGCGTAAGGTGTCGCTGATGCGTTGTGGATCGGCATCGAGATCGAACATCCGCCGCAGCTTGCTGACGATGCCTAGCAATCGTTCCGGCTGCGGGCAGTGCAATTGCAGTTGTAGCGCGTGTTCTGCGCCGGGCCATGCGCTGAGGCGCAGCCAGCCAGGCGCCTCGGCTGGGCCGAATACCCGGGCATAGCTGTGCTCGTCGACCAGCTCCACCCCGGGCAGGGCACGGGTGCGCAGAAACGACAGGATCGCCTCGAAATCGTACGGCGGCCGATAACCCCTGCGCAGCACCAGAGCATCATCCGCGCCGACGCGCGGGCGCCGACGCAGTTCGCGCGGTGGGATCCGGTTGGCCTGCAAGAACGCGGCATTAAAGCGGCGCAGGCTGCCAAAGCCAGAAGCCAGCGCGACTTCGGTTACCGGCAGCGCGGTCTCGGTCAGCAGTTGCTTGGCGAACAGCAGCCGGTGTGTGGTATGGACGCTGATCGGTGGTGCGCCCAGGCATTCGACAAATAACCGGCGCAGCTGGCGCGCACCGACGCCGACGCGTTCGGCCAATTGCTCCAGCGACAGTTCATCGAGCGAGCCTTGCTCGATCAGCTTGAGCGCGCGGGTTACCACATGCTCGCCGTGATGCCATTGATCGTTGCCCGGGGCCAGCTCGGGGCGGCAGCGCAGGCAAGGTCGAAAACCTGCGGCTTCGGCAGCGGCTGCATTCGGGTAGTAGCGGACGTTTTGCGGCTTGGGCGCGGGGGCCGGGCAAACCGGTCGGCAATAAATGCCGGTGCTGGTGACCGCGGTGAAAAACAGGCCGTCAAATCGCGCGTCGCGGCTTAAGCGAGCCTGTTCGCAAACATGTTCGGTCGGCAGGGCGGGGTCTGGTGATGAGCTCATGGCTGCAGGCTAGCATTGCGGAAGATCGCAAACTCGTCGTTTTCGGACATCAATACCCAGCGATTTTCCTGTGCAGGTATGGCCTCGGTCCAGTCCCGCTGGCCGCGACCGTTTCACAAGGACTTAATCACTCTTTGCTAGGGTCACGGACCTCTATAATCGGGGTTCGCCCTCCTTGTTCAGGTTATTTGCATGAACGCACCGACACGTATCGATACCACCCGCACCATCCGCGCTCCGCGGGGCAGTGAGTTGTCTTGTAAGAGCTGGCTTAGCGAAGCACCGTTTCGCATGTTGCAAAACAATCTCGACCCCGAAGTGGCGGAGAATCCCGCCGAGCTGGTGGTTTACGGCGGTATCGGCCGTGCTGCGCGCAACTGGGAATGCTTTGACGCGATCCTGCGCGCGCTGCGTGACTTGAACGATGACGAGACGTTATTGGTGCAGTCGGGCAAACCGGTCGGCGTGTTTCCCACCCATGTCGATGCGCCGCGCGTATTGATCGCGAATTCCAATCTGGTGCCGGCCTGGGCGAACTGGGAGCACTTCAACGAGCTGGATAAGAAAGGGCTGATGATGTACGGCCAGATGACGGCCGGTTCGTGGATTTATATCGGCTCGCAGGGCATTGTGCAGGGCACCTACGAAACCTTTGTCGAAATGGGCCGCCAGCATTTTGGCGGTAGCCTGAAGGGCAAGTGGATTCTTACCGCCGGCCTCGGCGGCATGGGCGGTGCGCAGCCGCTGGCTGCCAGCCTGGCGGGTGCCAGCTCGCTGAATATCGAATGCCAGCAAAGCAGCATCGATTTCCGCCTCAAGACCCGCTACGTCGATGAGCAGGCGACCGATCTGGATGACGCGTTGGCGCGCATCGCCAAGTACACCGCCGAAGGCCGTGCGGTATCGATCGCCTTGCTCGGCAATGCCGCCGATGTATTGCCGGAACTGGTGCGCCGTGGCGTACGCCCGGATGCGGTGACCGATCAGACCAGCGCGCACGATCCGGTCAATGGTTATCTGCCGCAGGGCTGGACGGTGCAGCAATGGTTCGAGCGCCGCAAGAGCGATCCGCTTGGTACCGCAAAAGCCGCCAAGCAATCCATGCGCGTTCATGTCGAGGCGATGCTGGCGTTCCATAAGCAGGGCATTGCCACTTTCGATTACGGCAACAATATTCGCCAGATGGCGAAAGACGAAGGTTGTGCCGACGCTTTTGCCTTCCCGGGTTTTGTACCGGCTTATGTGCGGCCGTTGTTTTGCCGTGGCGTCGGGCCGTTCCGCTGGGTGGCGCTGTCCGGCGATCCCGAGGACATCTACAAGACCGACGCCAAGGTCAAAGAGCTGATTCCCGACGACGCGCATCTGCATAATTGGCTCGACATGGCGCGCGAGCGCATCAGTTTCCAAGGCCTGCCGGCACGCATTTGCTGGGTCGGTCTGGGACAACGTCACAAGCTTGGCCTGGCTTTCAACGAGATGGTGCGCAACGGCGAGTTGAAGGCGCCGGTGGTGATCGGTCGCGATCATCTCGATTCCGGCTCGGTCGCCAGCCCCAACCGTGAAACCGAGGCCATGAAAGACGGCAGCGATGCGGTCAGCGACTGGCCGTTGTTGAACGCCATGCTGAATACGGCCGGCGGCGCGACTTGGGTCAGCCTGCATCACGGCGGTGGTGTCGGCATGGGTTACTCGCAACACTCGGGTGTGGTGATCGTGTGTGATGGCACCACAGCCGCAGATAAGCGTCTCGCACGCGTGCTGTGGAATGATCCAGGCACGGGCGTCATGCGGCATGCCGATGCAGGCTATGAGCTTGCTGCACAGTGCGCCAAAGAGCAGGGGCTGAAACTGCCCATGCTTTGATTGGCGAAGGTAAGAGCTTGCTGCCATTCCCGGGGCCGGTTCACGTTCTTTGAGTGATTCCGATACGGGTCGCTTGGAGGGCGTGGACTACCTCTTGGAAACGTTATGACGAGCTCACGCGCACGTTAAATATTCGGTGCGCAGGGTGCTCAGCTTTCATAGTCGAGTGCGAGTCAAGGTGTTTTCCGGTACCGCTTGTGATACCGGAGTACGACCGACCACGGGATTTCCTGGGTCGGCATACCAAAGCGGCACGCATTGTTGCGTGCTGTATCTGACTCTGAAGGAGACTCGCATGAACGCTCGATTTGAACGCACTGGCGCACTGACCGAATTGACCAGCTACCCGCAATGGGCGCAGGACATGGTGGCCGAGTGTGAGGATGCCAAGCAGGGGGTGGTCGACCACGAACTATGGTCGATCATGCGTAATGGAGATCTGGACGCCAGCTCGACCCGCAATTTTATGGTCGGGGTGTGGCCGGTGATTGAACGCTTTCCCGGCTATATGGCCCAAAATCTGTTGAAAACCCGCTATGGCCGTAGCCCTGGCGACAATATGGCGCGGCGCTGGTTAGTGCGTAATATCCGGGTTGAACAGAACCACGCCGAGTATTGGCTGCATTGGGCGGAAGGTGCCGGGGTGGCGCAAGGCGAGGTATTCCACGGGCCGACCCCCTTGGGAACTGAAACCTTGGCTAACTGGTGTGAAGAAGTGAGTGGTAATGCACCGCTGGCAGCAGGCATTATCGCTACCAATTATGCAGTTGAGGGGGCCACGGGCGAGTGGTCGCAACTGCTCTACGATAGCGCCGCCTACAAGGAAAGCTTTCCGGCAAGCAGCAGGACAGCAAGTTTGCGTTGGCTTCAACTTCACGCAGCCTATGACGATACTCATCCGTGGGAGGCATTGGAAATAGTCTGTACCTTGATGGGAACGGCACCCAGTTCAGCCGATGTGGCTTATCTGGGCGAATGCGTGCGGCGCAGTTACGTCAGCATGCAAATCACTCTCGACCGGTGCCTCGATGCGCGTCGCGCTTTGTGGGCAATGAGCGAAGAAGCTGCCGCCTAACGAGCGTTTTCGAGGGAGTCGATACGCGTCAGCCGGTTCAAGCAGTCTTGATCATGGGATAAAGACGCGATGCATATCGCCCCTGCCGCTTTGCAAAGACCGCTGTCTCGGCGACTGTTGCCGCTGGTCTATGCGCTTGCGGCGGTGATTGGACTGATTCTGGCTTTGACCTGGGGGGCACTACAGGTTCAGGTGGCTCTCGCCGGTTTTCTCAACGGCGAGAGCATTTGGTCCAAGGCGCAAAAGCAGGCGGTGATCGACCTGGATGCCTACGCCTTCAGCGGCGACTCCACACACTTGGCCAGTTTCAAACGTAACTATGCGGTGCTTCAATCGGATCGCTGGGCGCGCGACGCGATTGACAGCGGCCACTTCAAGAAAAGCGAAGTCACCAACGCGTTTCTGCATGGCGATGTGATCCCTTCCGCCATCCCCGGGATGATCTTCATGCTGCAGTATTTCTCCCAGGCTCCTTATATGGGGGAGGCGATGGAGGCCTGGCACTCGGTTGACGATGCATTGATCGAGCTGGACGGCATGGCCGACCAGCTCAAACGAGATTACGCCCACGGCGGTGTGTCGGCGCTGGAAGTGACCCGCTGGCGTGAGCGGATCCAGAAACTCAATAATTTTATCGAGCCGCGCAGCAATCGTTTCTCGCTGCAGATTGCCGAGGGTGCGGCATGGCTTGGACGCGTGCTGTTCTACTGCGTGCTGATGACGGCGCTGCTGGCATCCTTGCTGTGGCTACGCATGGCATGGCGCATCCTGACCAGTATTCGCGGCACCGAAGAGCGCTACCGCCTGCTGTTCGACAGCGCCGCCGATGCCATCGTGATGGTGGATGAAAGCAGCGGACGCATTCTCGATGCCAACCGTACCGCTTCGGCATGGACCGGCCGCGAAAGCGATGAACTGGTCGGCGATAGTTTTGCCAGTCTGTTTGCGCCAGGCAGTGCGCGGCTGGTCGGCACCTCGGTGGTCAGCACCTTGCAAGGTGTCTACGGGCAGGCCAAGCCGGTGGAGACGCATAGCAGCCTGGCGACCTGGGGCGCGCAATCGGTGCGGCAGGCGATTATTCGCGATATTTCCGAACGCATTGGCATGGAGCATTGCCGCCGAGGCTTTGGCCAGCGTTGCCGAGGGCGTGGTGATTGCCGATGCCGAGCGCAAGGCGGTGGCGGTCAATGCCGCCTATACGAGGCTTACCGGCTACACCTT
This sequence comes from Dyella silvatica, assembly GCF_026283955.1. GTDB lineage: Bacteria > Pseudomonadota > Gammaproteobacteria > Xanthomonadales > Rhodanobacteraceae > Dyella_C > Dyella_C silvatica. Next base: position 281 of record NZ_JAPDPE010000060.1, on the reverse strand, counting down.
GCAGGCGCTGCAGCAAGTGCGTTTTGACGATATGCGCTTGTTGCCCGACGGCAAGCCATTGCCCAGCACGATATGGAGCGCGATTGCCGTGGGCGGCAACTGGTTTGGCGAAGTACAAAGTCGCCGACTCGATGGCAGCACCTATCCCGAATGGCTGAGCATCAGCGTTATCCGCAATCACGAAGGTGACATACAGCACTACGTCGCGGTGTTTACCGACATTACCGCCAGCAAGACTGACCGCCAGCGGCTGGAGTATCTGGCGACGCATGATGCGCTTA
>NZ_JAPDPE010000005.1 GCF_026283955.1 Dyella silvatica | reverse complement strand
TGTTGAAGCACATGCGCAGGGCCGCCGCCGGGTCGATAACTGCGAGTCAAAGCACGATGCACGTAAGCAATCGCGCGACGGACGGCGGTACGCGGAGTGTGACCTTTGGCCAGCTCGGCGGTGATGGCCGAAGCAAGGGTGCAGCCGGTGCCGTGCCCCTCTCGCTGCAGGCGCGGATGACGCAGTTCAAGCATGCCGCGCTCGTCGTAGAAACGATCCACCACGACATGGCCTTCGGCATGACCGCCTTTTAGCAAGACGGCACGAGGACCGAGCGCACGCATAGCCTCGCCGGCCTGGTCAAATTCCTTCGCGCTGTGAATCGATCGGCCAAGCAAGGCTTCGGCCTCCGGTATGTTCGGCGTGACGATGTCGGCAAGTGGCAGCAGTTGGTAAATCATCGCGTCGACGGCATCGGTGGTCAGCAGGCGTGCGCCGCTGGTGGCGATCATCACCGGGTCGACCACCAGCCACGCCGGCTTGCGGCGATGTAGGTCGCGAGCGATCAAGCGAACGGTTGCTGCATTGCCAAGCATGCCGGTTTTGGCGGCGGCAATAGGAAAGTCATCGAAGATCGCGGCGATCTGGCTACGAATATGCGTAAGCGGTACGGCATGCACCGCGGTCACCTCGCGAGTGTTTTGCGAGGTGATCGCGGTAATCACCGAGAGTCCGTGTACGCCACGCGCATGAAAGGTTTTCAGGTCAGCCTGGATTCCCGCACCACCGCCGGAATCGGATCCGGCGATGGTGAGGGCAGTCGGTGGAACGACATGAGATGGCATCGTCTGGCTGGTCATTACCCTGCAGATCAAAGCGCCTCGGACGCGAAATCCGCCAAGCGAGAACGCTCACCGCGCCGCAAGGTGATGTGCGCCGAGTGCTCCCAGTGCTTGAATCGATCGACGGCGTAGGTGAGGCCCGAGGTGGTTTCCGTCAGATAAGGCGTATCGATTTGCTCGACGTTGCCGAGGCAGACGATCTTGGTGCCGGGGCCGGCCCGGGTGATCAGGGTTTTCATCTGTTTCGGGGTGAGGTTTTGTGCCTCGTCGATAATGAGGTAACGCGACAAGAAGGTGCGGCCGCGCATGAAATTGAGTGCGCGGATCTTGATGCGAGAGGCCAGTAAATCATTGGTAGCCTGGCGACCCCAGCTGCCACCTTCCACCGGATTGGCCAGCACTTCGAGGTTGTCGGTGAGCGCGCCCATCCAGGGGGTCATTTTCTCTTCCTCGGTGCCGGGCAGGAAGCCGATGTCTTCGCCTACCGATACCGTGGCGCGGGTCATGATGATTTCACGGTAGCGCTGCTGATCCATTACCTGGGCCAGGCCAGCTGCGAGTGCAAGCAGGGTTTTGCCGGTACCCGCGGTGCCCAGCAAGGTGACGAAATCAACGTCAGGATCCATCAACACATTGAGCGCAAAGTTTTGCTCGCGGTTACGGGCGGCAATGCCCCAGACGCTGTGATTGGCATGGCTGTGGTCGTCCAGCAAGACCAGCGTGGCCTTGACGTCGTCAACATGCAGCACGCGCAATTCGATACTGCTTTCACCCGGCAGGTACAGGCACTGATTGACGTACCAGTCTTCGTCATCGTGTCGATCCACCTTATAGAACGTGCGGCCGCGCTCGTTCCATGACTGCACTTCGGGGTGGCGGTCCCAGAAGGTCTCCGGCAATTCGGTGGAGCCGGTGTAGAGCAGGGAGAAGTCGTCCAGGGCGCGATCGTTTTCGTAATCCTCGGCATCGATGCCGTAGATCTTCGCCTTGATCCGTAGATTGATATCTTTGGTTACCAGGATGACCGCGCGACCTGGATTCTGATCACGCAGCTCGATCACGGAAGACAGGATCAAATTGTCTGCCTTGCCGTGGCCGTTGGTGGTGCGCTGCTGAAAGTACAGCCGGCCTACGGCGGCGCCGCGTTTGAGATTGATGCCTTGTGGGCTAGTCAGGTCCAAGCCATTGCTGATGCCGTGGCCGTTGCCGCGCTCAATCAGTTCGTTGAGAAAGCGGCTGACCTGGCGGCCGTTGCGTGAGACTTCGGAGGCGCCTTTCTTCTTTTCATCGAGCTCCTCCAGCACCGTCATCGGAATGAAGACGTCGTGCTCTTCAAAGCGAAAAAGCGAGGTGGGGTCGTGCAGCAAGACGTTGGTATCGAGAGCGTAAATGCGTTTGCTTCCGGTCATACGGAAGGAACCTCGCTGGTCATGAGGTGAATACAACGCGGCACGCGGGTTGCCGTGGGTTTCCGGCGGTGGATGCCGGGGTGCTGCCAATCATCGACACCGGCTTGCCGAGGGCGCGCCGGATTGACGAACAAACTAGAGATGCATCGAGCGGGATAGGCACGTTTCACGTTGCCGGGATAGCGTCCAATACAGCTTGAGCGTGACCTGAAACTTTTACGTTTCTCCATTCTTGTGCCAATCGGCCATCGGGATCGATGAGGAAGGTACTTCGTACGACACCCATGTGACGTTTTCCATACAGCACCTTTTCATGGATCACATCAAAGGCCTGGCACCAGGCTTCATCGGTGTCGGAAATGAGCGGAAAGGGTAGTTCTTGCTTGGTCGCGAAATTGGCGTGGGATTTGGCTGAATCGCGCGAAACCCCGATAACTTCGGCGTTGCGCTGGTGAAAATCGGCGTAAAGATCGCGGAAATCTTTTGCCTCGGTAGTGCAGCCGGGGGTGCTGTCCTTGGGGTAGAAATACACCACGACCCATTGACCTTTCAGGCTGTCGAGCTTGAGTTCAGTGCCGTCGCCAGTGATCCCTTTGAGCTTGGGGGCTTTCTTGCCGATAACATTCTTGACGACTTCAGGCATGGTTTCTCCGGCGAGGCCACGAGTGGCTTCGGCTGATGGCTGATTTGAAGGGATGGCTGACGCCGTTGGCCGGCGCGTCGGAGTAAGGCGTGCTCAGTGCGATCGGTGTGGCTCGATACGCTCGTTGCATGCACGCCCCTCGAAGGTCTCTGGGGCAAAGACTAGCGCTTGCCGCGACGGATAACAGCCCCCGCGTGATGTTTTCAGTCAGGCAGTTTCAGAACTTGACAGGATCCATGATGGCGTCGAGGTTCAGTCCATCGCAGAATTCGAGGAAATCGTCTCGCAATGCAGCGATATGGGTCTCGGCCGGGATGCCGATGGTGAACTGTGCCTGGAACATGGCCGCGCCGGTCTGCATGGCCTGGTAGCGCATGGAACTCAATTGTTCGACGCTGATGCGGTGTCGATCGAAGAAATCCACGATTTTCACCAGGATGCCCGGGCGATCGGCCGAAATGACCTCGATCAGGTAGGGCAGCAGGTGGGAATCCTGTTCGCGCTCGCGCGGGCCGGTGCGGTAATGCACCAGCCGCAGGTCCTCGTCGCGGGCCAGTTTGGTCAACGCGGTTTCCAGCTTGGCCACGGCGTCCCAGGCACCCGTGGCCAGCAAAGTCAGTGAGGTATCGGTGCCGATCGTGGCCACCCTGGCGTCCGCCAGATTGCAGCCCGCATCGGTAATGCGCCGGGCCAATGCCTGTAGCGGCGCGCGCGACGCCGGAGTCAACGTCTGGATAAGCAGTTGATTGTCGGTGCCGGCACGCGCAGAAGAACGGTTCAAAGGGGATCTACCTATGGCAAATCCCTCGCGGCACGGAAGTGGCGGGGGACGTTCAGCCAGCTTACTTGCCGCCCCGGTGAGGCCGCAAGTAACATGGCCAGCTTGGATTTTGGCGGAGTAAGCCTTGAATATTCGCGGAAGCATCTGCGCATTGGTCACCCCATTTGCCGCGGATGGCGCACTTGATCTTGTAGCGTTCGGCCGGTTGCTTGATTTTCAGCTCGAAAACGGCACCGAGGCCGTGGTGGTGGCTGGATCCACCGGTGAAGCGCACATGCTGGAGCATGACGAGTACAGTCGCCTGCTGGCTTTTGCGGTAGAGCGCGTAGCTGGCCGTGTTCCCGTTATTGCCGGTACCGGCGAGGCGGCTACGGCCAAGACGGTAGCGCTGACTCGCCATGCCAAGGCTCTTGGTGCCGATGCGGCCCTGGTCGTCGCCCCGTATTACGTACGGCCGACCCAAGAGGGGATGCGCCGCCATTTCATCGAGGTCGCTGAGCACGGTGGCTTGCCAGTGCTTCTTTATAACGTGCCCAGCCGTACCGCCTGTGACCTGTTGCCCGAGACGGTAGCCAGTCTGTGCGGCCACCCCGGCATCATCGGTATTAAAGAGGCGGCGAGCAGCGACGAGCGAATTCGTGCAACGGCGGAACTTGTCGGCCCGAATTTCGTCTACTTGTCCGGTGACGATGGTACCGCCCGTAAAGCTATGCTGGCGGGCGCCGCCGGTACCATTTCGGTAGTGGCAAACTTGGCGCCCAAAGCGTTTCGTATGCTTTGCGATGCGGCCACGCAGGGTGACCGGCAGGCTGCTGAACGTTACGATGCGTCGTTGGAGCCCTTGGTGCACGCGCTTAATTGCGCACCGAATCCGATTGCGGTGAAAGCCGGCCTGCCTGAATTGGGGCTGGGTTCCGCCGTGCCACGCTTACCCTTGATTGAACTGGAAGACGGCCCTGACCGTGCACGCATACGCGAGGCGCTGGCAGGTCTGGCATCCTTGGCAGATGCTGCCTGACCCACCGCCTTATAACTCTGAGTTACGGAACCCGACTTCATGAAGAAATCCCCGCTCGTCGTAGCCTTGCCGGCTCTGGCCCTATCCGCCTTGCTGCTGTCTGGTTGCGGCATGTTTCGCTCGCATAAGGCGTGGGAAGCCGCCAAGCAGGAGTCTCCGCTGGAGATCCCGCCGGGTCTGGACACCCCCTCGACCAGTGCGGCCCTGGTGATTCCGGAGCCGGGCGCCAACAGCCCGACCGCCAATGGCGCGACGTCCCGTGCAGGCAAGGGCGGTGGCGTGATTGCTGACGGCTTCGTGTTGTCGGGTAGCGTTGACGAGACGTATCGCCGCGTTGGCCAGGCCTTCGAGCAGGGCGATATCGGCTCGGTGATTTCGCATGATGATGCGGCACATTCGTACACCTTGAATGTGATCGCCTCGGATGCGCCGGTCGCCAAGCCGGGCTTTTTTGGCCGTCTCTTCGGTAGCAAGAAAGAAGGGGCTCCGGCTCCTGGCGCCACCCCGCATCAAGTGCAGGTCAGCGTTGGGACCAGTGGTCAGAGCGCCAGCGAAGTGCGCGCGCAGGGCGACGCCGGTGCCGTGGCCAAGGTGGTCGATACGCTCAAGTCACGGCTGAGCGGTCGCTGATCGCAAGCTGTTGCGATCAGCCGGGGCTATTGCAGCCTTAAGATGATGCACACAAAAACGCCGCCTGTTTGGGCGGCGTTTTTTATGGGCGCCGGCTTGCTAGAAGTGCCGGGTAGCCGAATACCTTGTTCAGCGCTTGAGCTGATCGAGCTTGCCGGGTTTGTTTTCCCAATCTTTTGCGTCGGGCAGTCCGTCTTTACGCTCGGTAATGACCGGCCAGTCTTTCGCCAGCTCGGCGTTCAAGGCGACAAAGCCTTCCTGGCCGGCTGGTACGTCGTCTTCCGGGTAGATCGCGTTGATCGGGCATTCCGGTTCGCATAAGGTGCAGTCAATGCACTCATCCGGATCGATGACCAGAAAGTTGGGGCCTTCGTGAAAGGCATCCACGGGACAGACTTCAACGCAGTCGGTGTATTTGCACTTGATGCAGTTGTCGGTAACGACAAAGGTCATAATTTCTGGGCTTGTGCTGAAATACCGGGCCCGTGCCAGGCCGGAAGTGGCGCTCCCTACGAGGTTCGAACTCGTGTTCCCGCCTTGAGAGGGCGGTGTCCTAGGCCGCTAGACGAAGGGAGCGAAATGCACCGGAGCGCGCTAGTATAACGAAATCGTTTCGTCCGGCAATGCCTGCGGCTTGTTTCATGCCAAGTGTTTCATGTCATGCCGTCCAAGGCTAAAGTGCTGCCGGCCTAGCCGATGCAATGGCTGTATCGGAATGCGGCATGAAAACCACCCATGGCCGCCCAGAGGGCAACTTTGGCTGCAAGGATCCACTTCGTTTGAACCTCAAATCAAGGAACGACGCCACGCCCGCGTTACGCATCATTCCGCGTGAGCAGCATGTCATTTCGCGCAAAAACATCAGTAAGGCCGCATTGCGCGTGCTGTATCGCTTGCACGAAGCGGGTTATGCGGCCTATCTGGTCGGTGGCGCCGTGCGCGACCTATTGCTTAGCGGTCACCCGAAAGACTTCGACGTGGCAACCAATGCCACGCCGGACGAGGTCAAGAAGCTGTTCCGTAATTGCCGGCTGATCGGGCGCCGTTTTCGGCTGGCCCATGTCGTGTACGGGCCAGAGATCATCGAGGTGGCGACTTTTCGCGGCACCGGTGAGGAGGGTGGTGAAGGCGATCGGCATATGGTCGATGGCCGGATTGTGCGCGACAACGTCTGGGGCACCATCGAAGAGGACGCCGTTCGCCGCGATTTCCGTGTCAATGCCTTGTATTACGACATCAGCGATTTCTCGGTGCGCGACTACGTTGGCGGCATGCAGGACGTACAAGATCACGTGCTGCGTCTGATCGGCGATCCGGTCACGCGTTACCGTGAAGATCCCGTACGCATGCTGCGCGCGGCTCGTTTGGCGGCCAAGCTCAATTTTCGTATCGACACGGCCGCAGCGGCGCCTTTTGAAGAGCTGGGGCCGTTGCTTGCCGATGCTGCTCCGGCCCGGTTGTTCGACGAATCGCTGAAGATGTTTCTCGGCGGCCATGGGCTGAAGAGTTTTCGCATGCTGGAGCAATGCGGCCTGCTGAAATTCATGTTTCCGGCAACCGCTCGTGCACTCAAGCGTGGCGATGAAGCGTTGCGCTCCTTGATCGAGCAAGGCCTAGCCAATACCGATGCGCGCAGTGCCGAAGGCAAATCGGTCACGCCGGCCTTTTTGTTTGCGGTGTTGCTGTGGGGTGAGGTGCGCGATCAGGCACATGCCTGGATGGTCAAGGGCATTGATAGCAACGACGCATGGGATCGTGCGGCCGCACATGTTGTAGCCGAGCAGTGTCAGCGCGTGGCTATTCCGCGCCGCTTTACTTTTACGATGGAAGAGATCTGGTCATTGCAGCCGCGCTTCGAGCAAGTGCAGCGCAAGCGGGTTTTCCGTTTGATGGCGCATCCGCGTTTTCGTGCGGCGTTCGATTTCCTGCTGCTGCGTGGGGCCGAGTCGTCTGCCATGCACGAACTGGGGCAATGGTGGTCGCATGCGCAGAAACTGCCGCATGAAACCTTGGCCGCAGCCTTGTCTGGTGTGGCTGATGTCGGCGCGGAGCCGGTGGCGGCAAGTACCACTGCGGCAGGCAAGCCACGTAAGCGTCGGCGCCGGCGTAAAAGCAATGGCAAGCCGGACGCCACGTGACGCAAGCTTATGTGGCGTTAGGAAGCAATCTTGGGGATTCGCGTCAGCAATTGCTTGATGCGATGAACAGGCTTGCCGCGTTGCCGGGTACCCGGCTAGTGGCTAGCTCGCGGCTTTATCGCACACCGCCATGGGGGCATCTGGAACAGCCGCCCTTTGTGAATGCCGCTGTGTTGCTGGATACCATGCTGTCGCCGCATGAGCTGCTCGACGCGATGCTTGCCGTCGAGCACGCGGCAGGACGCATTCGCGAGGGTGTGCGATGGGGGCCGCGGACCTTGGATCTGGACTTGCTGCATATGGACGGTGTGCAGCTCGATGACGAGCGCCTGACCTTGCCGCATCCGCGCATCGCCGAGCGCGTTTTTGTTTTGCTTCCATTGCACGATTTGGCACCGCAGCTGCTGCTGCCCGGGCAAGGACGAGTAGATCAATTACTTGCCGGATTGGACCCGACCGATTGCGAAGTCTTGCCTTGAGCAGCTTTGCCTTGAGCTATGGCGGTCACGCGCCGGATAATCGAGCGCTTACGCTTCTTTCTTAACGTAGGAACACGCCGTGTACGTGCAAAACCCTAATGTGTCCGTCCGCAAGCCGGTAACCGTGCCGGGGCTGCGCGCCATGAAAGCTGATGGGCGTCAGATCGTCGTGCTAACGGCCTACGACACCAGTTTCGCCTGGCAGCTGGAAATGGCCGGTATCGATGTGGCGCTGGTCGGTGATTCGTTAGGTATGGTGGTGCAAGGGCATCGCAGCACCTTGCCGGTGACGCTCGACCACATGGTTTATCACACCGCAGCGGTGGCCCGTGGTTTGAGCGCGACCTTGCTGATTGCCGACGTTCCGTTCATGAGCGATCGCGATGTGTCGCACGCTTTGGAGGCGGGGGCCAGGCTGGTCGGCGAGGGCGGCGCGGCAATGGTGAAGATCGAAGGCGCTGCGCCACATATTCTCGATGCCATCAAGGCATTGACGGATCGTGCCATTCCGGTGTGCGCCCATCTGGGTCTCACCCCGCAGTCGGTACACAAATTTGGCGGTTTTCGTATCCAGGGGCGCGAGCAAGAAGCCGCTGACCGGGTGTTGCAGGAGGCTTTGGCGGTGGAGGCTGCCGGGGCTGCGCTACTGGTCATGGAAGGGGTGCCTAGCGCGCTTGGCGAACGGGTGACGCAGGCCTTGTCGATTCCAGTGATTGGTATCGGGGCGGGCCCGCGTTGCGATGGCCAGGTGCTGGTTTTGCATGACATGCTGGGTATTACGCCGGGCAAGCGGCCCAAGTTCAGCAAGGATTTCCTGGCCGGACGCGATTCTGTGGCGGCGGCGATCGCGGCTTATGCCGAAGATGTCCGAAGCGGTGCTTTCCCGGCGCCGGAACATTGCTTCTAAGGCTTACTGAGTAAATTATGCAAACAGTGCAAGATGCTGCGGCGCTGCGCGCCGCTATTCGTGGTTGGCGCAATCAAGGTCAGACGGTGGGTTTTGTGCCGACCATGGGCAATTTGCATGCCGGCCATCATTCGCTGATCAAGCTGGCGCGGGCGCGTACCGACCGGGTGGTCGCCAGCGTTTTTGTCAATCCGACCCAATTTGGGCCGAATGAGGACTTCGAGCGCTATCCGCGTACCTTGGTGCAGGATCAGGCCGGCCTGGCCGAGCACGATTGCGATCTGCTGTTCGCCCCCGAAGTGGCCACGCTTTATCCCTTCGGTGCGCAAGGCAGCGTGAGTTTGCACGTGCCACAGGTCACCGAGACCCTGGAAGGGGCGCACCGGCCAGGGCATTTCGACGGTGTTGCCACGGTGGTGTGCAAGTTGTTCAGTTTGGTGCAGCCGGATATCGCGGTATTCGGCCAGAAAGACTTTCAGCAGCTCAAGGTGATTGAGCGTATGGTGCGTGATCTTTCGCTGCCGGTGAAAGTGATGGCGGCGCCGACCCTGCGCGCCGATGACGGTTTGGCATTGAGCTCACGCAACCAGTATCTCTCTGTCGCAGACCGGGCTTTGGCGCCGCAGATTTACGCTACGTTGCTGCAAATGCGTGAATTGATGGCGAAAGGGCATGCCTGGCGGGTCATCGAGCAGGTTGCCGCCGCTAAATTGACCAAGGCCGGTTTTCACCCGGATTACGCCGCCATTCGCCGTGCCGAGGACTTGTCCGAGCCCGCCGACGATGAGCGCGGTGGCCTGGTGGCGCTGATTGCCGCCCGTCTCGGCCAAACCCGCTTGATAGACAACTTGCTGTTCGATTAAGCGGCCCCACATCCAGATCGCCGGCGCTGTTGCAGTGCAAGGTCGTCGGCTCGATAATTGCGCAGCTGCGCAGGCCGTTCCTGCTGGAAAGAAACACGTCATGAATCTGAACATGCTCAAGGCCAAGATCCACCGCGCGACGGTGACCCATGCCGAGCTGCATTACGAAGGCTCGATCGCGATCGACGGCATTCTGCTTGATGCCTCTGGTATTCGAGAGTACGAGCAGATCCATGCCTGGAACATCAATAACGGCAAGCGCTTCGTGACTTATGCGCTGCGCGCCGAAGAAGGCTCCGGCATCATTTCGGTCAACGGTAGTGCGGCGCATCGTGCGCAGCCTGGCGACCTGATCATCATCGCGGCGTTTGCTCAGTTTGCCGAAGCCGAAGCCGTGCAGTTTCAGCCGACTCTGGTCTATGTGGATGCTGACAATCGCATCTCGCATACCAATCGGAGCATTCCCAAGCAGATGGTTGCTTGAGTTTCTTGCCTCTCTTGCTTGCAGGAGAGGGATGAGTCTGAATTGAGGCCTTCATCGTGAGGCCTCATTCGTTTGCGGATCTGAGTCCGTCAAACGACGAGTGAGTTGGCTTGACTGTGCCCCGTGGCATCGCCATCCGGTATGGCTTTAAAGCTTGAGCCGCGATATCTACGAAGACTGTCGAGTCAGTGCCCAGGCGACATGTTCGCGCACGAGCGGCGAAGCATGTTCGGCGCGTGCCTGCAGTGCTTGGCGCACCTCAGTCGAATGCGGTGCATTGCCCAGCGCGACAGCAATATTGCGCAACCAGCCCTGGTAACCGGTACGGCGGATAGCCATGCCTTCGGTGCGCTTGAGAAATTCTTCTTCGCTCCAGCTAAATAGCTCGACCAGCTTGGCTCCGTCCAGGCTATGGCGAGGGGCGAAATCAGGCTCGACGGCCTCTTGCGCAAACTTGTTCCATGGGCAGATCAATTGGCAGTCGTCGCAACCGAAGATACGGTTGCCTATCGGTGCGCGCAGCTCTTCGGGAATGCTGCCTTTCAGCTCGATGGTGAGATAAGAGATGCAGCGACGCGCATCGAGCCGGTAGGGCGCAACAATGGCTTGAGTAGGACAAATATCGATGCAACGACGGCAGCTGCCGCAGTGTGCGCTGGCCGGTTCATCGGCCGGCAGCGGCAGATCGGTATATAGCTCGCCAAGAAAGAAATACGAGCCCGCTCGCCGGTTGATCAGTACGGTGTGTTTGCCGATCCAGCCCATGCCGGCATTGCGCGCGAGCGCCTTCTCCAACACGGGGGCCGAGTCGACATAGGCGCGATAGCCGAAGTCGCCGATGGCGGCGTGGATGCGCTCGGCCAGTTTCTGCAGGCGATGGCGCATCAGCTTGTGGTAATCGCGCCCCAGCGCGTAGCGCGCCACATATCCTGCCGTTGGATCATGGATCACATCCCAGGCATTGCGGGTGCCTGGCGGAACATAGTCCATGCGCACGGAAATGACTCGTAATGTCCCCGGTTCCAGTTCAGCAGGCCGGCTGCGTTTGCTGCCATGGCGGGCCATGTATTCCATTTCGCCGTGATGCCCATCATCCAGCCAGCGCTGCAAATGCAGCTCGTCGTCGCCCAGATGAGTGCCAGCGATGCCGGCATCGGCAAACCCCAGCTCACGCGCCCAGCGTTTGATCTCGCCTGCCAGGGCGATGTAGTCGGTTGCGGGGAGGGGAGCGGTCATTGGCGTATTTTAGGCTTAAGGGCGGGGAACGGGGGTTTGGGAACGGGGAGCTTGAAGTTTGAGGGGCGTGGCGGCGCCACGTTCTTTTTGACCCCTTTTGCTTTTCTTTGCTTTTGCGCTTCTGCTCTTACGATCTTCCCCGTTCCCCGTTCCCCGTTCCCCGTTCCCCGTTCCCCGTTCCCCGTTCCCTATAATTCCCCGATGACCACCAGTACTCATCGCCACGATCTCTATACCGTCGACCAAGTACGTGCATTGGATCGCCGGGCCATCGAAACCCTGGGCATTCCTGGTTTTGAGCTGATGCGCCGCGCGGCATGGGCCGGGTTATCCAGTCTGCGCAGACAATGGCCACAGGCGAAACGCGTCGCGGTGTACTGCGGGCCAGGTAACAACGGTGGTGATGGTTTTCTGCTGGCGGCGCTGGCGCGTGAGGCCGGGCTGCAAGTTGAATTGCTGGCGCTCGATGCGGAGTTGCATGACGATGCGGCGCGAGCCCGTGCGGCTTATGAGGCGGCGGGCGGTGTTGTGCGGTGTTGGGATGGCCATTCACCGTTGCCTGATGCCGACGTGCATGTCGATGCACTGTACGGCACTGGGCTTGGGCGTGGGCCCGAACCTGCGGTGGCGGTATTGATCGAGAGCATCAACATCAGTGGCAAGCCGATATTGGCGCTGGATGTTCCATCCGGGCTGAATGCGGATACCGGGTATTGTCCGGGAGCAGCGATTCGCGCCGATCTGACGGTAAGTTTTATCGCCGCCAAGCGTGGCTTGTATACCGGGCAGGCTGCCGATCAGGTGGGTGGGCTAGAGCTGGATACACTCGGCTTGCCCGATGAGCTGTGGCGACCTTTGTTGGCCGATGCCGAGCTGATGCAAGTGCAAGTCTTGCCGCCACGTGCGCGAAGTGCGCACAAGGGCGATAACGGTCATGTGCTCGCCATCGGTGGCGATCATGGTACGGCGGGTGCGATACGTCTTTGTGCTGAGGCTTCGCTGCGTGCGGGTGCTGGCTTGGTCAGCGTCGCTACCCAGCTGACGAATCTGAGTGCACTGAATGCTGCGCGCCCTGAGTTGATGGCGCACGCCGTGAATGGGCCGCAGGCGCTGGCACCCCTGCTCAGCCGCGCCAGCGTGCTCGCCGTAGGGCCGGGGCTGGGGCAGGCTGCCTGGGGGCATGCCTTGTGGCTAACCGCATTGGACAGTGAGAAACCTCTGGTTCTCGACGCCGATGGACTCAATTTGCTGGCGCTGGAGCCGCGTTGTTTTACCCATCCCGTGGTACTGACGCCGCATCCGGGAGAGGCGGCACGGCTGCTTGGCGTCACCACTCAAGCGATCGCTATCGATCGCTTTGCGGCAGCCCGTATGCTGGCAAGGCGGTACGGCGCTGTGGTGGTGTTGAAGGGCGCGGGCAGTTTGATTGCTGATATGGATGGACGTCTAGCCGTCTGCCCGTGGGGCAATCCAGGCATGGCCTCCGGTGGTATGGGGGATTTACTGACTGGCATCGTCGCAGCCCTGCTTGCTCAAGGCTTGACCCCTTGGCAGGCGGCTTGTCTTGGGGTGGGTTTGCATGCGCGGGCAGGCGATGAAGCTGCTCGGGCCGGAGAGCGTGGCTTGATTGCCAGCGATTTGCTATTGCCCTTGCGCCAGCTTCTTAACGGTCAGCCTCCGCAAGGGCTGGGATCATGAGCGAGCAAATCTGGGAGCTCGCCGATGAAGCGGCCACCGAGGCCTTGGCTGCGCGATTGGCTGCGGCGCTGAGCGAGTCCGCGGATGGGCTGGTGATCTATCTGCATGGTGAGTTGGGCGCCGGTAAAACCAGTTTCGCTCGTGCCTTGCTCAGGGCTTTGGGCGTGGCCGAGCGTATCAAGAGCCCGACCTATAGCTTGGTTGAGTCCTATCGCATGCAAGGCCGGGTGGCCTGGCATCTGGATTTGTACCGCATTGCCGACCCGGGCGAGCTGGAGTGGTTGGGGTTGGATGCGCTATCCGATCCGGCCGCCCTGGTTTTAGTGGAGTGGCCGGAGCGCGGCATCGGCGCCTTGCCGGCGGCCGATCTGCAATTGGATCTGAGCTATGCCGGCAGCGGGCGTCAGGCGACTTGGCAGGGGCATTCTGCCCGTGGGCAGTGGATTCTCACCAAGTTGCGTTAACTACCTCTTAAAGCTCAAATTTACGCTAACTATGTGTCGGTCTTAATGTTTTTGTCGAAGATGGGGCCCATGAAGCGGCCTTCTGAATGCATGGCTTGCGGGTTATATCTGGATACAACCTGACGAATAGCTTGCAGGTTATGGATATTCAAAGGAAAAGCACTTGCATTCAGGAAAGTGCTGCGCTTCAATGCCGCCTTATGAGGGGATATCCGACTCGACTTCGTCTGTACACCTGTCTCGCTAGCTTGGCGATGGTGCCCTTGTGCGCGTCTCAAGCGGCCGATGTGAAGTCGGCAAGAGTCTGGGCTGGTCCCGAATACACCCGGGTGGTGCTCGATGTTTCCGGCCCGGTCAGCTACAAATTCGATCAAAATGGCGACCAGGTGGTGCTTAGCCTGGATCGCAGCGCCACGCTCGGTAGCTTCGCCGCGCCACCGGCCCAGGGCTTGTACAAGGGTTTGAGTAGCGACAAGCAGGGTGACCGTTTGCAGGTCACGGCCAAAATCGCGCCATCCAGCCACATCAAAAGTTTTCTGGTCAAGCCGTCGGCCGACGCCGGTTACCGGCTGGTGCTTGATGTTTACCCCGGTGGCACATCGTCCGCGGGCGTTACGCCCAAAATGGCCAGCACGGCCGCAAAAGCCGATAGCGCCAAGTCGGACAATGATGGATCGGATGACGACAGCGCGCCGGTGGCTGCTGCGGTAGTGGCCCCAGTAGCGCCAGCTGTATCGATGCCGAGCAAGGCTGCCTCCAAGAACAGTCTCAAGGCCAGCCAGAGCGGCATGGCGTCCACCCGGCAAGCGGCCTCGTTGATGAACGGCCAGCGCAAGGTCGTGGTCGCGATCGATGCCGGGCACGGTGGCAAGGATCAGGGTGCACATGGCCCCGGTGGCACCTTGGAGAAGAATGTCACGCTCGCGGTCGCCCGTGAACTGGCGGCGCAGATCAATCGTCAGCCGGGTATGAAAGCGGTACTGACGCGCGATTCCGACTTCTTTATTCCGCTGAAACAGCGGTATCAAATTGCCCGTGAGAACAATGCGGACATGTTTGTGTCCATTCACGCCGATGCGTTTACCAATGGCGACGCTCGTGGCTCCTCCGTATGGGTATTGTCCCCACGCGGCAAGACCAGCGAGGCGGCGCGTTGGCTGGCCGACAGCGAAAACCGCGCCGACTTGATCGGTGGCGTTTCTCTGGATGACAAAGACGACAGCCTCGCGGCCGTGTTGCTCGATTTGCAACAGGGTTATGCGATGCAGGCGAGCGAGTCGATTGCCGGCAATGTGCTGAAAGCATTGGGTAATCTTGGGCCTACCCATCGTGGCTATGTCGAGCGAGCCAACTTTGTGGTGCTGCGTTCGCCTGATGTGCCCTCGATCCTGGTCGAGACGGCTTTCATCAGTAATCCGGCGGAAGAGCGCAAATTGCGTGACCCCAGTCACCAGTCCCGGCTTGCCGAGGCGGTGATGGGCGGGGTGAAGAATTACTTCGAATCCACCCCGCCACAAGGCACCTGGTTTGCGGCACAAGCCGCCCGCCGGAACGGCGTCCAGCTAGCCAGCAATGATGATAACGACAGGTCCGATAGTGCCGATACCAAGGCATCCCCGGCGCCTGCCGCAAGCAAGGGCTCCAGCAACAACGTTGCCAGTGCATCGGCACCGGCCGATGCGGATGTACGCGATCTGCATCGTGTCACGCGTGGTGAGAGCCTGCGCAGTATTGCGCGCCAGTACGGCGTCAGCATCGGCGCGTTGAAGACAGCGAATCGTCTGAGTAGCGAAACGGTGCATGCAGGTACCGTGCTGGCTATTCCGGCAGGCTGATTGCTGATCTCGGGCGATATGGCGTTCCCTGCGGCGGACGCAGGCTTTAAGCTTGCCGCATGTCTGCTATCCGTACGCTGCCCCCCGAACTGATCAACCAGATCGCCGCTGGCGAGGTGATCGAACGCCCTTCTTCGGTCGTCAAAGAGCTGGTTGAAAATAGCCTTGATGCTGGTGCCACCCGGATCGAAGTCGAGATCGAGCAGGGTGGTTCGCGCCTGATTCGTGTGCGTGATGATGGCGGTGGTATCGCGCAGGACGAATTGCAACTTGCCGTGGCATCTCATGCCACCAGCAAAATCGGCAGTTTCGACGACCTGGAACACGTCGCCAGCATGGGCTTTCGTGGCGAAGCCTTGGCCTCAGTGTCTTCGGTGGCCCGTTTTGCGCTGACCTCGCGTGCACGCGGGCAGGATGCCGCTTTTCGTATCGAAGTCGATGGCGGTAAGGCGCAGGCGGCACGACCCGCCCAACATCCACAAGGCAGCAGCGTCGAAGTTCGCGATTTGTTTTACAACGTGCCGGCGCGGCGCAAATTTCTTCGCGCCGAGCGCACCGAGTTCGCGCACATTGACGACTTGCTGAAATCGTTGGCCTTGGCGCGCAGTTCGGTTGAATTTCGCCTTAGCCACAACGGCAAGCCCGTGCGCATTCTCAAGGCTGCCCGCGATGAGCACGCAGCCTTGCAACGCGTGGCCGAGGTGTTGGGCGAAGACTTTCCGGCACAAAGCCTGCGCATCGATCACGCGGTCGCCGGGCTGCATCTTTCCGGCTGGGTGGGTTTGCCTACCGCTTCGCGCTCGCAGGCCGATTCGCAGTATTTCTATGTCAATGGCCGGCTAGTGCGCGATCGTATCGTGACGCACGCCGTGCGCCAGGCCTACGCCGATGTGCTGTTCCATGGTCGTCATCCGGTATTTGTGCTGTACCTGGAGCTCGATCCCGTCGGTGTGGACGTCAATGTGCATCCGGCGAAGCATGAAGTGCGTTTTCGCGAACAGCGGCTGGTGCACGATTTTCTGTTTCGCACCTTGCACGAAGCCTTGGCGCAGACGCGAGCCGGGCAAGTGGTTTCCACGGCTCAATCGGTCGATGGCGCGTTGACCATGGCTGCGGGGGCGACGGCGGCATCGTATGCGCCCTCGGTGCCGGCCGCTTCGACCGGGTCTTATGGCTCGTTCCATCAAGGCGGATTCAATCAAAATCAGTTCAGCCAAAGCCGCTTGAATCTGGGCGTGCGCGAGCAGCCTTTGGCAGGTTACGCGGCCTTGTCGGGCGAGGCTCCACGTGATCGAAACCTCGACTCGCTACCGCCGGCCGACGAAGGCGAGGCGCCGCCCTTGGGTTTTGCGATTGCGCAGCTCAAGAACATCTACATTCTTGCCGAGAACGTGCATGGCCTGGTGCTGGTGGATATGCATGCTGCGCACGAGCGCATCACTTATGAAAAACTGAAGGCCGGCCGCGCTTGCAGCAATCTGCGTTCGCAAATGTTGCTGGTTCCGTTGAATGTTTCGGTGAGCGCCAAAGAGGCGGCGGCAGCAGAAGAGCATGCCGATGCTTTGGCCGAGTGGGGGCTGGAGTTGTCGCGTAGCGGCCCTTCCGGTGTGGTGATTCGGCGTATTCCCGCCTTGCTGGAAGGGGCCGACGTTGCCCAGCTATGCCGCGATGTATTGGCGGAGCTGGCTCAGCACGGCAGTTCACGCAGGCTGCAAGAGCTAGAAAATGAATTGCTTTCAACGATGGCTTGCCATGGCTCGGTGCGCGCGGGTCGTCGATTGACGCCTCCCGAGATGAACGCGCTATTGCGTGAAATGGAGGCGACGGAGCGCTCGGGCCAGTGCAATCATGGCCGTCCGACCTGGACTCAGTTGAGCCTGGGTGAGCTGGATCGATTGTTTATGCGTGGTCGCTGATCGGCTGGCTTAGCCTTCGGCCGTCCATACTGATGCGTCTCTCAAGTGGGGGTGTGCCTTGTTCCGTCATGTTTTAGCCAGTGTCGTTCTTAGCCTTGGAGCTGTCGCCGTGCATGCCGATACCGTTGCATCCAACCCCGATTTTCAGCGCGATACCCAGCAATGGCAGCAGCGGCGTGCGGCCGGTCTCACCGCAGCCAATGGCTGGTTGAGCCTGATTGGGCTTGAATGGTTGAAGCAAGGCAACAACCGCGTTGGCAGCGCCAGCGACAACGATATCGTGTTGACGGCAGGACCTGCTCATCTAGGTGTGATTACGCTAGACAATAGCGGAGCCGCACACATGGTGCTGGACAAGGACAGCGGTGCAACCATTGATGGCAAGCCCTTGCATGAGGCTGCCTTGATCGACGATGCGCATGCTGGCGACGCCAAGCCCACAACGGTGGCCTTCGGCACGGCGAATTTCTATATGATCGATCGCGATGGCCGCAAAGGCTTGCGCGTGAAAGACAGCAATGCATCCACGCGTACTCATTTCCTCGGGCTGGATTATTTTCCGGCCGATCCATCGTGGCGGGTGATCGCGGACTGGGTGCCGTTTGATCCGCCACATGAACTGGAAATTGGCTCGGTGCTAGGCACCGTGAACAAAGAAAAAGTGCCGGGCAAGGCAGTGTTTCAGCGTGATGGTCACACCTACGAACTGATGCCGATCCAAGAAGGGCCCGATTCGTTGTTCTTCATCATTGCCGACCGTACCTCCGGTCATGAAACCTATGGCGCGGCACGTTTTCTCGATGTAGCGCTGCCTAAAGACGGCAAGGTCGTGCTGGATTTCAATCAGGCCTATAACCCGCCGTGTGCCTTCACGCCGTTTGCCACCTGCCCATTGGCGCCACCTGAAAACCGCATGGACTTGCGGGTGACTGCCGGTGAGAAGAATTACCGCGGCGGGCATCACTGATCGCTGCTTGTCACAGCAATCAGGATGATGGCTAATTAGCGCCCTTTGAACTGCGCTTTGCGCTTTTCCAGAAACGCGGTCGTTCCCTCACGCATGTCCTGTGTGGCGAAGGCGAGGGCGAACGCCTGCGTTTCAAACTCCAGGCCTTGATCGATGCTGGTCTCGCCACCCAGCAGCACGGCGTCGAGAATGCCGGCGGCAGCCAGCGGGGCTGCCGCGGCCAATTGATCGGCCAGCGCGTTCACTGCTTCGTCCAGCGCCTCGGGGGCCACCACGCGGGTGACGATGCCCAGTTCGTAAGCGCGTTGTGCGCCGATCGGCGTGCCGCTAAGGCATAGCTCAAGCGCGGCACCGCGGCCGGCAAGTCGCAGCAGTCGCTGCGTACCGCCAAAACCAGGAATCAATCCGAGATTGATTTCCGGCTGGCCGAATTTTGCTTTCTCGCTGGCTACCCGCAAGTGACAGGCCATGGCCAGTTCCATGCCGCCGCCGAGGGCGAAGCCCTGGATCCGCGCGATCACCGGCTTGCCGAGCCGCTCGATAGCGCTCATCAGCTGCTGGCCGATGCGTGAGAAGCTCTGCGCCTGCACTGGTGTGTAGCCATTCATCTCGGCGATATCGGCGCCGGCGACAAAGGCTTTTTCGCCAGCACCCGTGAGTACCACGGTACGCACCGCGTCATCTTGTGCGGCTTGAGTAAACGCTATGCTTAGCTCGTTGAGCGTATCGCGGTTGAGCGCATTGAGCTTATCCGGGCGGTTCACCGTGATAGTGCGCACCGCGCCGCGGTTGCTGATTTCCAGGTTGCGATAGGCCATGGCGGTTATCTGTCGGCTAAAGCGTTCATGTTAGCAGCGGGAACCTTTGTTTCAGCAGGCTTTCTTAGAGCCTGCTGAAACAAAGGTTACGGCGGCGCTGCACGATCTGCCATAACCGCTTAGCATGATAGGGTTCGCGTACGGTGATGGAGGATGGCATGAGACAACGGTGTTGGCTGGCTCTGGGCATGTTGTTGCTGGGAGGTCTGGCGCATGCACAGAATCGTGCGGCGCCGCCCGGCACGCCGTCGGTCAAGCCGGATAAGGCCAAGCTGTCCTATGCCATCGGCTACCAGATCGGTAGCCAATTCGTCAGTGGCGAGCCGGATGTGGACATCACCATCCTGCAAAAAGCCATTCAGGACGCCTACTCCAAGCGCAATCCCTCGGTATCCATGCAAGACATGCATCAGCAGTTGCAGCGCATGGATCAGCAGATGCATGACAGCGCAGTGGCGGAGTACAAGCGGATCGCCGCGGCCAATGCACGCAAGAGCACCGATTACATGGCGCACAACCGCCAGCAGGCAGGGGTGGTGCAGCTGCCGTCGGGCGTTCAATACGCGGTGTTGAAGAAAGGTGACGGCATGGTGAATCCGTTGGTCAACAGCATGGTCACGGTGAACTACCGCGGGATGCTGGTCGACGGTACCGAGTTCGACAGCACCTGGGCGCGTGGCGTGCCGGTACATTTTGCGGCAGACAAGGTTATCCGCGGCTGGCAAGACGTTATCCCGCGGATGCACGTGGGCGATCGTTGGAAGGTCGTCATTCCGCCGCAGCTGGCTTACGGCGATGTCGGGGCCTTGCCGCGTATCGGGCCCAACGAGGCGCTGGTGTTCGAAATCGAATTGCTGGATATCAAGCCACCGGAGTCGCCTTAAGCGATAACTCCTGCTGCCTCGCGGGCGCGTATGGGCTAGCATGAGCAGCCCATGTCGAACGAATCTTCTGCTGTCATCACGATGCCTTTAAGCCCTTGTATCGGCATTTGCCGATTGGATTCGCGCGGCTATTGCGAGGGTTGTCAGCGCACTGGCGATGAAATCGCCCGTTGGCGTGGCATGAGCGATGCCGAGCGCTTGCACTACATGCTCGATATATTGCCTACCCGCCAGACCCCGTGATGGAAGAGCAACTGTCCGCGCTATTGACCGCGCTGCGACCGTTGTCGTCACCACCTAGCGCGCCGGGTTGGAACCATCTGGAAATGACTGAGCTGCTTGGCGATACGCCACGCAGCCCGGCTGCCGTGCTGGTCGGTTTGCGGCAAGGTGTGCAGCCACGGCTGGTGCTTACCGTGCGCACCGATCATTTGCAGGCGCACGCCGGCCAGGTCGCTTTTCCTGGTGGCCGCACCGACCCTGAAGATGGCGACGCGCTGACCACGGCGTTGCGTGAAAGCGAAGAAGAGATCGGCCTCGACCGCGCGCTGGTGACGCCACTTGGCTATCTGGATTGCTTCGAGACGATTAGCGGCTATTGCGTCACTCCGGTGGTCGCCTGGATCGACGCGCATGCGCCGTTGTACCCGGCACCGGCCGAGGTCGCCGAAGTATTCGAGGTGCCCTTGGCGTTTTTACTGGACCCCGCCAACCTGCGCCGCTACACCATGGAGTTTCGCGGTCATCGTCGGCCGATGGTGGAATTCGTCCACGGCGGGCATCGTATCTGGGGTGCCACTGCCGCGATATTGTTAAATCTGTTGCATAGGATGGGTCGCGCATGAGTCTTCATACGACGTTGATCGATGCCGCCAGTCTCGCGGCGCTGCCACCGGACCAGGTGTTGATCGTCGATTGCCGTTCGTCCACAGCCGACCCCGGTCAGGGCGAACGTGATTACCTGGCGGGGCATATCCCCGGTGCGGTATTCGCCAGCCTCGATCATGACCTTTCCGATCTGTCACGCCAGGGGCAGGGCTTGGGCCGGCATCCGTTGCCGCTGGAGCGGGCCTTCTCGGCCGTGCTGTCACGCTGGGGCTGGTATCCGGGGCTGCAAGTGGTTTGCTATGACGCCCAGGGCGGTGCGCTCGCCGCCGCGCGATTGTGGTGGCTGTTGCGGCTGACCGGTGTCACCGAGGTGGCGGTTCTGGACGGTGGTTATGCGGCGTGGCAGGCCGCGGACTTGCCGCTAGATACCTCGATGCCAGTGCGGCAAGCAACGCAGGTCGAAAGACACTACGACAGCCAGCAGGTCGTGCTTGATCACCAGGCTTTGCATACTGCCCCGGCGCCGGTGCTGTTGGATGCACGGGCCGCGCCCCGCTATCGCGGCGAAGTCGAGCCGCTCGACCCGGTAGCCGGCCATGTCCCCGATGCATTGAACCGGTCGTTCGCCGAGAACCTGGCGACGGATGGTCGCTTCAAGCCGGCGGAAATCTTGCGGCAGGAATTTCTCGCCTTGTTGGGCGCGGCGTCAGCTGCCCAGGTGGTGCATATGTGCGGCTCGGGCGTCACGGCTTGTCACAACCTGTTAGCGATGGAACATGCCGGGTTGAGCGGCTCGCGTTTGTATGCGCCATCATGGAGCGGCTGGGTTAGCGATCCTTCGCGACCCGTCGCAACCGGCGACGCGCCTCGCTGAGTTCGCGCAGCGGGGTTTTCGTACGGCGCGATTCACCTTGCATCACCGCACTAGGTCAGGTGTCATCGCATGCTGAAGCTAGCCACCCAAAGCTTGTTTGTGTTGTCGTTGTGCCACTTTGCCGGGATTGCTATGGCTGACACGTCACCCAGGGAGGCCGTAGCTACCGGTCGTATCGAGAAAATCGGCGCTGGCATCGTGGCCTTTTTGCCGCAAGGCATGAAGGCTTACCCGGCCTCGCTGACACTGGTCAAGGCACCGGTTTTGCAAGGGCAGCCACCGTCCGGCTGGGCGATCAAACCGCAATTCGTACGTAGCGGTGCAGGCAGCCGGGTCATCGTGCAGATACCCGCAGGGGCCGACCTGTATGGCACCGGTGAGGTCACCGGGCCGCTGCGTCGCAATGGCAGCACGATCACCCTGTGGAATACCGACAACTTCGAATATGCCCGCGAAAGCGGTCATCAGCTTTATCAATCGCATCCCTGGGTATTGGGAGTGCGCAAGGACGGTAGCGCCTTCGGGGTGTTGTTCGATTCTACCTGGCGGGCCGAGCTGGATACCGGGCAGCGTATCGTCTTCGCTTCGAGCGGGCCGCCGATGCCGGTGATTGTGATTGATCGCGCCTCGCCACAAGCCGTCTTGCAGGGGCTGGCCGAGCTGACCGGCAAGATGCCGCTGCCGCCGCGCTGGGCCTTGGGCTATCAACAATCGCGCTGGTCCTATACGCCCGATACGCATGTGCTCGAGATCGCCGATGAATTTCGCAGACGCAAGATTCCGGTCGATGTGATCTGGATGGATATCGACTATATGGACGGCTTTCGTGTCTTCACCTTCAGCGCAAAAGATTTCCCCGACCCGAAGCGGCTTAACAACGCGTTGCACGAGCGCGGCTTTCACAGCGTCTGGATGATCGACCCTGGGGTGAAGTTCGACCCCGGCTATAAGGTGTACGACAGCGGTACCGCGCACGACGTGTGGGTCAAGGATGCGCAAGGTGGTGAATATCACGGTGAAGTGTGGCCAGGCGAAGTAGCTTATCCGGATTTCACCATGCCAGCCACGCGCAGCTGGTGGTCGGCGCTATACAAAGGGTTTATGGCACAGGGCGTCGATGGCGTGTGGAACGACATGAATGAGCCATCGGTATTCAAGGTGCCGAGCATGACGATGCCAGACGACAATTGGCATCGCGGCGGTGGCGAATTGTCACCCGGTTCGCATCTGCAATATCACAACGTCTACGGCATGTTGATGGCACAGGCAACCCGCGATGGCATCCAGGCGGCGCTGCCAGATAGACGGCCGTTTGTATTGACGCGGGCGAACTTTCTGGGTGGTCAGCGCTATGCCGCGACCTGGACTGGCGACAACACTTCGACCTGGGAGCATTTGAAGATGTCGATCCCGATGTCGATCAATCTCGGCTTATCGGGGCAGCCGTTCAGCGGTCCGGATATCGGTGGCTTCAGTGGCGAGGCAACAGCCGACCTGTGGGCGAACTGGATCGCCGTTGGCGCGTTCTATCCGTTTTCACGGGGGCATACGATCAAGGCGGCGCAACAGAAAGAACCCTGGGCCTTCGGGCCGGCCGTCGAGAACACGGCACGGATTGCCATCGAGCGCCGGTATCGGCTGCTGCCTTATCTCTATACGTTGTTTCACGATGCCTCGGTGAATGGCATGCCGGTGATGCAGCCGGTGTTTTTCGCTGATCCGCGCGATCTGTCACTGCGTAGCGAAGCGCAGGCGTTTTTGCTCGGGCGCGATCTGTTGGTGGTGCCAGCCTGGGCGCGCCAGCCGGCTTTACCCAAAGGCATCTGGCGCAAGGTTTCGCTGATCGAAGGTGAGGTTGCCGATCCCCATCAGGCCGCCTTGAAGCTGCGTGGCGGGGCGATCTTGCCGCTGGGCAGGGTGGTGCAAAACACCCACGAAGAATCGCTGGACCCGCTAACCCTGCTGGTCTGCTTGGATGCGGATGGCGAGGCGCAGGGCAGTCTGTATGAGGACGCCGGCGAAGGCTATGGCTATCGCCGTGGTGACTATCGCCTCACGCGCTATCGCGCTCAACGGCAAGGTGACACCGTGCACGTAAGCATCGCCGGTAGCGACGGTAAGCGAAGGGCTTCGAGCCGCGATATCGTCGTGCAAGTCGTCACCGACGATGGCGTGTTTACAGGTAAAGGGCCGGATGGCCAAGTGGTGGTGCCCTTGCGATCACCGCATTGATTGCGCGGATGTATCGTTGACCCGCCGCGCGAGCCGCATCGAGTGCGGCCGGGGCCGCACTCGATGCGTCGGTTGGGCCGAGCTTTAGTCTTTTTTCTTCAGCCGCGCGACCAGTTGTTGCAGCACAGCCTGGGTTTCGGGGTGAAAGAACCCATCGAGAAAATCATCCAGCGGCAACGCATCGACATCGGCGTAGGCTTCGGCGAGATCGGCCCGAGCCAGGGCTCGGGTGGCCAGCATCGCGCGCGGCGGCAGGGCAAGCAGCTGGGTCAGCCAATGGATGGCCTGTGGAACGACTTGCTCGGTGGCCACGACTTCGTCGACCAGTCCATAGCTCAGCGCCTGCTGCGCATCGACCATGGCGCCGGCAATCAGCAGCCGCTCGGCGCGATAAGCACCGATGACGCGACGCATGGCGAACTGGATGCATTCGGGGACGATCAGCCCGACCTGTACTTCGTTGAGGCCGATGCGGAATGTGCCCTGGGCCATCACCCGGTAATCGCAGAACAACGACAGTACCGCGCCGCCGGCAGGGCTGTGGCCGGTGATGGCTGCCACCACCGGGACCGGCGAGCGAGCGAGCGCGGCGCAAACGCTGAAAAATTCGCGCCAGTATTCGTGCACGCCCTGGCGGTCGCGGCCGAGCAAGGCAGGTACATCCACGCCCGCGGAGAACATCCCCTGGGCACCGGATAACACGATGCCGCGCGCTCCCTGGCGTACGGCTTCATCTAATGCACGGCGCAGTGCCTGCAACAACTCGAGACTGAGCGCATTGACCGGCGGCCGCGCCAGATTGATCTCGGTGATCGCATCGTGAGTGATGACATTAAGCATGAACTATCCCGATCAGTAGTGGATGGAGAGATGGCTTATTGTGGCTGTTCTGCAGCGGTCCATTGATAGCGAACCGCATAATCCAGCGTGGCCTTGCCGCCGGCGGGGACTTCGATGCGGAACTCCAGCAGGTCCGGCTTTTGCTCGCTGGGTTTGCTGGACGAAGAGACCAGGGTCCATTGCCGCCAGCGATTGGGGTGTTCGCGCACGGTGATCGTGCGCGCGGTGTCGCTGGCATTGCTCAGCTTGATGCGGAAGGCTTCGTTCAAGGTGCGGCCGGCCTTGTCCACACTGAAGGCCGTGCGCTCGCGCTGGGCTTTCAGATCGAACGCGGTGCCCAAGGTGATCGTGGCATCGCTGTCTTTGGGTGTGTCGTTGATGCGTCCTTCGCCAATGAATTGCGGCGTGCCGTCGCGGTCGGCGCTCAACACCCGCAGGTAACCCGCCGGCAGGCTGTCGAAGGCTTTCAAGCGCAGGGTGCTGACGATGGCCTCGCCGCCGCCTTGGCTGAAATCGCGCCCGATCATCGGCTGCGGCGGTATCCAGCTGCCGCCGTTTTCATACAGCGCAGTGCGTTCGCAGTCGATGGTGCGGGTGGTGTACAGCGGCACCTGGCTGACGCTTCCGTCGGGTAGGTCGACGGCCGCGGGCAGGTTGTAGATGCGGTAGTCGGCCAGGGTGGATTGCTCGGGTAGTTCGGCGTCAGCACTCTTGGCGCGCGGGGCCGCCGCAAAAGCCATCATCACCGGTCGTGGCGCCGAGGCTTTGGCGAAATGAGGTTCGCCGGCGACCAGCTTGAGCTGCACCCCGCTCCAGTCCCGGCCGCTACGGTTGGCGATGCTGGCGCGCGATTCGAATTGCAGCTTGCAGCTGGCCCCCGGTAGCAGGGTGCCGATGTAGGCGGCGCGCCAGCCGAGGCCGGCGGTCGGGTAGCTCAGTACAGCCTTGGCGGTGCCCGCACGGCTAGCATCGAGGCGCAGCTCCAGGCTGGAGCCGGTGCTGAAGCTGCCGCGTGCACGCACGGCAGCATAGTCACGAATCAGGCTGGTATTGCCGGCAGCGTCGCGCACCAATAGGCCATCGCCCGCCCGTAATAGCGTGCCGGTGGCTAACGGTTGGGCATTGCTGCCCAGCACCTCGATGGACTGGCCGATCAGGCTGCCCAGTGCGGCGTTCTGGCCTTGACCGAGGCGCAGGCGTTGAGAAAGCACCTTGGCCGCATCGCCCTCGACATAAAGCGAAAGCGCCTCAGTGTCGAGAAACGAAGGCAGGCCACCGAGACTTAGATCCTGCACGCCGCTTTTCAGCTCCAGCTGGCGGGGTTCGCGAGCGACCGCGTAGCCCGCCTGCACGGCACCATTATCACCGGCACCGAATAGGGCGGCATCGTCACTGCGGTAGAGCGTGAGCTCGGTATGGTCGGCCGGCGCGGCGGCCACCGACGTGGTGGCTGCGATACAGGCAAGGGCGAGGGTACGCAAACGGAACAGATTCACGGGCGAACTCCGGTGAGGTGGTCGCCGAGCATCTTACCGAGGCTGCATGAAGCCTCGGTATCTAAATATGCGGGGCCTGTTCAAGATCTCCCCGGTACGTGCCGTGAGGAGACTTTGAGCGGACTCTCAGGCACCCGCCGATTCGGCCGAATCGCGAATCGCCTGTGGCAAGGGCACCGGTGTGCCGGTGGATGGGTTCATCCACACCATGACTACCTTGCCGTCGCTATACAAACGATCGGTCTGCTCCGCATCGACGATGCGGTGGGCGATGGTGATCGATGTGTGGCCAAGCCGCTCGCACGATAACTCGACATTCAACTGTGCCGGCCATTCGATCGGCTGGCGATAATTGACTTCGCTGGCAGCCAGCACCGGCATGGCATGTTCGTCGAACCACGGCCCCGGCACATGTCGTAGCCATTGCAGCCGCGCCTCTTCCAGATAGGTCAGGAAGTTGGAGTTATTGACGTGGTTGAACGCGTCCAGATCACGCCAGCGCACCCCGATGGAGGCGACGAACAACGGTTCGTCACTGGCCTGGACTGGCAATGCTGCGGTGCTGTTTTCACTGGCCGTTTTGTGGCGCTTGCTTGGCTTATCCGTCTCGGCTGCCGTGGTGTCGCTCGAACTCATGCTTTCTTTTTCCGTGCCGTCAGGCTGGGTTTGCTATTGTTCTTGGCGCTGCTTTTGGCCGGCGCTTTGCTGCTGCTTTTTGTCGCGGCTTTGTCAGGGGCTTTGGCGGGCTTGACCATGTTGAGATGGGGCGCGAGGAAGTGGCCGGTATACGAACTGGCTGTGCTGGCGACTGTCTCCGGGGTGCCGGCCACCAGGATGCGGCCGCCGCCGGCACCGCCTTCCGGGCCAAGATCGACAATCCAGTCGGCCGTCTTGATGACATCCAGATTGTGCTCGATGACGACCACCGTATTGCCCTGCTCAACCAGTTGGTGCAGCACGTCGAGCAACTGCTCGATATCGTGGAAGTGCAGGCCGGTAGTTGGTTCGTCGAGGATGTATATGGTGCGGCCGGTATCGCGCTTGGATAGCTCTTTCGATAGTTTGACGCGCTGCGCCTCACCGCCGGAAAGCGTTGTCGCGCTTTGCCCGAGCTTGATGTAATCCAGGCCCACCGAGCGCAAGGTATCGAGTTTGCGTGCGATGGTCGGCACGTTCTCGAACAGCTTATGCGCGTCCTCCACCGTCATGTCGAGCACGTCGGCGATGGTGTAACCCTTGTAGTGAATTTCCAGGGTTTCGCGGTTATAGCGTTTGCCGTGGCAGGCATCGCAAGGCACGTAGACATCGGGCAGAAAGTGCATTTCCACCTTGATCATGCCATCGCCTTCGCAGGCTTCGCAGCGGCCGCCACGCACATTGAAACTGAAGCGGCCCGGGGTATAGCCACGTGCGCGCGATTCAGGCACCTGTGCGTACAGCTCACGCAGCGGTGTGAACAAGCCGGTATAGGTCGCCGGGTTGGAGCGCGGCGTGCGGCCAATCGGTGACTGGTCGATATCGACGACCTTGTCGAAAAGCTCCATCCCTTCGATCGATGTATACGGTGCCGGTTGTGCGCTGGCGCCGTTGAGCTCGGCTGCGGCCAGGCGGAACAGTGTGTCATTGACCAGGGTGGATTTGCCCGAGCCGGATACGCCGGTGATGCAGGTAAATAATCCGGCGGGAATCGCCAGGTCGACGTTCTTCAAATTGTTGCCGCTGGCGCCTTTGAGGTGCAGCCACGAATCTTTGTCGATCTGTTGCCGGCGTTCTGTCGGCACTTCGATCGCGCGGCGCCCCGAAAGGTATTGGCCGGTGACCGAACGCGGTGAGGCGAGGATGTCTTTCACCGTGCCTTGCGCAACGATTTCGCCACCATGCACGCCCGCGCCGGGGCCGATGTCCAGGACATGGTCTGCCGCGCGAATCGCATCTTCGTCATGTTCGACCACGATGACCGTATTGCCGAGGTCGCGCAGACGGGTAAGCGTACCGAGCAGGCGTTCGTTATCGCGTTGATGCAAACCGATCGACGGTTCGTCCAGCACGTACATCACGCCGACCAATCCGGCGCCGATCTGCGAGGCGAGGCGGATGCGCTGCGCTTCGCCGCCGGAAAGCGTGTCGGCCTGACGGTCCAGGGTGAGGTAGTTCAGGCCCACGTCGTTGAGAAAAGTGAGCCGCTCGCGGATTTCCTTGACGATTTTTACGGCAATTTCGCCGCGCCAGCCGGCCAGCTTCAACTGATCGAAAAAGATCAAGGCGTCGTCGATGGAGCGGTTGGTGAGCGATGGCAGGGCGTGGTCGGCGACGAATACGTTGCGCGCCGAACGATTCAAACGTTGGCCGCCGCAATCGGGGCAGGGATGATCGCTGATGTACTTGCTCAGCTCTTCACGCACCGCCGACGATTCGGTTTCTTTGTAGCGTCGTTCCAGGTTCGGCAGGATGCCTTCGAAGGCGTGTTCACGGGTGACCTTGCCGCCCCGCTCGGTGAGGTAACGGAACTGGATCTTGTCCTTGCCGCTGCCGTACAGCACCGCCTGCTTTACCGGGGCGGATAACTGCTGCCACGGGGTATCCACCTCGAAACCGTAATGATTGGCCAGCGAAAGAATCAGCTGGAAATAATGTGCGTTGCGGCGATCCCAGCCGCGCACCGCACCGCCAGACAATGGCAGTTCCGGGTGGCCCACCACGCGAACCGGATCGAACACTTGAGTAACGCCGAGACCATCACAGGTAGGGCAGGCGCCGACCGGCGAGTTGAATGAAAACAGCCGCGGTTCCAGTTCTGGTAGCGAGTAATCGCACACCGGGCAGGAATAGCGCGAGGACAGCAACTGCTCGGTCGCCTTGGGATCATCCATATTGACCACGATGACCAGGCCATCACCCAGGCGCAGGCCGGTCTCAAACGATTCGGCCAGGCGCTGCTTGATATCGTCACGCGGACGGAAGCGGTCGATCACCACTTCGATGGTGTGCTTTTGGCGCAGGGTCAGCGGCGGCACGGCGTCCAGGTCGTAGACCGCGCCATCGACGCGTGCGCGCACAAAGCCTTGCGCCCGCAGCTGCTCGAATACCTGTACATGCTCGCCCTTGCGTCCGCGAATGACCGGCGCCAGCAACATGAAGCGCTTATCCGCATCCAGGGCCAGCGTGGCGTCGACCATCTGGCTGACGGTTTGCGCTTCCAGCGGAATGCCGTGATCGGGGCAGCGCGGCGTGCCGACACGGGCATACAGCAGGCGCAGGTAGTCGTATACCTCGGTAATCGTGCCCACCGTCGAACGTGGATTGTGCGAGGTGGATTTCTGCTCGATCGAGATCGCCGGCGACAGGCCTTCGATATGGTCGACGTCCGGTTTTTCCATCATCGATAGAAATTGCCGGGCATAGGCCGAAAGCGACTCGACGTAACGCCGCTGCCCTTCAGCATAAATAGTGTCGAAAGCCAATGACGACTTGCCAGAGCCCGACAGACCTGTAATGACGATCAGCCGGTCGCGAGGCAGGTCCAGATCGATATTTTTGAGGTTATGCGTGCGAGCGCCGCGAATGCGGATGGTGTCCATAGCGCCTGGGGACGGGGGGAAAAGTGAACTATACCAAACTAGACAGGTTACTTATTGCCCTCGTCGCCATGGATCGGGAAAGTTTTTGCCTGGGTCCATAGATGCTTTGATCTACTTCAACGTCTACGCCGAATAGGTCAGGGCATTCCCAAGTTATGGCCTAATAGCTCTCGCGGCCGCTTAGGCTGAAGTAACTGAAGGATAGTTATGACCATCCGCACATGGGCAAAGTACGGCGCCGGTCTGATGTTGGCCGTGTCTACGGGGCAGGCGCTGGCGGCACAACCTAGCGAGGAGCAGGTTCGCCAGCTAATGGACGTGGTCGGCATCGGCAAGATGCTGGGCCAGATGAACGGCCAGATGGCCAATATGATGCAGCAGACCTTGCCCTGCGTGCCCAGCAGTTACTGGCAGGGTTTTCTCGACGCCAACGGCACCCAGCAGTTGATCGGCCGCATGATTCCCATTTATCAGCGCAATTTCACCGCTGAGGATGTGGACGGATTGCTGAAGTTTTACCGTTCGCCGCTGGGCCAGAAGGTCATCGCCAAGATGCCCGAGACCATGGCCGAGGGGCTGCAAATCGGCAATCAGTGGGGCCAGGAGCGGGGCAAGGCGATGATTCAGCAACTGCAGCAGAACGGCACGCTGGGCGCCGATGGCCGTTGCCCGGCCAGTCCAGCGCCAGCCGATACCCAGTTGAAACCCGCGGCGCCGGCCAAGGGCAAGCATTAAGCTGCTGTTTCGTCGGGAGATCTGGCCAGGCTGGTGGTTTGCGGTAGTTGGTCAGGATTTGACCAGCTGCCGGGTGGGTCGCTATACTCCCGCGTTCGTTTTGGCCTGATGGGCTGAGCGAACCCCAAGAGAATAACGACAGAAGGGATATTCCCAATGAGCTATGCAGTCATTAAAACCGGCGGCAAGCAGTACCGCGTACAGCAGGGCGATGTCCTGCGCGTGGAGCTGCTCGAAGTCGAAGAAGGCGCCAACGTGAAGTTTGACCAGGTGTTGCTGGTCGGTTCCGGTGAGTCGATCACCGTGGGCGCACCCGTTGTAGCCGGTGCCACCGTCAGCGCCACTGTGCGCAAGCACGGCCGCGCCGATAAAATCCGCATCATCAAGTTCCGTCGCCGCAAGCACCACAAAAAGCAGCAGGGACATCGTCAGCACTTCACCGAAGTCGAGATCACAGGCATCAACGCCTGAGTAACTGGAGCAAACAGTCATGGCACATAAAAAAGGCGTAGGTTCCAGCCGCAACGGTCGCGATTCCAACCCGAAATACCTGGGCGTGAAGATTTACGGCGGCCAGGCTATCGAAGCCGGCAACATCATCGTGCGTCAGCGCGGCACCCAGTTCCATCCGGGTCCGGGCGTTGGCCTGGGTCGTGATCACACCTTGTTCGCGTTGGTCGACGGTACCGTCGAATTCAAGCGTCGCGGTGAGAAGAACCGTCGGTTCGTCAGCGTCGTCAAGGCTTAAGCCTGGTCGATGTTGTATCGAAGGCCCCGCTTCGGCGGGGCTTTTCGTTTGTTCGGAGCGGTGTGCTGCGTCGGTCGCTGAGCCCGGGTAAAACCCGCGCCCGCACTCCCGTACCATATCCGGGCTTATTGCCCTCCGATTTGCTATTCCCGATTCACTATGCCTGGCCTAAACCATGAAATTTGTCGATGAAGCCATCATCAAGGTACTCGCCGGCGACGGCGGTAACGGTTGCATCAGCTTCCGGCGCGAAAAATTTATCCCGTTCGGCGGTCCCGATGGTGGCGACGGCGGCGGTGGCGGCTCGGTATGGCTGATTGCCGACGAAGGCCTCAACACGCTGATCGATTTCCGTCACCAGCGCAGCTTCAAGGCGCAGCGCGGCCAGAACGGCATGGGCAGCCAGATGTACGGCAAGGGCGGCGATGACACGGTCATCCGGGTGCCGGTCGGCACGGTGGTGACCAATGTCGATACCGACGAGACCATCGGCGACCTCACCGTGCACGGTCAGCGCTTGCTGGTGGCGCTGGGCGGCAAGGGTGGGCTGGGCAATATCCACTTCAAGAGCTCGGTCAACCGAGCCCCGCGTAAGTCCACACCGGGTACGCCGGGCGAGGTGCGCGAGCTGCAGCTGGAGTTGAAATTGCTGGCCGACGTTGGCCTGCTGGGTTTCCCCAATGCGGGCAAATCGACTTTTATCCGTGCGGTATCGGCAGCGACTCCGCGGGTTGCCGATTATCCGTTCACTACGTTGCATCCGAATCTCGGCGTGGTCAGCCTGGGCACCGACCAGAGCTTTGTGATTGCCGATATCCCGGGCTTGATCGAAGGCGCTGCCGATGGGGCCGGGCTGGGCATCCAGTTTCTGCGCCACCTGGCTCGTACCAGCCTGTTGCTGCATCTGGTCGATGTGGCTCCCCTGGATGGTGCGGATGTGCCCGAGCAAGTGCGCGCCATTGAGCAAGAGCTGTCGAAGTTCGACGCCGAGCTGCTCGATCGCCCCCGCTGGCTGGTATTGAACAAGGCCGACGTATTGCCCGAGGAAGAACGCCAGGCGGTGGCCGAAGATATCGTCAAGCGCCTGGGTTGGACGCAGCCGTGGTTCCTCGTCTCGGCGATTGCCCGCGAGAACACCATGGAGGTTTGCCAGCAGGTGCAGCGCTTCTTCCAGGCGCAGCGCGCCGAGCATATCGGTCGCACCGAAATGCATCCGGGCGATGTGCGCATGCGTGGCGAAGACGGGCCCGCTTAAGCGCCGTCTTGATAGCCCTTTGAGGGGCTTTATCGATATGCAGCCCCTCCTCTGCGCGTCAGAGGAGGGGCTTTTGTTTTTCGATCAGTTGTACTGCCAGCGGAATACCAGCATCGACGAACGCGGTGCCTGGAACAGGCTGGGCGTCATATACGTGGGCGATGGGTTGGGGTCGCCGACATTGGCGTTATAGACCTGGTTTTTCTGGAGCACCGCGTTGCGATTAAACGCATTGGTTACCTTCAGATCCAGGCTGAAAGCGTTGTTGGCAAGCTTCCAGTCGTAGCCGACATCCAGGTCTAGCTGATCCCAGAAACTGGTCTTGCCGGCATGACCACGCGAGATCAACTGATTGCCGCAGTAGTAGCTGTCCTGCGAGTTACCGGCTGCGGGCAGACGGCCATCGTTGGGATAGGGATAGTTGCTATAGCAGCTGAGTGGGACGCCGGATGACGCAGTAAACATGCCGCCCAGGCGCAGGCCATACGAGAAGCGGTAGTAGCCGTTGATCTTGAGCGTGTTCTTGGCATCCGATTGCAAATTGCCGCCCGCGCCGTCGAGGAAGGCAGGTGCCTCCCAGCTCTGGTCATAGCCGTTGCTGAAGACATTGCTGTTTTGCGAGCCGGTGGCGTTGACCGCGCCAGTGGTGTTGCCGAACAAGTGGCGCCAGGTATACGAGACATCGAGGAACCAGGGCTCTTCGGCGGTGGCTGGATGATCGAGCGTAAAGGTCAGCTGGTAGGTTTTGCGCTCCGGGTGGGGCATGCCGAGATAGCTATTGGGAATGACGACCCGCTGTAAGGCACCACCTGGACCTGCCGGCAAGGTCAGGTCCAGAGACTTGCCCGGGTTGTAGAGAAAGCCCAGTCCGTCGCCTGGAATCTGATAGCTATAGCCATGGGCGGTCAGATAGTTATTCACCATCGTGGTGCCGTTCCAATATTCCATCAGATTGCGCAGCTTGCTCACGTAGAACGTGGCGCCGGCGGTCCAGCTGTTATTGAACTGCTGCAGGGCGTAGATCGACAGGCTGTCTTGGTAGCTGGGTTTGATGTTGTGCGAAACCTGGCCGTTGACGGTCGGTGGGATGTTGCCGACGACACCGGTCGGCGAGCCGGTTTGCTGCAGGTTTTGCGGGATATAGCCATTGTTGGCGCAATTCGCGCTGGCGCAGTTGTAGGTGTAGTAGTACGTCTGCGAGATATATGCCGCACCGGCCAAATCGTTGTAGTTGACGCCTAGCCCTTCCGCATAACGGCCCAGCGTGGCGCCGACCTTCAAGCTGCTATCGCCGTGCACGTCCCACGACACGCCAAAGCGCGGCGAGTTATAGGGCAGATGCAAATAGGTCTGGCCGGTGTCCAGCTTGGAGACATAGGTATCGTGCCGCAGGCCGGCGTACAGCAAGACGTTATTACTGACTTGCCAGGTGTCGTCGAGATAAAAACTCTTGTTGATATTGCGATCGGCGTCGTTCTGGTACGAAATGGCAGAGCTCACATAGGGCGTGCCGTTGGCTAGTACGCTGCCATTGGGTAGCGCGCAGCTGGCCTGGTCCGGCGGGCAGTGGTTGATGTTGTAAGCCCAGGCACCGTGAGGATTGGTCGCGGTGAGAATGGTTGCTACGTAGTTGTAGTGGTCAAGGCCAAAGCTCAGATGATGTTGCTCGACCGGATACCAGTCGAAGTCCAGCCGATAACCTTTTTTGTCGTAGACGAACGGCGAGTTGATCGTGGCGGGGCCGGTGCCGCCCGGTGGCACGACGATCTTCTGCGTGGCCGGATCGAAGTACGAGACCGAGGGCAGGCTGCCGCCTTGATCGTCGCTCAGGCTATGGGTGTAGTAACGCGTGCGCAGATAGCCGTACATCGCCGACACGCTTAGTGTGTCGGTGATTTTTCCGGTGTAGTTGAGCACGCTCAGCCATTCATTGTTGATGCCATGGCTGTAGTTGTACGGCGAGGTACTGGCGCTGCCCGGGTTGTAGGGCTCATTGACCGCGTACTGCGTGTGGCGGCTGTTGTCGTTTTCACGATAAAGCAGCCAGTCCACGGTTTGGTCCTTGTTGATATTCCAGGTCAGGTTGATCAACCCGCCATGCGAGGGGTTTTGATTGAAGATGTCTTTGGTGGTGCCGCTGTTCTGGTCGTAGGTGGTTTGGCGCGAGCCGCCTTTATTGGTGAACAAGGCGTAATAAAACAGCTTGTCCTGCAGAATCGGGCCGGAAGACCAGAGGTTGTTGGTGAGCTGGCTTTCGGTGTGCGTGGCCGAGCCGAAGATGTTGTACTTGGTCGCATCCGCGCTATTGCGCACATTGGGCGTATTCGGATTCAGCAGCGAAGAGGTCGGCGGCGTGAAATAAAGGCTGCCGCCCATCTTGAAGATATTGCTGCCCTGCTTGATCGTGCCCGAGGTAACGCCACCGGTGGTGCTACCGTATTGCACGCCATAGCCAGTGCTCTTGATTTGAATGGTGCTGATGGCCTCGTCCGGTACGCCGGTGGGCTGCAGCATGTTCGAGCCGTTGGTGGTGTCGAACTGGTTGACGTAATAGCGGTTTTCGTCGGGCGCGGCACCGTTGAACTGCACATAGCCACCCGAATAACCCTGTGCACTGCCCAGCTTGCCCGCGGCGCTTACATTCGATTGCAGGGTGGCGATGCCTTCGAGATTGCGTGCCGAGACGGGCAGGTTGTTGACGTCGCTGAGATTCCAGATCTGGGTGTTTTCCACGCTGCTGACGTCAATCGTATTCACCGATGTCGTCGTGCCGCTGACCGAAATCACGTCCAGGTTCTTGGCGTTGATCTCAGCTTCGGGAGTGTTCTTGGCCGTGGCTGCAAAAACCACTGGCGACGCCGCACCGGCGCGCACGCTGAGTGCTTGCTCATCGGCCGGATTGCCATTTTTTATCAGCTGCACGGTATAGGTGCCCGGGGCCAGGTTGCCGACGTTGTAGTAACCGGTCTTGTCGGGGGTCAGCGTGTTCTCATAGCCGGTGGCTGGGTTTTTCACCACCACGGTAACGCCTTGCACGTCCTTTAACTTTCCGTAGATGCCGCCAGTCATGGACTGCGCCCAAAGTGGGGAGGTGCACAGCAAGGAAAGCAGCACCAGGCTGATTCGGGTTTGACGGAATCTGCTTCGGCCTGATCGGCTATCGATGGATATGTTCGGCTTGGTGGTGTGTGTACGCATGGACCTTTCCGGCATTAAAAAGAGAAAAGATGAGAGCTTTGTTGTTGGAATATTGAGCGTTGGCCTGATGAATTCAGGCTTGTTTTTCTTGTTGTGCTGGCGTTGCATGGAGCGTGGTGTCGACGCACGAGAATCTCGTCGGCTAAGGTCCGGCTCTGGTGGTTATCGAAGGCTCCATAGCGCTGAGCCCATACCTGGATGAGGCGTGTGGCGATGGGGTGCTCGGCGTTGAATGTCACGCGATAAATGGGCGATGCGTTGTCCATGGCTGCGGGCTTCACCTCACTGGCGTATCGGCTGCCATCCGCCGCGTTGCGCTAAGCGCCCACCTCCGTGAGTTTGGGGTATCGCTTGATCTCGATGCGCCAGCCTTGATCCTCGGTGAGGTGCCGGCGAAAGGTGTTGAGCTTGTACTGCGTCAGCGTGATGCCGCTTTGCGCGCGAATGGCGGCGCGCAGAAAATCGGCAATCTCCTGGGTGCTCTGGTCGAGCACAAAGTGCCCTGGCTGTGGCTCAAGCTGCTGAGGGCGGGAAGTCATTGAAATTTGGGCATGCCCTGGGGCAACCGCCAGTAGCGCAAGTGCGCCTGGCAGCAATCGAAAATTTTTCAAAAACACCACCTCCCCGTGATGCCGGTGACGATATGGAACGATCTAATTAGATCGTTCCATATCCGTCAGCGCATCTTGCTAAGCAGCACGTAAGATGTTGCGGCGGCGGTATTTGCGGTGCGCCTTGGGCGAGCGGGCATCGTCACGCAGAGATGGCTCGGTTGCCTGGGTGCTGGGGCAGGGCGAGCGGTGCTAGCCGGTATGCCCAGGCAAACGCTGAGTCATCGACGGGCGGGTTGGCTTGCTTCAAAAAGCAGAAAAGCCGGCAAAGGCCGGCTTTTCTGTCAACCCGAATCGCGTAACAGCTGGCTTATGCCAGCTCGCGGATCTTCGCGTTGAGGCGGCTCTTATGGCGAGCGGCCTTGTTCTTGTGGATCAGGCCGCGGGCGGCGTAACGATCCATGATCGGCTGAGCGGCGGCAAAGGCTTCGACAGCAGCGGCCTTGTCCTTGACCTCAATGGCTTTGACGACCTTCTTGAGGGCGGTGCGCACCATGGAGCGGGCGCTTACGTTGCGCAGGCGGCGCTGCTCAGACTGGCGCGCACGCTTCTTCGCGGACTTAATGTTGGCCAAGGTAGAACTCCGAAATCGCTAGGGTTGGAAAAAGGCGGTGATTATGCGGCTAATGCGCCGTTGCGTCAACAGCTTAGCCGCGAATCGCAGGATCTGGGCTGGACGTCACGCAAGTATACGCTGCATGGGTGAATGCCGCTCTGTTGCCATATCGGCGCTGTCATATAGCCTTTACCGGCTGTCAAACTGGCTTACCTGCGCGAGCCGGTGCCAGTGGCGCCGTTTTCGCCGATCCCCGATTTTCAACCCTTATCCGGCATAAAGCATGAAGTCCCCCAGCATGTTCCGAGGGCTGCTTTCGTTTAGCAGCATGACCATGATTTCGCGCGTACTCGGTCTGGTCCGGGATATGTCGATCAACGCCGCCTTTGGCGCGAATGCGGCAACTGACGCATTTTGGGTGGCCTTTCGCATTCCCAATTTCATGCGCCGGTTGTTTGCCGAGGGCTCGTTTTCCACGGCCTTCGTGCCGGTGTTCACCGAGGTCAAGGAAACCCGTAGCCACGCCGAGCTGAAGAATTTGATGTCGCGTGTGTCAGGCACGCTGGGTGGCGTGTTGCTGTTGATTACCGCACTCGGGCTGATTTTCGCTCCGCAGGTCACCACCTTGTTTTCGCCGGGCGCGATCGATGCGCCGGAGAAATTCGATCTCACCGTGAACTTGCTACGGCTGACCTTTCCGTTTTTGCTGTTCGTTTCATTGACCGCGCTATCCGGTGGCGCGCTCAATAGCTTTCACCGTTTCGGCTTGCCCGCGCTGACGCCGGTCATTCTCAATCTCTGCATGATCGGCGGCGCCTTGTGGCTGGCGCCGCGACTGCATACGCCGATCATGGCGATGGGTTGGGCGATTCTGGTGGCGGGCATCTTGCAACTGTTGTTTCAGTTACCCGCGCTGCGCCAGCTCGATCTGCTGACCTTGCCGCGCTGGGGGTGGGGTCAGCCGGAAGTGCGCCGGATCATGAAGCTGATGGTGCCTACCCTGTTCGGCTCCTCGGTGGCGCAAATCAATCTCTTGCTGGACACGGTGATCGCCTCGCTGCTGATCGCCGGTTCGCAAAGCTGGCTGTCGCAGGCGGATCGTTTTCTGGAGTTACCGCTGGGGGTGTTCGGCGTGGCCTTGGGCACGGTGATTCTGCCCTCGCTATCGCGCCACCATGTGGCCACCGACCGTGCCGGCTTCTCGATGGCGTTGGATTGGGGCTTGCGTACCACGTTGCTGATTGCGGTACCGGCGATGTTCGGGCTGATGATTTTGGCCCAGCCGTTGGTCGCGACACTGTTTCAGCATGGCCAGTTCACGGCGCTGGATACCCGCATGGCCACGCTGTCGATTTCAGCACTGAGCTTCGGTTTGCCGGCGTTCGCCCTGGTCAAGGTGGTACTGCCCGCGTTCTACGCGCGACAAGACACCCGCACCCCGGTGCGCGCCGGCGTGGTTTCGCTGATTACCAACATGCTTTTGAACGTCATCTTTCTGGCCTTGTTGTTCTGGCTGTGGGCCCCGGCGGAGGTCAAGCAAGGCTCGTGGCTGCACGGCCTGTCGCAGGTCTATGGCCTGCACATGGCATTGGGCATGGCGAGCGCCTTGGCCAGCTATATCAACCTGGGCCTGCTCTGGCGGTGGCTGAAGCAGGCGGGCGTGTATCAGCGTCAGCCGGGCTGGGCCAGGCACATGCTGCGGCTGGCGTTGGCCTGCGCCGCGATGATTGCGGTCTTGTTGCTGGGCCTTTGGTGCTGGCCGGATTGGACCGATGTACCCAAATGGACCCGCGTCTGGCGCTTGGGCGTGCTGGTGGCGGCCGGCGGCGGCGCTTATCTGGCGACCCTGTTCGCCACCGGCTTTCGTCTACGCGAATTGCGCGGGGTTTGATGATCGCCTCGCGCAAGCTTGCTTCGAGCGAGATCTGGGCCGCTAAGAACGGCGATCCAGCCGTTATACTCGCGCGATGATGAGACTTTCCAGGGATGTCGCGGGCCCCCGTGTGGCCCCCGGCGGTAGCGTAGTGGCCATTGGTGCCTTCGATGGCCTGCATCGCGGGCACCAGGCGCTGTTGGCGCAGGTGCGCGAGCGGGCGCAGGTGCTCGGCTGTACACCGATCGTGGTCAGCTTCGAGCCATTGCCTCGCGCTTATTTTTCCAAAGAGCCGGTGCCGCGCTTGTCCAGCGTGCGCGAAAAGCTTTTGGGCTTTGCGGCGGCCGGCATGGAGCACACCTTGCTGCTTCGTTTCAATGCCGCATTGACGGCGATGCCGGCCGAGGCTTTTGTGCGGCAGGTGTTAGGCGAGCGATTGGCGGCGCGCGAGGTATGGGTCGGCGGTGATTTCCGCTTTGGCCACAAGCGCGGTGGCGATGTGGCCTTGTTGGAGCAGATGGGCCAGGCCCTGGGTTTCAGTGCGCGGACCATGCCGCCGGTGCTGCTCGATGGCGCCCGTGTCTCGGCGACCCGTGTGCGTCTGCTGCTGGCCGCTGGCGAATTCACCGGCGCCGCGCCGTTGCTGGGGCGGCCCTTTGTGATGGAGGGCAAGGTGGAATACGGCAATCAACTGGGTCGTACGCTGGGTTATCCCACGGCCAATATTCATTTACGCGATCGCGTGAGTCCGGTGCATGGCATTTTTGCGGTGCGCGTCGGCCTGGGCGAATGCGAATGCAGTTGGCCAGGCGTGGCCAGCCTGGGTGTGCGGCCGACCGTAAACGAGGTCAGCGAGCCGCTGCTCGAAGTGCATTTGTTCGACTTCGACGGCGATCTCTACGGCCAGCGCATGGCGGTAGAGTTTGTCGCCAAACTGCGTGACGAACAGAAGTTTGATGGACTGGATGCGCTCACCGAGCAAATGCATCGCGACGAGCGCATGGCGCGTGAGTTGCTAGGCATGAATCCACGTCTGCTCAATGCGTAAGCCCGTGGTACCCGGGCCTGCACTATCTAACCAAGGCAGACGGCCTCGTGCCGCCTGTTGACGAATAACTCGATGGCACTCAAGCAATGACCCAGGATTACAAGAGCACCCTCAATCTGCCGCAGACGGAGTTTCCGATGCGCGGCGACCTGCCCAAGCGTGAGCCCGATTGGCTGGCCGAGTGGGAGCGCGTTGGGCGCTATGCGCAGATTCAGGCCAAGACCGCGGGTCGGCCGATGTTCTTGCTGCATGACGGCCCGCCGTATGCCAACGGGGTGATTCACCTGGGTCATGCGATCAACAAAATCCTCAAGGACGTCGTAGTCAAGTCCAAGCTGCTGGCCGGCTTTCATTCGCCGTATGTGCCGGGCTGGGATTGCCATGGCATGCCGATCGAGATCCAGATCGAAAAGCAGTTCGGCAAAGGCTTGTCCGCCAGCGACGTGCAGAGCAAGGCGCGTGCCTACGCTACGGCGCAGATCGAGAAGCAGAAAGAAGACTTTAAGCGCCTGGGTGTCTTGGGGGAGTGGGATCGTCCCTATCTCACCATGAACTACGCGAACGAAGCGGGCGAAATCCGCGCGCTCGCCGAGATCCTGCGCAAGGGCTATATCTACCGCGGCCTCAAGCCGGTCAACTGGTGCTTCGACTGCGGCTCGGCGCTGGCCGAGGCCGAGGTGGAGTACGAGGACAAGACCGATATCGCGATCGACGTCGGCTTCGCCTTCGACGATCCGGCGGCCGTTGCCAAGGCGTTTGGCCTGGCCGAGCTGCCCAAGCCGAATGGCCAGATCGTGATCTGGACCACCACTCCGTGGACGATTCCCGCCAACCAGGCGCTGAACCTGCACCCGGAGTTCAGCTACAGCCTGGTCGATAGCGCCCGCGGTTTGCTAATCCTCGCTACTGAGCGCGTCGAGGAGTGCTTGAAGACGTATGGCGCCGAAGGCCATATCGTGGCGTCGGTGCCCGGCGAAGCCCTGGGCGAGTTGCGTTTCCGCCATCCCTTGTATGCGGTGGACCCAGGCTATGCGCGTACCGCGCCGGTGTATTTCGGCGACTACGTGACGCTGGATACCGGTACCGGTGTGGTGCATTCGTCGCCGGCCTATGGCGTGGAGGATTTTCTTTCCTGCAAAGCGCATGGCATGAACGATGCCGACATCATCAACCCGGTGATGGGCAATGGCGTCTATGCGACCTCGCTGCCATTGTTCGGCGGTCAATTCATTTGGAAGGCCAATCCGAAAATCGTCGAGGCGCTGGAGCAGGCCGGCTCGCTGCTGCATCAGAACAAGTACACGCACAGCTATATGCATTGCTGGCGGCATAAAACGCCGATCATCTATCGCGCGACCTCGCAGTGGTTTGCCGGTATGGACATCGTGCCGGTGGGCGGCGGCAAGACCTTGCGCGAGTCGGCGCTGGCCGGCATCGAAGCCACTCAGTTCTTTCCTGCCTGGGGCAAGCAGCGCCTGCACAGCATGATTGCCGAGCGCCCCGATTGGACGCTGTCGCGCCAACGCCAGTGGGGCGTGCCGATGGCCTTCTTCGTGCATCGCGAAACCGGTGCGCTGCATCCGCGTGCCGCCGAGCTGCTTGACCAGGTGGCTGATCGAGTGGAACAGGGTGGCATCGAGGCGTGGCAAAGCCTGGATCCGCGCGAGCTGCTCGGTGACGAAGCCGAGCAGTACGAAAAAAATCGCGACACCCTCGACGTATGGTTCGACTCCGGCACCACGCATTGGCATGTCTTGCGCGGTTCGCACGCCGATGTGTTGCGCTTCCCGGCCGATCTTTATCTCGAAGGTTCGGACCAGCACCGCGGCTGGTTCCACTCCTCGCTATTGACCGCTTGCATGCTCGACGGCCAGCCGCCGTACAAGCAGTTGCTTACCCATGGCTTCACGGTGGATGCGCAAGGCCGCAAGATGTCCAAGTCACTGGGCAACGGTATCGAGCCGCAGGACATCATGAATCGCATGGGCGCGGATATTCTGCGGCTATGGGTGGCCTCCACCGACTACCGCAACGAGATGTCGTTGTCGGAGGAAATTCTCAAGCGCGTGGCCGATACCTATCGGCGTATCCGCAATACCGCGCGCTTTCTGCTCAGCAATCTCGATGGCTTCGACCCTGCAAAGCACCTGCTTAGCGTGGAAGAAAGCTTGCCGCTCGATCAATGGGCGGTGCAGCAGGCCTATGACGTGCAGGCCGTGGTCAAGGCCGCCTATGAGCGCTACGACTTCCCCGAAATCGTCCAGCGCGTGCAGAACTACTGCACCAATGAACTGGGCGCGCAATACCTCGACATCACCAAGGATCGCCTCTACACCATGCCGACCGACAGCATCGGCCGACGCAGCGCGCAGAGTGCGATGTATCACATCCTCGAGGCGCTGGTGCGGTGGCTGGCACCGGTGCTGAGCTTTACCGCAGAAGAAATCTGGCAGCACATGCCAGGGCAGCGCGATGAGAGCGTACTGTTCGAAACCTGGTACGAAGGCTTGGTTGCAACCCAGGGTTCACCCGAGCAACGACGTTATTGGTCCGATCTGCTGACTATTCGCGATGCCGCCTCTCGCGTGCTCGAAGGCATGCGCAAGGCTGGCAAGATGGGGGCGGCGCTCGAAGCCAACGTGACGATTCACGCCGAACCATCGCTGGTTGAACGTTACGCGCCAGCGGCGGCGGAGCTGCGCTTCTTC
Source organism: Dyella silvatica (assembly GCF_026283955.1). GTDB lineage: Bacteria > Pseudomonadota > Gammaproteobacteria > Xanthomonadales > Rhodanobacteraceae > Dyella_C > Dyella_C silvatica. Next base: position 44,760 of record NZ_JAPDPE010000005.1, on the reverse strand, counting down.
TTCATCACCTCCGAGCTGCGTCTGGTGGAGGAAACCGGAGCCGTTGCCCCGCTGGTCGGCCTGGATGGTGTCAGTGAGCTGGTGCCCGCCGACAAATTGAACGGCAAGAATGCCTGGGTGGTCGCTGAAGTGAGTGAAGCCACCAAGTGCGTGCGCTGCTGGCATCGTCGCGATGACGTCGGCAGCCATGCCGGGCATCCCGAGCTGTGCGGCCGCTGCATCAGCAATGTGGACGGGGCGGGCGAAGCCCGGCAATGGTTCTAGCCGTCTAAAGCCCCTCCCCCTGCTCGTAGGGGGAGGTTGGGAGGGGGTGACGCCCTTGCGATAACCTCAAGCAAGAGCCTACCCACACCCCAGCCCTCCCTATAAACAGGGGGAGGGAGTTATGAATTCAACACAGAGTTTTGCAATGACCATCAAACCCAACGCCTTGCCCTGGCTATTGTTGTCCGCCGTAGTCATCGTGCTCGACCAGCTCAGCAAGTTCTGGGCGTTGGATGCATTGCAGCCAGCGGGGCTGGCGCATCCGGTGATTCCCGGCTGGCTGAACTGGACACTGGCTTTCAATACTGGCGCCGCCTTCAGTTTTCTCGCCGATAGTGCGGGCTGGCAGCGTTGGTTCTTTGTCTTGCTCGCCCTGGTGATCGGTGTCGTGCTGGTGGTGTGGCTGGCCCGCACTCCGCGGCGCGACTGGCGCACCGCCTTGCCGCTGTCCATGGTGGTGGGGGGCGCGGTGGGCAATGTGATCGATCGCCTGCATGCGGGCAAAGTCACTGATTTCATCCACGTGCATTACTACGATGCATGGAGCTACCCGGTTTTCAATCTGGCCGATTGCGCTATCAGCCTGGGTGCCGTGATGCTTATTGTGTTTGGCTTTTTCGCGGGTAAATCGACACCCAAGGCCTGAACGCGCCGGCATAACGTTCGTTTAAACGGCTCATGCGATAATTGCCGCGTTTTAAAGCTATCCAGCCCGGAGCCTTAGTGGACATCCTGCTCGCCAATCCCCGCGGATTTTGCGCCGGCGTAGATCGCGCCATCGCCATTGTCGAGCGCGCGCTCGAATCCTACGGTGCACCCATTTACGTGCGGCACGAAGTGGTGCACAACCGTTACGTCGTGGACAAATTGCGCGCCGACGGCGCTGTTTTCGTCGAAGAGTTGGATGAAGTCCCCGATGGCGCCACGGTTATTTTCAGCGCGCACGGCGTTTCCAAGGCAGTGCGTGAGGAGGCCGACAAACGTCAGCTCAATGTTTTCGATGCGACCTGCCCATTGGTCACCAAGGTGCATATGGAAGTGGCCAGGCTGGGCCGTATCGGTCGTAGCGTGGTATTGATCGGTCATGCCGGCCACCCCGAAGTCGAAGGCACCATGGGGCAGTGGAATGCATGAGCTGTCTTACGTCACCCAGACCACGCTGTCGGTCGATGACACCAAGGCCATCATCGCGGCGTTGCGCGACAAGTTTTCGGATATCGAAGGTCCGCGCAAAGACGACATCTGCTACGCCACGCAAAACCGCCAGGATGCCGTGCGCCGCCTGGCCGACGCTGTCGATCTGATGCTGGTGGTGGGGTCGGTCAACAGCTCCAACTCCAATCGCTTGCGTGAGTTGGGCGAGAAGCAGGGCGTGCCTGCTTACCTGATCGATGGCGCCGAGCATATCGAGCGCAGCTGGCTCGATGGCGTGACCCGTATCGGCCTGACCGCCGGCGCCTCTGCCCCCGAAAAGCTGGTACGTGACGTTATCGCCCGCCTGCAGTCCTGGGGCGCAGGCGACGTGCGCGAGCTGGATGGCGAGCCCGAGAACATTACCTTTGCGCTGCCCAAAGAGCTGCGCATCGTCGGTGGCTCAATGACTAATTTGTAGCCTTTGCGAAGCCCTGCAAACCTTTAAAGGCCCGCATCGTTGCGGGCTTTTGCCTATCTGCCGCTATGGGGTAGCAGAAGCCCCAAGAAGAAGGGCATGCGTCGCGCTAACCGGTAGATAGGGTAAGCCTGGGGTCGATTCAGGTGGGGGCGATTGATCATTTTCTCCGCGCAAAGATCTTGGCGGTGAGTACATGTCAATGCAGCTTCAGCTTCAGCTTATGGCGAAAGCCTCGATCAGCGTCTTTGCTATCTGGCTCGCGAATGCCTGGACACATGCGCATCCAGTGGGCACAAAAAACCCCGCCATTACGCGGGGTTGAATGTGTTCCTGGACATCCATGGATGCCTTTGGAACGGCATCTGGTGCCGGAAAGAGGAATCGAACCTCCGACCTACGCATTACGAATGCGCCGCTCTACCAACTGAGCTATTCCGGCGAAAGAGCCGAGGATTCTACGGTGCGATATGTCAGTGTGCAAGCTTGCGGGGCAAGCTCCTGGCCTTGTTAGGGGCGGCGAGTGAGCGGTCGAATTGCCAGGCAGGGTGAAGGGCTGCTGTAGGGGTTTGCAGCGTCGGGTGAGAAAGTTGACCGGATGCAGGGGAGGCGCGCGCTGGGAGAAATGGCAAAGCGTTAGCAGAGCCGGGGTCATGGCTACGAACCCATCGAGGTGTCTGGGGGCGTCGATTTCAGCCTGTCCTCTTACACCGGGCCGGAGATATCTCGGTAGCGATGGATTCTGTGACTGGGGTCAGTGGTGCGGTCAATGAGCTTTCCTGATGCATGTGCGGCATAGGCATGGCGAAGGCCGGACCCGGTCGTTGATGAAATCAGGCCTGCCTCCCTCCTTAAGCACGAAACAGCGAGCCTGGCGGCAAGCGCCATGTGACCCGCCGCAAGCTTTCCGCGCCCCCGAATACCGGTTATCGGGCAAATCCTACCGCTCATCACGCAAGATCTTGCCGTAAGAAGATACGAAAATAGAGTGCATGTACGGGTTTGCCCGAGGGGGATTCCATGCATGTCTTGTCGCGCCAGCGCGGCGTCTCGCTGATCGAGGTGCTGATGGCTGTGCTGATCTTCAGTATTGGCTTGATCGGATTGGCCGGGTTGCTGGTCATGGCCACACGCTCCAATCAGGCGGGCTATCTGCGCACTCAAGTGACGTTTCTCGCCAGCAATATGGCCGATCGCATGCGCTCCAACCCGGTGGGCCTGTGGAACGGCAACTACAACTCCACCGCTTATCCGACCACCGCCAAACAAAGCTGCGACATCAACGTGGCCTGCACAGCGCAGCAAGTCGCCGTACGCGATCAGTACTTGTGGAGCAGCATGCTGACCACCTCGCTGCCTGAAGCCACAGCGTCGATCCAGTGCAGCGATAAAAGCGCCGCTGGTTTTACGCCCTCGGCAGACCAAATCGGCATGCGTCCGCCTTATGGCGGCAACTGCGAAATGAAGATCAGTTGGAGTGAGCGCAGAGCGGGCGATAAAGAGCAACGCGATGCGAAACCGCAAACCTTTGTATGGGCGTTTCAGCCATGACGCGTTATCGCACGGCATCTTCGCGTCACGCAGGCGTGACCCTGGTCGAGTTGATGGTGGCGATGGTGCTTGGCCTGCTGGTGGCGGGCGGCATCGTCACGGTGTTTTTGTCGACCTCCAGCAGTAACCGTGTGCAAAACCAGATGGCGCGGTTGCAGGAAGAGGGGCGCTACGCCATCACTCGCCTTAGCGGGGATTTGCGCATGGCCAATGCGCAGTACTGCACCAGCACCGGGGGTGTGACCAGCAACGCGGGTGAGGTTTACTTGTCGCCGTTGCGCGCACCTACCGTACAGGCCTCAGGCCTGATCGATGCGCTGAGCGATGTCACCACGCCCTGGGGCAGCGGCTCGTATCCGCCCAAGCCGGCGACGGCTTATGACCTGCCTTCGTTCTTGTCGATGCGCGGCTATGACTGCGATAAAAACAAAAGCTGCAAGCCGGTCAATCCACCGATGCTGCCGGCCATCGGCACCACGGTCGGCAGTCGGGTCGTCGGCTCCAGCGTACTTACGCTGCGCTATATGGACTCATCCAGTGGCTGGGCGCTGGGCGGTAGCAGCAAGGTGACAGGGCGCGCCGATGGCACGGTGGACTTCATCAGCATCGTGCCCGGCCCGGGCGAGCCGAAGATCGCGGAGTACTACAAGCAAGGCGATCTGATGATGCTGGCCGATTGCTCCAACGCGCAGATATTCGCGGTGAGCCTGGATGGCAACGCGTTCAGTCCGTCGGGTAGGAACGAAAACCTGGCTGCTCCGATCGCTCAGCAGCCGTTGTCTGCGCCGAAGTTGTTCAACTTCAGCCGTGACTACAACACGGTCACCTACTATCTGAAAGTGGTCGATGGCGGCAACGGACAGACGACTGGCGCCCTGATGCGTCGGCTCAATGGCGGCAACGATAGCGAAGTAGTTCGCGGCGTCGAGCGCTTGGATTTTCTCTACGGCGTGGAAGATGCCAGCGGCAGCACCCGCTATCTCACCGCTAACGAAGTCGATACCGGTGCTATCCCATGCCCGCCGTCGACGCCGAGAAAATTGGGCAGCGATTACGGTTGCCTGTGGCGCGCCGTGAAAAATATCGAAGTCCACGTCTTGATGGCAGGGCAGCAGCCGGTTCGCAGCCTGACGGCCAGCGAGACCCATTATGTCTACAGCATCGATGGCGACAAGGCCCCGGCATCGCCGACGGCAAGCACACGTGGCGTGCAGCCCAAGGATCAAGGCTTCGACAACCTCATGCTGCGGCGCGAATTCAGCGTGCTGGTCTCGGTGCGCAACTACAACCCATGAACCACCTGGCTGCCCGCGCCAGGCGACTGTGCGCAAGGCCACGAAACGGAGCAACTCATGTCGATCTCAGGCAACCATCCATCGAGAGGGCAGATGCCGCGTGCGCAACGTGGTGTCGTGCTGGTGGTGGCGCTGGTGTTTCTTTTATTGCTGACGATGTTGGCAATCAGCGCCACCGGGAGGTCTTTATTGCAGGAGCGCATGGCCGGCGGCTTGCGCAATGCACAGATGGCCGAGATGGCGGCCGAGACCGCATTGCGTGGCGCCGAATGGCGCTTGTGGAAGGCGGGCAATAACGCATCCGTCAACTGCGGCAGCACCGTGATCACCGACTGTTATGTCTATGACGCCGCCAGGCCGATCGCCAGCGTCGAGAAATTTCGCAACAGCGCCGGTTGGGAGGTCGGCGGCGCCACCGAATACAAAGGGCACGACGGCGGCTACGACTACACCACGCTAAGCGGCAGCGGGATGACCGCCGATGAAAAAAAGCTCGCCGTGCTGGCGAAGAACCCGCACTACATCATTGAAGACATGGGGCCCGAATTACCGCCTGGCGTAGGCAAACCGCATGAATCAGGCGTTACCGCGCGAGCCACGGGTGGCAACTTGAATACGGTGCGCGTGCTGGAAAGCACGTTCGCCGCCAAAGGGGAGTGAGCATCAACGCCATGACTATGCACCGCACATCCATGTATCGCAGGCAGTCGACGGTTGCTTTCAGCGCGTTGCTCTCGACCTTGCTGGCGGGCATATCCGCCAGTTCGATGGCCGGCACCGTCGAGCTCAGCCCGGGCCCGCCGACAGCCACCACGTCGGTGGCCCCCAATCTGGTGCTGACCTTCGATGACTCGGGCTCGATGAATTGGCATCACATGCCCGATCAACGACCGTATACCGGCGCCGCCTGGAATACCGGTGCCGACACCAGTCAAACCGATGTCTCCAATCGCACCTATCCCTCGCGTGCAGCGCCTTTTCTGTGTGCGAGCGTGATTACTCCCGGGGTTTCCCCCGGTACGGTCGATCCGGCTGACGCGCGTACCTGGAGCATGAACGGGGTTTATTTCAACCCTGACAATAAATACGACCCACCGCTGAAAGCCGATGGCACGACCATGCCTAACGCATCGTTCGGCGATGCCTGGGACAACGGCATTCAATCCAATCGGCCCGGCGGCAGCGATAGCGCTACGCGCGATCTGAGCAGTTACGGTTTTTGCGGCAACCGTGGCGCGGGTTATTACCGCTACACCGGTAACAAGGCGAGTTTGCCGCTGGACAGCAACGGACAGCTGACGACCTCCGCTACCAGCAATCTCTACGCCAGCGCCAACTGGACCTGGGTTTCTTTGAGCACGAATGCGGATAAGCAGAATTTCGCCAATTGGTATGCGTACTACCGCACCCGCACGATGGCCGCAGTGACGGCCATTTCCCGGGCGTATTCGCCCTTTAAAGACAATGTGCGAGTCGCCTGGCAGAACATTAATTCAAATTTTCTCAGCAATAACACAGCCATCTACAAGTTTGTCGATGACAGCTCGACCAACAACGTACGCACGCGCTTTTATACCTGGTTGTTCAATATGTCGGCATCGGGCGGTACGCCGAATCGTACGGCGGCGATGCGCGTAGGCGACTATTTCAGCAATCGAACCGGTGCCGTCGATAGCAATCCCTATTGGGATAGCGATGTCCGCAAAGAACTGGTTTGCCGGCAAAACTTTCATATTCAGATGACCGACGGCATGTGGAATGGCGATACGCCATCACAGCCCACGCCGCATGATCGTAGTGGTATCTCGAGCTTGCCCGACGGCTTGCAGAGCTTTTCGGTCAGCGATCGCGAGAGCAAGGTGGTTTGGAACGAAAGCAGCAATAGCACGGCGACCATGGCCGACATCGCTTTCAAATATTGGGCCAGCGATCTGCAGGCCGGTGTTACCGGCAACAGTGCTTTTGCAAAAGCATCCAACCGCTTGAAGGTGCCGGCCAACTTGCCGGACCAATCGACTCCCCTGTTCAAAGTGCCTTTGACCGCCGGTGCAGACCCTCGCACAAACAAGGAAATTTACTGGAACCCCGCCAACGACCCGGCGAGCTGGCCGCATCTGGTGCAGTACATGATCGGCTTTGGTGCCTCCGGTACGCTGTCCAACAACAGCACCACCTATCAAAGCCTGCGTAGTGGCGATACCGCCTGGCCGGTGCCGTTGGTTGACACTGACGATGGCAAGAAGATCGACGACATGTGGCATGCGGCACTCAACAGTCGCGGCAAATTTTTCGCAGCCAGCAACCCGACCGCGCTGATTACAGCGTTGACCAACATCATCAGCAGCATCGTGTCGCGCAATACGACCTCGGTGGCCGGCAGCTTGAGCACGGCGGTGCTGGGCACGGCCACGGTGACATTCCAGGCGGGCTACGACACCAACGACTGGAGCGGTTCGATGCTGGCCAAGCCGGTGGGTACGGACGGCATCGTCGGCTCCGGGGTGTTGTGGAACGGCCGGGCCAAGCTGGATACACGCGCCGGTGCCGGCGACACGCGAGTGATTCTGACCAGCACGGGCATTGGTTCGGGGCACGGCGCGGCGTTCACCTGGGCGTCTGCAGCAACAGGGCTTAGAGCCAGCGACGCCAACTTCGACAAAGGCGGTATCGGTGCCAGCCGGCTGGCCTGGCTGCGCGGCGATAAGAGCAAAGAGGGCGCCAGCTTCCGCCAACGCAACTCGGTATTCGGCGCCGTCATCAATGGACAGGCGCTGTACTTGGCCGCGCCCACGGGCGGCTATCGCGATAGTTGGCCAAGCGGTTCGCCAGAATTGCTGGCCGCTAGCAAGGGCAAAAGTTACGAGCAGTTCCGCGCGGATCACCTCAAGCGTGCGCCGACCGTTTATGTCGCCGCCAATGACGGCATGTTGCATGCTTTCGATGCGACTACCGACAGCACCGATGCGAGCACGGTCGATATCGCGCCGGCGCCGGGTACGGAGCGCTGGGCCTATGTGCCGTATTCGGCCTATGGCAGGCTTAGCGGCTGGTCTTCATTGACTGACTTCAGTTTCATGCCATCGGTGGATGGCACGCCGGTCAGCCGCGATGTGTATTTCGACAATGGCACCCAGCAGGGTTGGCACACCATTCTGGCGGCTGGTCTGCGCCTGGGTGGTCGCGGCGTATACGCCCTGGACATCACCGAGGCTGCAGCGACCCAGGGCAGCACCTCAGGCAAAGTGATCGGCCCGGCGGACAAGGTATTGTGGGAGTTCAACAACAGCAGTGACGGCGGCGCCAACCTCGGCTACACCTTTGGACGTCCGAATATCGGGCGACTGGCCAGCGGCCAGTGGGTGGTCTTGGTGCCGGGGGGCTACTTTCCCAAAGACAGCACCGATCCGGCCATCAACAACACCTTCAGCTCACTCTTTGTGCTGGATGCGCAGTCGGGCAAATTACTGCGCGAGCTGAAGACGCCCACCTCAGTCGCCGGTGTGGGCACGGTAGAAAGCTATGGGCTGACCACACCGGTCATCGGCGATTACGATAGTGACCAGATCGACGACGTCGCTTTTGCTGGTGATTTGCAAGGCAATGTCTGGCGCTTCGATCTGACCAATCCAAGCCCCGACCAATGGGCCGCCGAGTTGTTCTTCAGCCCGAAAACGCCGGGTGAGCGCCCGATTACGGTGATGCCACGGCTTTTCCCCGATCCTACCTCCAGCGGTTTCATGGTGGTTTTCGGTAGCGGTAAATATCTCGGCGGCAGTGACAACACCATCGACGACAAGACCAAGACCCAGGCGGTCTACGGCATTCGCGATGCCGGGGTGGCGGGGCAGCCGGTGGTGATCGACGGCAATACGGCCACGCCGTTGGTACAGCAACTGCTGACCGAGGTGGGCAATATCCGCGGCCTGAGCAGTAAGCCGGTGCCGGCAAAAAATACCAATGGCACGGTGATTCGTGGCTGGTACTTCAATCTCGATGTGGCTACCGCCAAAGGTGAGCGTGTAGTGGTCGATGCCACGGCCTTGTTCGATACCAACCGCGCCATCATCACCACGCTGATTCCGCAAAACAACGACCCCTGCGATCCGGCACCCAAAGGCGCCTTGATGGTGATCGATGCGGCAACCGGAGCCGCCGGTGGCGGGGTGAACTTCGGCACGGTGGATAACTGGCCTGGCGGCTATGCGCAGGCCGGTGCGCGGGTCAGCAACCCACCGACCGGGGGATTCCTCTCTACCGGCGCCGGCATGGGCGGTGGTCGTCTCTATGTGCCGGGCGTGACCTTGGAGAAAAGCTCGGAAACCGACCCCAACAAAGCCTTTTCTTTTGGTGACGCCATTTGGCGGCGGCGCTCCTGGCGGGTATTGAACAATGACCAATAACCGGGGATATCTCATGGCACGTATGCGCGGCTTTACCTTGGTCGAGTTGATGGTGGTGGTGGCCATCGTAGCCATCCTCACGGCGATAGCCGTGCCCGCTTACGGCCGCTACGGCTATCGCGCGCGGCGCGTGGATGGACAAGAGTTGTTGCTACGTATCGCCAATGCGCAAGAGCGGTACTACGCCACCTACAACAAATACGGCACCTTGACCGACATCGGCTACACCAATACGGCTTCGGAAAAAGGCTATTACAACGCTAAGATCACCCCTGCCGCACCGGGGCAAAGCTATGAAGCCAGCGCTCAGCCACAGAGCGTGCAAGCCACGGACGCCTGCGCCAGTCTCACTATCGACAGCACCGGTAAAAAAGCCGCTACCGGTACCGCGTCGAACGGCAATTGCTGGTGATGCGCATGACACTTTGTGCCCAGCGTCATCGTGGTTTTACCCTGGTTGAGCTGATGGTCACCATCGCGATACTGGCGATCTTGTTAATGATTGCCGTGCCCGGCTTTCGTGACCTTACCCGGCGGCAGCAACTCAGTTCTGCCGGCTACGCCTTGTTGGCCGATCTTTCCTATGCACGTACCGAAGCGGCGATGCGGTCGGCGTTTGTATCGGTATGCCCCACGGCCGATGGTACAAGTTGCGTCACCAGCAAGGCCTATGCACCGGGCTGGTTGGTCTATGCCTATGCGGCGGGGGTGGCGGGGGCTGACCAGGCATACCAGAGTGGCTCGGCCGATTTCACCTTGCTGCGTTACACCACCAGCCAGAGCGGCGTTGCCATCACCGCCAAAGACGACAAGATCATCACCTACGGCCAGCAGGGGCAACTCAAGCGCGATACCAGCACGGCCCCGGTCGCTTTTGTGGCCTGTGCCTTGGGCAAGGACCGCAGCGCTGAAAATACCGCGGGCGTACCGGGCTCGGCATTAAGCGTGTCGGGCTCGGGCTCGGTAAAAAGTCTGCCGCTGAGCAGTGGTGCCGAATGCACGCCGACGTGAGTTGGTGTGGCTACGCGCTTTTACTGATCTTCAGATAGACGGCTAAATAGATTAAATCGGATGGATTCAATCGGCATATAAGCGGTCGGCCAGCCCCGAGTGTCGCCGGGTCAATCGGTTAGTGGCCAGCTCGATCACCTCTTGCCGCCCGATCAGGCTGAACCAGCGCCGTGCGCGGGTGATGCCGGTGTAAAGCAACTCGCGGCTCAGCACGCCGTGGGCTTGAGCAGGCAAGATCAAGGCGGTGTGGTCGAACTCCGAGCCCTGCGACTTATGCACCGTCATGGCGTAAACCGTATCGAGCTCGCTCAACCGCGATGGCAGGATGAAACGTATATCGGTGTCGTTGCCGCTGGTGACCTGAAAGGCAACCCGCAGGCGCAACTCGCCGTCTTCATCGGGCACACGCAAGCTGATGCCGATGTCACCATTCATGAGGCCCAGGCTGTAGTCGTTGCGAGTGATCAAGACCGGGCGGCCTTCGTACCAACCCTGGCTGGTCTCGATCAGCCCGGCATATTGCAGGATCTCAGCGATTTGCCGGTTCAGCCCATCGGTGCCGTAAGACCCTTGGCGCAATGCGCACAGCAACTGAAAGCGATTGAAGTCGGTGAGCACTTGCCGTGCCCAGTGCGCGTAGGTTTGAGCATCCGCTTGCAGGCTCGGGCGGTGCTGGCGCAGCTGTTCAAGGTAATAGCGATAGCCTTGCCGCTCGTCGTGGCTGTCCAGCACCAAGGCCGTGAGTTGCCGCGTATCGGCGTTGGCGTCGGTCCAGGCGATGCCGGCGGGCGGATGTTTCAGCAAGGCATTTACTTGAACGCCGTCGCCGGCATTCACCGCGCGCGCCAGTTGACCAATGCCGCTGCTGGCGCCAAAGCGATGGCTATAGCGCAGCATCGCCACTTGCTGGTCCAGCGCCTGCGAGCTGTGGTCTGTCCAGGCGCTGATGTCGTCACCGGTGACTTGCCGCAGCCAGCTGGCGGTGGCGCTGTTGTAGCGACCGGCCTCGGCATGACGGCAAAGGTCGCCGAGCACGGCACCGGCTTCCACCGAGGAAAGCTGATCTTTGTCGCCGAGCAGAATCAATCGTGCCTGCACCGGCAACGCCGCCAGCACGGCCGACATCAGCTCCAGGTCGATCATCGAGGCTTCGTCGATCACCAGTACATCCAGATGTAGTGGATTACCCGCATGGTGGCGAAAGCGCCGAGTATCCGGCTGCGCACCTAGTAGGCGGTGCAAGGTATCGACTTCGGCAGGGATGCTGGCGCGTACCTGGTCATCGACCTGCAGCAGGGCGAGCTGCGCTGCAATCGACGCATTCAAACGTGCCGCGGCCTTGCCGGTAGGCGCGGCCAGGCGAATTCGCAGCGGACGTGGCTGCTCGCGCAATTGCAAGGTTTGCAGCAGGCCGAGCAGGCGCACCACGGTGGTGGTCTTGCCGGTGCCCGGGCCGCCGGTGATAACGGTAAAAGCACCGCGGGCGGCCAGCGCGCAGGCGATACGCGGCCAGTCGGGCGCATCGCTGACACTGGCTGCCGGGAACAGCCGCGCCAGTTCGCTGGCGAGATGCGCCGGCAGGGCGAGCGAATGGTCCAGTCGCTGGCGCAAGGTGGTGGCGATGAATTGTTCGTGGTTCCAGTAGCGTCGAAGGTATAGACGCGTACCTTCCAGCACCAGCGGCGACGAGCTGTTCTCGGGGTTGCCATCGCTGATCAGTGGTGAGCTGAGCAAGCGTGGTTGCCAGTCAGCGGATGGAATGGTCAGCAGTGATTGCCGCCAATGCACCGGCCAGTCGTGCTGATCGGCCAGCTCGATCAGGGCGCTCAAATCCAGGCAAAGATGTCCGTCGGCGACCTGGCGGCTGACCAGTGCGCCGAGCAGTAGCAGGCTGGCGTCGGCTGGTGGATCGAGCGTGCCGAGAAAGCGCGCGAAGGCGACGTCCAGCGGACGCAGTCGCCCTTGTTGCATCGACATGTCGAGCAGGCTATCAAGCCGCATGAGCATGGCCCTCGCTGGCAAATAGCCGGTCCATCGCTTCAATCAGCGCATAGGGCAACCGTTCGCGATGTACGCCATGGCCGTCATCATCCACGCCGCGCAAGTACAGATAAATCGCCCCGCCCATATGCCGCTCATAGTGGTAATGCGGCAGGCGGGCGCGCAGTTGGCGATGCAGCGCCAGCGTGTAGATGGCGTATTGCAAGTCATAGCGCTCGCGCAGGATGGAATCGCGCATCGCTTCGGCGGTATAGGCCGAGGCATCGTCGCCAAGCCCGTTGGATTTGTAATCGACCACGTAGTAACGGCCCTGGTGCTCGAAGATCAGATCGATAAAGCCTTTCAACATGCCGTTGATCTGCTCTTGCAGCAAGGGCATACGCGGGCGGCCATCGAGGGTGTATTTGCTGACCAGCTTGTCCAGCTGCAGCGTGTCCACGTGCCTGGCCTCAATCCAGAATTCCATTTCGGCGCGGTACTGCCTGGTATCGGTTAGCGAGGCTAACGCCACTTTGTCGGCTGGGTTGGCGCCGGGCAGGCTTAGCGGTGTTTGCAGCAAGGCTGGCAACCATTGCAGCAGCGGCTTGATCCAGATTTGCCAACCCAATCGCTGGCAGCGTTGAGCAATCGGCTCTTCCAGCATGGCTGGGTTCGCGGCCAGGGTGGCAAAACCTTCCTCGGCGGCCCATTCGAACAAGCCATGCAAGAAGGTGCCGGGTTCCGCGCCGCGCGGAAACGCATGCATGCCGACAGCCGCCTGCATCGCGGGCAGGGTGAATGGCTCGCTCAGTTCGGCGCGGGTCTCCGCGAGCACATCTTGTGACGCGGTTTCCGGTGCCGTTTGTGCTTGCACAGATAGCGTGTCGGCGTATTTGAGCGCGCTGTAGCTGGCGATCCACCATCGCTCGGGAGCTACGCCGTGATAGTGGCGCGCCGATAGCAAGGTGGTTGAGTCATCGACTGGGCGATAGCGACTGTTATCGGATAGATCAGCAAGCGTGACGATATCGATGTCCGGGTGGCCGCTTTGCATGTCCAGCAGCCGTGGCATCAAGTCGGCAGGCTCGATCGCTTCGCCGCCTGCCAGCAGATAGCCGAAAGCTGATTTATGCAGGGCGGAAGCCTTGGCATTGCCGACGCGGTAGCAGGCGATGCCGAGCCAGCAGGTGTGGCGCGCTCGAGTGAGGGCGACATAGAGCAGGCGCAGATCTTCTTGCAAGCGCTCGCGATCAGCTTGGGCCAATGCGTTTGCATCGGCTTGTAAATCCATCCGTGGGACGCCGTTATCGTCGTGCCAAACCACGCTTTCATGGGCACGTGGCGGGCGCGCGCTGCAGACAAACGGCAGCAGCACCAGCGGATATTCCAGGCCCTTGGATTTATGGATGGTTACCACCTTGATCAGCGCATCCTCGCTCTCCAGCCGCACGATTTGTTCTTCGGCAGTATCCGCCTGGCTATCGTCGGACTGGCTGATCTGCACGGTGAGGTAGCGGATCAAGGCATGTTCGCCATCCAGCGCGGCGGCGGCCTGTTGCAGCAACTCGGCCAGGTGTAACAGGTTGGCCATGGCGCGCTCGCCGTCACGGCGTGCAAGCAGAGCGGCAGGGAGATCGAACAAGTGCAGCAGATCGTGCAGCATGGCCAGTACACCATGCTTCAACCAACTCTCGTGCAGCTGACGAAAGCGTTCTGCGCACTGCTCCCAATAACGTTCGTCGCGATTGAGACGGTCGAGCTGGTCGTAGTTCCAGCCCATGGTCGCGCTGGCCAGTGCGGCGCGCATGGCGCGGTCTGAAGCGGGCTCGGCGCAGGCGCGTAGCCAGAGCAGCAAATCGGCCGCTTCGGGTGAGGTATAAACCGAGTCGCGATCTGACAAGAAGACACTTTTCAAACTTCGCCGCTGCAAGGCAGCGCGGATCATCGCGGCCTCTTTGCCACTGCGCACCAGGATGGCGATATCGCCCGCACTAAGCGGCGTCAGCCTGCCATCGCTGGCAAAGCCACAGTGGCCCGATTGCGCCGCTTGCAGTAATTGCACCAGATACGTGGCGGCGTGCTCGGCCATGCTTTGTTGGTAAGTCGTGCTGCTGATTGCCTGCTCGCTGGCTTGTACCGCCCATTGCAGTGCAGGCAGCGGTTTGCCGTGCAGTAGCAGGCGCTCGGCGCGGCCGTGTGCGGCAACCGGATGAAAAGGCAGGCCGCGTGCACCATGGCCAAAACCAAAAGCGCCATCGGCATGGCGATCACCGAACTCGAAGACCTGGTTGACAGCGTTGACCAGCGCATCGGTGGAGCGGTAATTGGTGGCCAGCGTCCAGGTGGGCTCGCTCGCCGCATCGCGGGCATGCAGATAGGTATGGATGTCGGCACCGCGAAAACTGTAAATGGCCTGTTTCGGGTCGCCGATCAGCAGCAAGCCGTTACGCGCATGCGCGGCATCGTCTGGGCTGGCGTAACTGCGCTGAAAAATCCGCCACTGTAAGGGATCGGTGTCTTGAAACTCGTCGATCAAGGCCACCGGATACTGGCTGGCCAGCGTATGCGTCAAGCGCTCGCCGCTGACGCCATGCAGCGCGGCATCGAGGCGCTTGAGCATGTCGTCAAAGCCCAGCTGGGCGCGTTGGCGCTTGGCGTTGTCCAGTCGCTGGGCCACCCATGGCGCCGCATGCGCGAGAATCAGCGGACGCCAGCCCGAAAGCGAGTTTTGCAGCTCCAGCAGCTCGCCCATGGCGACAAAGGCGGGGTGCTCCGGCGGGCTGAATTTCTTCTTGGTCGCGCTGACCAACTTGGCCTGGGTATAGCGGGTCAGAATCGTCCCGTCGACTTCAGCGCCGCCGGCCCAGCGCCAGAGCGCGAGCAGATCGCTGCTGAAATTCGCTGGCCGCATCATGTTGGCATTGAAGGCGCCGGCGCTCATGCTGTCGGTCAGTTTGGTTTCGATGCCGTGGAAGTCATCGGTCCAATATTCGCGCGCTCGTGCCTGCGCTTGCTGCAGGGGCGCGAGCTGGGCGGCCAGCTCGGCTTGCAAGTCAGCGACGGGTAATAGCGGCTTGCCTTGCCATTGCAAACTTTCAGGTGACTGGCGTAGCAGTGGTCGCAGCGCTCTTTGTAAGTCGTCAGGGGTCTTCCAAAGCTTGTTGATCTGTGCCGCGCCATCGCGGCCGAGCACAAAAAACTGTTGCCGCCAGTAATCACGCACGGCTTCGGCCAGCAGCGCGCTTTCATCGGCTTCGGTGTCTTGCACGAAGGGATGCCCGCTATCGAAGGCGTGCTGGCCCAGCATGCGCTGGCACCAGCTATGAATGGTGTACACCGCCGCTTCGTCCATCCATTGCGCGGCAAGCTCCAACTGACGGGCTGCGCTGGAGCGAGCATCCGCATCGGAGTATTCGGCCATCAGGTCGTTGAGGAAATCATCGGCCTCGCCTTGGCCGCGAAAAGCGTTGGCCGCTTCGGTCAAGCGTGCGCGGATGCGCTCGCGCAACTCGGCAGTGGCAGCTTTGGTAAAGGTCAGTACCAGGATTTGCGCCGGCAGCAAGGGTTCGCTCGATGCGTGCTCGCCACCATGACCGAGCACCAGCCGCAAATACAGCGCGGCAATGGTCCAGGTTTTACCGGTGCCGGCGCTGGCTTCGATCAGGCGGATGCCGTGCAGCGGCAGGCGCAACGGATTCAGTGCCGCGAGTTGATTCATGCCTCGCCTCCGTTCAATACGGCGGCATCCACCAAACGCCGATAGGCTGCCAGGCAGTCGATGAAGCCTGCTTGCAGCAACGCGTCAAAACGTGGCCACGCACGCGCGAGGTAGGCATCTTCCTGCAGCTCGCCCTGACGATAGCCTGCGGCGTCGCCGTCATAGGCGAGCCGGGCTGCGGCGAGGGGATCTTCTTCATCGCGTTCGGCTTGCAGATAGGCAAACGCCGTCTTGCGAGCTAGCGGCAACGGTGCCGCCATGCCCTGATGCAGCGCGAGCAGCAGTTCATCGAGTGCGGCGCATGCGTCTGCGCGGCTGAGCTCACGTAGCAGGGGTTGTGCATCGACAGCGATGAGCTGGGTTTGCATGCGAATGCCCTGCGCATTGGCCAGCAAGTGGATAACCCAGGCGGAGGTCAATTTGTCGTAGCGAAGCTTGCCGTTCTGGCTGGCGCTGCCGCTGGCCAGCAGTTTGCCGTTAATCAATTCCAAGCGTAGATATTTGCCCGATGGATGCGCGTCGGGCGTGTGTTGAACCGGCTCATGCGCTGCTTGCCGCAGATCAGTCAGCCAGTCTTCGAGCTGCAATCCATGTGCGCTATGCCGCAGCTCGTATTTATCAGTGACAGGCGCTGACAGTTGGCCAATGGCGTGCCAGATGGCTGCAAGATCGCGCGTCTCGTTGGCGATTTCGGCCTGCGCCAGCTCGCCAAAGCCACCGGGCGGCAAGGCCCCCTGATTGCGTAGCCGGCGTGACGCATGCGCGATGGCGTCGCCGGTGTTGTCCGCGTCGATGGTGGTCAGCCAGACTTCTTGCCTGGCCTGATAACGTTGCAGGCCATCCAGTGCAAAAGGCTCTTCGTCGGCACTGGCGACATCGGCGTCGCTGAAATGCACTTTGAGCCGGTGATTGAAAAAGTAGCGTACCGGCTTGCTCAGAAAGCTTTGCAGTTGGCCCAGGTTGAGGGCAGTCTCGGCCTGCCATGGCGCCAGCGCGACCATCGCCGTGGGCGTCGGGGCACGATGCGCCAGCTGCCATTCGTTCGCATAGGTGAATACGCGGGCATCGTCGTCCATGCCGAAATAGCGCCGGCTGAAAGGTTGCAGCGGATATTCGGTGGTGAGTGCGGCGAGCAAGTCGCCAAGGGGCTTTTCGGCATGCCATCCGGCGGCCAGATAGTCGCGTAACTGGCCGACCAGGACCGATGGCGGCATGTCACTGTTATCGCGTGCGCTGTGGCCGACCCAGCTGATATGCAGGGCATCGCGTGCAGAGAGCAGGGCTTCGAGAAACAGATAGCGGTCGTCTTCGCGGCGTGAACGGTCACCGGGTCGGGCATGACCGGGCAGGGCCATCAGGTCGAAGTCGACCGGGGTTTGCCGGCGTGGGTAGTCGCCATCATTCATGCCTAGCAGGCAAACCACCCGAAAAGGAATGGCGCGCATCGGCATCAAGGTGCCGAAGCTTACGGCGCCACCCATGAAGCGCTGCGACAAACGGCTCTCGTCGATGGCCGCCAACCAATGATCGCGTACGGTGGCCAACGGGATCGCTTCGATAAAATCGGCCTGGTCACAGGCTTGCTGCCAGGCGTCGAGCGCATCGTGAAGGCGGTTCAACAGTTCGTCGTCTTCGCTCTCGCTGGCCTTGAAGTGATCGGCCAGCAAGGCGCGCAATCGCTCCGACCATTCCTTGGGCGAGGCCGGCGTACGCAGCAATTGCCAATAATGTTCGAGCTGTTCCAGCAGCAGGCTTAGCGGGCCGAGCATGGCGGCATCCAGCCCGCCGATTTCGCTATACGGAGCAATGTCGTGCCAGCCGGCATCTTGCGGCATGTCGCTGTCGCCGACGGCATAACCGAGCAGCATGCGTCGCAGTCCGGCAACCCAGCTGTTCTGTTCCAGCGCTGGCAATTGAAGACTTTCGATTTGCGCACCGTCAAAGCCCCAGCGAATGCCGGCGCCGTCGATCCAGCGGCGCAGGGTCGGCAAGTCGGTTTCCTTGACGCCAAAGCGCAGACGCAGGGCAGGCACATCGAGCAGGTCGAGAATCTCGCTGACGGCGAAGCGCGATTCCGGCAAGGCGAGCAGATGCTCCAGGGCGACGATCAACGGTGCCGCGCCGCGCGCAGGCTGATCGGCCACGGTATAGGGCAGATGGCGTGGATCGCCGGCTGACAGCCGACCGAATACTGCACGCACATGCGGCGCATAGCTGCGGATGTCCGGTACCATCACGATGACATCGCGTGGCGCCAGTGGGCGACCCTCGCGCGCGGCCTGCTCGAACAGCGCGAGCAGCTGGTCGTGCAGAATCTCCACTTCACGCTGCGGATTGTGGGCGATGTGAAAGCGCAGCGAGTCGTCGCCGCTATGCCATGCTTTTCGTTGCTCGGGTTCGGCCGGTAGCGGCTCCAGATCGAGAATGGCCTGCTGTACTTGCTGTAACAGCGTGCTTTCGCCGATATCGGTGAAGAGATCGATACTGCGGTTCAACGCAGTGAAACGCCGCCGGTAATGCTCGGGTTGATCGAAGGCGTCGAGCAGGCGGATATAGTCGCGTCCTTGTTTGCCCCAGGCGGCCAGCAGCGGATTGGCGTGCAGGTGTAGGTCTTCATAACGCGGTTCGGCGGGGAGTCCGGGCTTGCCGAGCTGGCGGCGTTGGCTGGCTTTGAGCAATTCGCGGTCTTCGATAATGTCGGCCCAGTAATGCCGGCAAGGGTTGGCCACGATCAGCAATATCTGGCTGAACTGAGCCAGTGCGGTCAACGCTTCCAGGGTTTGTTGCGGCAAGGAAGAAATACCGAACACCACAATACGCCGCGGCAGCGCGGCAGGCCGCGCGCTGATGGTTTGGATGCGTTGCAGAAACGCCTGGTGGATAGCCGCGCGATGGCTATGGCATTCCGCGGCGCCGACGTCGTCCAGCAACAAACGCCATAGCCGCACCTGCCAGCGTTGATCGTTGGGCAGTGGGGTGACGCGGTCACGTAGTTCGTCGCGCAAGACAAAACGCTGCGCCTGCCAATCCGCCAGCCAGTCGGCGCGATAGACCTGGTACTGGTCGAATAGATCGGCAATACGCTCGGCCAGCTGAAATTTTTTGTTCCAGTCTGGCGTCGTGCCGAGAAAATCCTTGAGCGGCACGAAATCGGCATCGTGCAGGTGCTGTGGAATCAGCCGTAACAGGCGCCAGGTCAGTCGTGACTTATCGAACGGCGAGGTGGGCGGTACGGTATCGCGACCAAGCACGGCGCGGTAGGCCGCCCACAAGAATCGGCCCGGCAGTTGCACATCGACCGCCGCGCTGATGCCAAGCCCACCGGCGTCGGGCGACCGCGCCAGGGCCAGCTTCAACCACTGCGCGATGCCGTTGCTTTGCACCAGCATCAGCTCGTTTTCCAGCGGATGCAGCGGTGCTCGCCCCAGCCAGGCCGTCAACAGGTCGCGTAAATCCTCCAGGCGATTGCCATGGACGATCATCAGGCCGGGTTCGATCGGCACCTCGAAGGGCAGCTCGAGGGAGGTGCTCACAGGTTTCGGAAGAGGCGTTCACTCATGCGGACATTGTCGCTGAAAGGCGAGGAGAAGAGCAGGCGGGGATGGGGATGAGGGGCTGAGAGCGGGGAACGGGGTTGGATCGGGCGATGGAGAGGTCGAGTGGTGATGATGCCGCGCCTCTTCCGATGTTTTTCGCTTTTTTGGGTTTTCTCTTGCTTTATGGCGCTTGCCTTTAATGCTCTTCCCCGTTCCCCGTTCCCCGTTCCCCGTTCCCCGTTCCCCGTTCCCCGTTCCCCGTTCCCCGTTCCTAAGTGGAGCGACGCTTAGCCGCGACAACATCGCCACGCAGCGTGGCTGCAGTACAGCGAGAGCAGTCGGTTGGCATCGATGTTCATGCGGCGAAGTCCCATGGGGATACGGTGTGTTGCTGGCAGTGGGCACGGCCCGCGGACGGGCTGGCGATGTATTTGTTGCATTGCGACGAAGTTGTTGTCAATACTTCGGTGCTCGCGGTCTATACGTATGGATGTCCAAATGTTCAAAGAACTACCGTTGACCAACCTTTTGGTTTCGACCATTTTCATGCTGTCGGTCGCGGGGTGTGCGGTGCAGCCTGCGGCGCCATCGATCACGGCCGGCGCCACGCTGCAGGGCGATGCCGCTCATCCGGGACAAGCCGTCGGCTGGGTGGATACCCGCTTGTACTTCGGTTTGGGTTTGCTCGATCAGCCTGGGCAGGGTGTTAGTGAGCAAAGCTGGCGCGATTTTCTGGATCGCGAAGTCACGCCGCGCTTTCCCGATGGGCTTAGCGTGCTCGATGTCTACGGCCAATGGCAGGGCAAGCAGCAGGCCACGCCTGAGCGCTTGCGCTCCAAATTGCTGGTGATCGATTACCCTGATACCGCTGAGAATCGCGCCAAGGTCGAGGCGATTCGCGCGGCGTGGAAGCAGCGTACGGGAGACCAATCGGTGTTGCGGGTAACCCAGGCGGCCGAGGTGTCGTTTTGATCGGTCGATGGTGGGTGAAGACTGGTCCGTTGTTCGATAGCCTTGCCATGCCAGCGCGGCGGAATACCCAGCGCATACTGCAGGCAGATGCCGTTCAAATCATGGGAAACCGCGCAGAGTGAATACTTCGACCCAACGCCGTTGGCTTACTTCGGGCGATCTCAATGGTTTTCTCGGCCTGGTGGTGGACAACTTGTCCATCATGGCTTTTCTGGCCACCGCGCTGACGGTGATTTTCAAGTTTCCCGCCGATGTGGTGTTTTTGCGCATGTTCCCCGGCACGGCGTTTGGCGTGTTGCTGGGCAATCTGGCCTATACCGCAATGGCTCGCCGCCTGGCGCGGCGCAGCGGGCGTGCCGATGTCACCGCGATGCCGTTGGGGCTGGATGCACCGACTAGCATCGGCATGGCCTTGCTGGTGCTGGGGCCGGCGTTTCTTGGCTTCAAGCAGGGCGGCATGGATGAGCATGCCGCGGCGATAGCTACCTGGCAGCTGGGCATGGCTGCGCTGGTGGTCATGGGCGTGCTGAAGTTTGTCTTGTCGTTCTTTGGCGCGATGGTGCAGCGGCATGTGCCGCGAGCTGGCTTGCTCGGCTCTATTGCGGGTATTGCGCTGGTGCTGATGGGCTTTCTGCCGCTGGTGGAGATTCTCAAGGTGCCGGTGGTGGGCTTGGCCGGGCTGGGCGTGGTGTTGTACGCGCTGGTGGCGCGTGGACGTCTGCCGTTCGGCTTGCCGGGGGTGTTGGTCGCCTTCATCGTGGGCGCTGTGCTGTATTACGTGCTTGGCCCGCTGGGCTGGCTGGGTACCGGCTATCACGCGCCGGTGGCCTGGCAATGGCGCTTCGCCTTGCCATTGCCGACGCTGCAATGGATGCAAGGGCTGGCTTATACCGTGCCGTACCTGCCGCTGATCCTGCCCTTTGGTTTGCTGATGGTGGTAGGCGGTATCAATGTCACCGAGAGCGCGCGTGCAGCAGGTGACGACTATTCCACCCGCGATATTCTGCTGGTCGAGGCGCTGGCGACGCTGGTGGCTGGTTTCTGCGGCGGCGTGGCGCAGACCACGCCGTATATCGGTCAGCCATCGTACAAGGCGATGGGCGCGCGTAGCGGCTATACCTTGATTACCGGGCTGGTGATTGGTCTGGGTGGTGTGCTGGGTTACTTGTCCAATCTGATCGAGCTGGTGCCGTTGTCGGTGCTGGCGCCGATTCTGGTGTTTGTCGCCATCGGCATCACGGTGCAGGCCTTCGAGGCGACCCCGATGCGTTACGCGGCCGCGGTGGTCTTCAGTTTTTTCCCGGCGATTGCGCGCAGGCTGACGATCAAGCTGAGCGACCCTACTTATGTATCGCCGGAGCATTTCGCGGGACTGTTCAACGACAGCGGCCACGGCATTTCCGAGCTGGCGGTGATTACTGTGCTTGGCAATGGCTTCATCATTACCTCGATGATCTGGGCCAGCTTTGTGGTGGCGCTGATCGATGGCCGCACCGCGCGCGCCGCATGGATCGTCTTGCTTGGTGCTGCGTTGAGCTTGTTTGGGGTGATTCATTCAGTGGAGCTGGCGGGCGGCGTGTATCTACCGTGGCTGCTGGACCCAGCTTCGCGCTCCTTGGTATGGCAGTTTGCCGGTGCCTATCTGGCGCTTGCCGCGGTGTTGCTGCTGCTTTCGCTGCAAGATTGTTCGATAGCGCGAGCCTAGCCTGGATACTCCCAGTCTTGATCATGTCGGCTAGCCACCGCCGGCGGCGGTGGCTAGCACTGCTGCGGTAGGGTGCTGTCGTCGTTAATACTTACGTGGTTGTGTTTATACGATGAGGTGAGAGCCAGGGCGTTGGCCAAGTCAGCGTTCGATTCCACGAAGACACTTCAGCGTGACCACGCTGCAGGAAAAATCCAGGTGTGCGTCTGGCAGCAATAAATCAGAGATTCCTTGATGACCGCCCCAGGAGTATGTTCGCTCCGGGCATGGTGTCCGCTAAGTTCTTTGGATATCTGGGAAGCTGGCGTTTCTTTTGACAAGGGTGTTGAAATGGAAAGCAAAAGCAAGATTCAAAGCCTGATGATTGCGGCAGTTCTGCTTGTGGGTTCGGCGGATGCGATGGCACAAGCTACTGACGCCATCAAATTTCCGAATCCTAATTATGCGAAGGTTCGACAAGCTTCATTGGTTGATGTCGATAAGCTTCGCCAGATCAAGCCAGGCCAGAACAAAAGCGAGGTGAGGAGTCTTTTGGGTACGCCTAATTTCGGCGAAGAATCAGTCGGTGGGCGTCAATGGGACTATATTTTCAATATTCGAACGGCTCTGGATCACTTGTTGGTGCCCTGTCAGTATCAGCTTCGCTTCGATGATCAGGGCCTCGTTACGGCGGCCTATTGGAATAGGCCTAAGTGCGCAAATTTGTTGTAGCAAGATGACCCTATGCCTGATCGTGGCGCATATGGCCAGGATATTTCTGATTTGTTCGATGGCGATGTCCTGGCTACGATTTTGATCAATCCGCCGATCAGCAAACCATTTCTGCCTTGGTGAGGACAGACGGCTGGCTAGGTGCGGTCTCATCTGGCCATTGCCCCGCGACATGGCAGCCTTAAAGCCATGCGGGAGGGTAAGCTCAAGTAGGTCCTGATGCTGTTCGCGCTCTCCCATCTTTGGATGGCGCGCAGTCGTTGCTCGTTTGAGCGGAGACATCCGTCCCTAACGCGGAAAACCGAATACATCGGATCTCGCCGGTGCCTGACCGGATAGGCTGCCCGCTGCAAAGTTACCTCTGGCCGCTGATGATTGGCCGTTTTGATGGATGACATGGGCATTCATATGAAAATCAGTAAATCAGAGATTGCCTAAGTAAGATAATCATCTTTGGCTTCATGATTGACCTGGTTATCAGGTCAATTTCAATGATTAGATGGTCTTTATTTGGTTAATGGGTGTCAGTGGTGATCCGAGCATCTCATACATTAGATTATGCTGGGTAAATGCAGTGCTGGATAAGCGATAGCTTGCAGCGCAAATTTCTATCGATGACGGATTGTCCACGCTAAACCGAGCTGAGCGGGCGACGAAGCCTGCTTTTGCCCCCGCTGGATGCCTCTTGGTGACGATGTGGGTGTAAAGCACATCAGGTTTGAACGCTGGGGCCATCTGCTGCCGGTATGCATGTGCCATGCGCGACGCAAGAGTGAGGTGTGAAAGTTATGCCGATGGCCTAGTGCTGATGATTGATCGTATTGATCTGATCCGGATGATGATGGGTGGATATGTTTTAAATTTTGATTGCGATTTTATTTATTTAATTAAATTTAATTGATTTGAATAAAGTTTCATTGGTAACTTATGGCTTCGAAAAATAATGCGATGCCGGGTTATTTCACTATTTCTTGCCGTAATTACTTGCCGTTGACTTTTTGTTATGGCAGCACTTAGTGTGCAAACGCCATCTGGTTGTAAATGACGTGTCAAAGGCACGTTAATGCGGTTTATAACAATGTAGCTGGCAGCTGGATGTGGGGAGCTGTTGTCACTGTCCATGGGCGCGCATGTCTGCGCGAACGTAGGTCTGTGGCCGCAAATCGGTTGCCAATTGGGTCACTTTCTACGGTTGGGGAATATCATTTCGATGAACAAGATCAAGCAGACTAAGCCTGTATCTCATGGCTTGTTGGCACGTCGCTCTAAGCTGGCCCTCG
The DNA here is from genome assembly GCF_026283955.1 of Dyella silvatica. GTDB lineage: Bacteria > Pseudomonadota > Gammaproteobacteria > Xanthomonadales > Rhodanobacteraceae > Dyella_C > Dyella_C silvatica. Next base: position 20,728 of record NZ_JAPDPE010000005.1, on the reverse strand, counting down.
CGGTCGCTTTAGGGTTCGGGTTGTCGGGGCAGGTGCTTGCACAGTCCACGACGGGTACGATTTTCGGTCAGGCCCCTGTGGCAGCCGGCGAGACCGTGCAGATCACCGGTGGTTCGGGCTTTAACCGAACCGTGCCGGTGGACAGCACGGGGCGCTACTCCATTACGGTGCCGGTCGGCACGTATGACGTGACCTTGTTGCAGGGTGGTACGGCCATCCAGACGCGCAAAGGCGTCACGCCCCAGGTTGCTGGTGCGACAGCGGTCGATTTCGTGTCTTCGGCAGCCGCCACTGCGCAGAACCTGTCCAGCGTGACGGTGACGGCCAATGCGCTTCCCGCCATCGACGTGACCTCGACCAACGAGAGCACGGTGATTACGGCTGAGCAATTGAAGCATCTGCCGTTGGCGCGCACGGGCGCGGCCATTGCGCTACTGGCGCCGGGTACGGTGCAGGGTGCAGGCCTGCTCGGTAACGGTCCGACTCGCGAGCCGCTGGTCTCCTTCGGCGGTGCGTCGGTTGCCGAGAACGCTTACTACATCAACGGCTTCAACACCTCCGATCCGCTCGGCAATGCAGGCGGCATCACGCTGCCGTATGGCTCGATTTCGCAGCAGCAGACCTTGACCAGCGGCTACGGTGCCCAATACGGCCGTTCTGCCGGCGGTGTTATCAGCCAGGTCGGCATGAGCGGTACCAATGAGTTCCATGCGGGCGGCCAGGTGCTTTGGCGGCCGATGTTTGCGCAGGGTACCGAGGCCAACTGGCATTACTCGAATCCGTTGTCGCAGACGCCGGGTCGTGAGCTAGGCAATATTTATACCTATCGCAATACCAATACCCAGTGGAATACGGTGTATGACGGCTACCTCAGCGGTCCGCTGATCAAGGACAAACTGTTCCTGTTTGTCTCGGCCGAGGCGTCCAAGTCCGATGTCAACTCTGTCCAGTCGATCGGCGCAAGCAAGATCTACTACCAGAAGTACGACGATCCCAAGTACTACGCCAAGTTGGATTGGAATATCACCGACAGCAATACGTTGTCGTTGACTGGCGTGAAGAATTCCGATGCGTATTCGGCCACGATCAATAACTACAACTACGCCAATCACTCCGTTGGCGCGTTCAGCAGTTACGATCAGTCGTACAAGAATTCGTTCGGTCTGTGGATTGCCAAGTACACCTCGTACATCACCGATGACCTGACTTTGAATGTCATGTACGGCAAGATGAACGGAACCTACTACACCAATCAGCCGGTCTATCCAGGTTACGATCCCACGCTGCCCAACATTCTTGGTTCCAGCCAGCAGAATCCAGCCTATACGGCTGGCTCTCCCGGCGGCATCACCAATACCAATACCAATTCCGGTGAGGCCAATCCCTCGCATAAGTCGAGTGTGACGAACCTGCGTGTAGACCTCGAGTGGAAGCGGGGCGATCACGATGTTCAGTTCGGTATCGACAACGATACGACACGGGATATCAACGACGGCCAGATCATGACCGGGCCGGGTTATGCCTGGGCCTATTCGCAGGCGCCTGACTCGGTGACGCCGATTGTTGGCAGTATCCCTTCGCTTGCGCCCTATGTCGGTCCGACCGGGCCTTATCCGGGTGGCGCGCAAGGCTATAACGTCTCCAAGTATATTTTCGTGACGTCCGCGACCGTGCAGGTGACCCAGCGCGCGCAATACATTCAAGACAACTGGCAGGTCACCCCGCGCTTGCTGTTGAACCTGGGCTTGCGTAACGACCAGTTCACCAACTACAACCAGCATCAAGTGCCTTATCTGCGCCTGACCAGTCCGCAATGGGCGCCGCGCGTCGGCTTTAGCTGGGACGTCAATGGCGACTCCAGCCTGAAGATCTTCGGCAATGCCGGGCGTTATTATCTGGCTATGCCTGCGGGCGTCGCCTTGCGTGAGGCTGCCGGATCGCTATACACGCAGCAGTATTACACCTACACCGGTATCGACCCGAACGGCATCCCGCTCAATCTCACGCCGATCGCCTCGAATCCGAATGGCGGTGTGTCGAACAATAACGAGTACGGTCAGCCGCTCGATCCCAAGACGGTGGCATCGAAGAATCTGAAGGCTGAGTATCAGGACGAATACGTTCTTGGTATGCAGCAGCAGATCAATTCGTCGTGGGTCTATGGCGTGACCGGCATGGTGCGCCGATTGGGGCGGATCATTGACGATACCGCCGATACGCAGACTATTTACAACGCGATGATCGCCCAGGGTGCTAATCCCGCCACGCTAAAGCTCAGCGACATCAACGGCAGCATTCTGATCAACCCGGGCTCGAGCAATACCATTACCGCCAAGAATGAAGCAGGCGGATACAACACGGCTGTCGTATCGCCTGCCAATTTTGGCTTCCCGCCGGCGACCCGCCGTTACTATGCGCTTGAGGGGTTCTTGGAGCATCCGTGGGACGGCACCTGGACCGGCAAGCTCGACTACGTGTTCTCGCGTAGCTACGGCACCACCGAGGGGCCGGTGCAATCGAATATCGGTCAGGGTTCGAGCTCGGTTTCCGCCACGACGCAGTGGGATTTCGGTTCGCTGATGCAGAATTCGAATGGCCGTCAGGCGAATGATCGCAGGCACGTGCTAAAAGCCTATGGCACCTACCAGGTGGCCCCGGAGTGGACGGTCAGCGGTGTGCTGACGCTTGCTTCAGGTACGCCGATCAGCTGCTTGGGCTTCTTTGGTCCGGGTGAGACCGATCCGACCGGCTATGGTGCCAACGCGGGCGGCGCTTATCACTGGTGCGGCGGCAAGCCTGCCTCGCCGGGTTCGACCGGCTTCACACCGTGGATCCATACGTTGAATCTGAGTGCCGAATACCGGCCGCAGTGGGCGGACAAGAAACTGGGCTTCCAGGTGTTGGTGAACAACGTGTTCAACGAGCAAAAGGTCACCCAGGTGCAGCCGTACTATGGTTCAAGCACCAACCCGAGCCCGCTGTATTTGCGGCCGGCCGCGATGGAGATTCCACGCTACGTGCAGATGAGCGTGAGCTACGACTGGTAATAGCGGAATTGGCTTAGCGTAAACATCGAGGCACCTGCTCTTGCAGGTGCCTCTTTCGTTATACAGGTCTTGAAGACGGCGTCGCGGTGAATGGATGGCTATTTGCCTGGTCGTCAGCCTGCTGACAAGTTGTCATCGCGACGATGAACTTGCGTCGTCCGTTGAATCGATTGCTACAAGGTGGCGAAGGCCTGTAGGCAGGGTTTAACGCAAGCCCATTCCCTGAAGACGCGCGCGCAGCGGATCCAGCTTTTCGGCGTAGCGTGCGCTGTATGAGGTCTCCGCGCGCAAAGGCTGGCGCACCTGGGCCGCACTGGCGGTGCTGAGCACGGTGCGCGATGTCTGATGCGGTGTGAGGCAGGCTGGGTCGAAGTCGAGGCCACAGAAATCCAGTAAGCGGCGAATCTGCGCTTCGGTATCGGCAAGCAGCGCTTCGTAGGAGTGGTCCAGAACCTGTTTTGGCATTTGCTGCTGCCAGTAGCGACTCAGGCGATCGTAATCCTGGTAGTGACGTGCCATGTCGTCCAGGTCGTAGCTAAAGTGCGCGCTGTTGCTGAATAGCTGGCGATAGCAGGCGCAGCAGGTCTCCAGCGCGTCGCGGCGCGAGTTCACCACGCGGGCGCCGGGCAGCATGCGCAGCGCGGCGCCTACCAGTTGCCAGTTGACCAGGTTTTTGTCGGTAAAGCGTGGGCGCTGTTGCCGCCAGCGTGCCGTGCGTGCGAGATAGTCTCGGCCCAGGCGCGCCCAGTCTTCTGGTGTTGCCGCATTTACCCATTGGGGGAAAGGCAGCCCGCGGCGTTTCGACTCGTCATCGATGACTTGCGGCAGGTCAGTTATTTCGTTGGCGCCTTCGACCTGTGGGTGCGAGGCCAGGATCTGTTCGGTCAGGGTGGAGCCGGAGCGGGGCAGGCTTACGATGAGAATGACCTCCTGGCCCAGTGTGGCGTCCACGGGCTCGGGCGCTTGCCCAGCGAACGCCTGCATGATGGCGTCCACCCTGGCTTGTTCCGCCGCGGCATCCCAATTCACCTGGCGGCGCTTGAGTGCATTGGCTTCGCGCAGCGCCTCGAAAGCCGTCGGGTAGTCGTGTTGGTCTTCCAGCGCCTTGGCCAAGGCAAAGCCGAGCGAGATACGCGCATCGGGGCTGGCTCCTGGCTGCCGAAAGGCTTGCCGCAGTCGCTTTGCGTCTTCGGCGCTCAAGCGCTCTGTCTTTAGATTGGCCAATGCATGCCAGGCATCCGGGTTCTCTGGCTGTCGTCGCAGAATTTCGCGGTAGTGGGCAATCGCCGCAGGGATGTCGCCCATGCTCGTCTGGGCGTCAGCCAAGGCGATACGCGCCAGGATATGCGCCGGATCCATGGCCAGCGCTTGCTTCAGGGCGCGACTGGCTTCTTCGGTCTGCACCTGCAGCTTGAGCGCCTTGCCCAGGTTGTACCAGGGGGCGGCGATCTGCGGCGCCAGTGCGCAGGCGCGACGCAGGTGGGACAGCGCGTCATCGGTGGCACCTAAGTCATAGAGTGCACTGCCAAGATTCATATGGATCATGGCGTCGTCCGGACAGTGGGCGAGCGCTCGGCCTAAGAAGTCGACAGCTCGCTGGTGGTCCGCACGCATCAGACATGCAATGCCCATCAGGCGGTTGGCATCGGCAGAGTCGGGGACCAGTGCCAGCACTCCCGTCAGTGCGCGTTCGGCGTCGTCGGGCCGTATGCGGCTCAAGGCCTGGCCAGCTTCGGCAAGCATCCGCATGGCTGATGCCGGCAACGGAGCCGTGCGATCTTGCGTTGGAGGCTGAGGTCGATTTTCCGCCATGGTCCAGTATCTCGATGCTGTGTGAAGTGGCTATGCCGAGAAAGCGTACATCAGCCATTACGGCCGCCATAGTTTCGCTACTGAAAGGGCGTGGGCGGGTTTGATCGCCTACGTCACCGCGGTTTTCAACGACTCGTCAAACAGCCCGGATGTCTGGTTGAAGCGGCACTGGGGCGCAGCGGTGTTTCGGGTGGGCGCCAGTGAGTGCGGCAGTTATTGGAGCGGTACGCGCCGACATAAGCATGCTTTGCTATTCGCGGGGGCCTGCTGCTGAGCTATTCGAAATTTATAGTTGGATTATTAATGGCGCTGATATGGGTTGCGGTCGAATAGGTATTTTCTTGAGGCTGATGCACTTCGCGTGGTTTTAGCGTTGCATTGACGCCAATAAAAGAATCCAACGCCATATTGCGAATCTAGCGGGGACGGCACAAGGATCGCGCTTGTGGCACAGAGGGCGTAAAGGTCCGCTGCTACACGCACGCTCGGTCGGTGGGGCAGAACGAAAAAGGCCGCTCAACAGAGCAGCCTTTTCGCAAATCTTTAGTGGTGGGCGGTAGAAGGATCGAACGTGTGACACCTGCCGTGTGAAGGTTCGCTGCTACACGCACGCTCGGTCGGTGGCTCAGAACGAAAAAGGCCGCTCCATGGAGCAGCCTTTTCGCAAATCTTAGTGGTGGGCGGTACAAGGATCGAACGTGTGACACCTGCCGTGTGAAGGTTCGCTGCTACACGCACGCTTTGCCGGAGGCCAGGAACGAAAAAGGCCGCACCATGGAACAGCCTTATCGTGAATCTTAGTGGTGGGCGGTACAAGGATCGAACTTGTGACACCTGTCGGGTAAAGGTTCGCTGCTACACGCACGCTTCGCGGGAGGCCAGGAACGAAAAAGGCCGCTCGTTGAGCAGCCTTCTCGCGAATCTTGATGGTGGGCGGTACAAGGATCGAACTTGTGACACCTGCCGTGTGAAGGTTCGCTGCTACACGCACGCTCCATCGGACGCTCAGAACGAAAAAGGCCGCTCCATGGAGCAGCCTTTTCGCAAATCTTGATGGTGGGCGGTACAAGGATCGAACTTGTGACACCTGCCGTGTGAAGGCAGTGCTCTACCGCTGAGCTAACCGCCCGCCGAGAGCGCGCAACTATACGGAATGCCCGGGGGCAGGTCAATGCCTGGGGCTAAGCTTTGTTAACCGCTCATGCCGCTTTATGGCCCTGCCGGTTGCTAAAATCGCCGGTTCTCAAGCAATGGCCAAGCTCATGGACTTCCTGCAGCACGAATTCAATCACATCCTCGAGGCCTTGCATCGGTTTGAGCTGACCCCGTGGAAGGCGGTGGGCTATCTCGGCTCGGTCATGTTTACCAGCCGCTGGTTTGTGCAGTTGTACTACACGCGCAAGCTGGGACGCGTGGTGATGCCATTGTCGTTCTGGTGGCTGTCGGTGTGCGGCAGTGTGCTGCTGCTGGCTTATTTCATCATCGGCAAGAACGACTCGGTGGGCATTCTTTCCAACTTTTTTCCGACCTTTGTCTCGGTCTACAACCTGGTCGTACATATGCGTGAAGTAAAGCGCCGGCGCGGCTTGGTCGAGAGCGAGGTGTAACCGCGGTGGCGCGCGCTCCCTCAGCGTGAATGCGGCTGAGGGAGGCGGGGTTGTTGCAAGCTCAGTCCGGGTCGTAGTCCAGATTGGGGGCCAGCCAACGCTCGGCCTGTTCACGGCTCCAGCCCTTGCGCTTGGCATAGTCATCGATTTGTTCGCGGGTAAGCCGGCCGACAACGAAGTACTGGCTGCCGGGGTGCGAGAAGTACCAGCCCGATACCGCCGCGGTGGGGAACATGGCGAAGCTGTCGGTCAGTTCGATGCCGGTGTTTGCGGTGGCATCGAGCAGTCGGAACAAGGTGGCTTTCTCGGTATGGTCGGGGCAGGCCGGATAACCCGGCGCAGGGCGAATACCTTGGTATTTTTCGTCGATCAGTGCGACGTTATCCAGGGTTTCGTCGGGGACATACCCCCAGAATTCCCGCCGCACGCGCTGGTGCATGCGTTCGGCGAAGGCCTCGGCAAGGCGGTCGGCCAGGGCCTTGAGCAGAATCGATGAGTAGTCGTCGTGGTCGGCTTCAAAGCGGGCGATATGCTCATCGATGCCGATGCCCGCAGTAACGGCAAAGCCGCCGACCCAGTCTTGCTTAGCGCTGTTTTTGGGGGCGATAAAGTCGGCCAGGCAGAAATCGGGGCGCTCGACCGGCTTGTCTACTTGCTGGCGCAGGTGATGCAGTACAGCGATTTTTTCACCGCTGGGCGAATACACCTCGGTGTCATCGCCGGATTGGGCTGCGGGCCACAGGCCGATCACGCCGCGTGCAGTGAGCCAGCGTTCGGCGATGATTTTGTCCAGCATGACTTGTGCATCGGCAAACAGTTCGCTGGCCTGCTTGCCGACGATCTCGTCGTCGAGGATGGCCGGGTAATGGCCGGCCAGCTCCCAGGCGTTGAAGAACGGCGACCAGTCGATATAGCTACGCAGTTCGGCCAGATCGTAAGATTCAAAAACGGTGATGCCGGGCTGGTTCGGTTGCGCTGGGGTGTAGTCGTCCCAGTCGCAGGTCCAGCGTTGCGCGCGGGCTTTCTCGATCGACACGAGTTGCTTGCCGGGGCCGCGGTTGCGATGGCGCTCGCGCACTTCGGCGTACTCGGCGCGGATCTTGATCATGAAGTTGTCGACCAGATCCTTGCTGACCAGCGACTGCGCTACGCCCACCGCGCGCGAGGCGTCTTTGACCCAGACCGTCGGCGATTTGTAGTGCGGCTCGATCTTCAAGGCCGTATGCGCACGCGAGGTGGTGGCACCACCGATCAGCAGCGGGATGTGAAAATCCTGCCGCTGCATTTCGCGGGCTACCTGGCTCATTTCTTCCAGCGAAGGGGTAATCAGGCCAGACAAGCCGATGATGTCGGCGTTGTGCTCGCGTGCGGTGTCGAGAATTTTCTGCGCGGGCACCATCACGCCGAGATCGATGACCTCGAAGTTATTACAGCGCAGCACGACGCCGACGATGTTCTTGCCGATGTCGTGCACATCGCCTTTCACCGTGGCCATCACGATGACGCCGTTGTTTTTGCCAGCGTCGCCGGTGCGCAGCTTTTCTTCTTCGATAAAAGGCAGCAGATAAGCCACCGCCTTTTTCATGACGCGGGCGGATTTCACCACCTGAGGCAGAAACATCTTGCCGGCACCAAACAAGTCGCCGACCACGTTCATGCCATCCATCAAGGGGCCTTCGATGACATCCAGCGGCCGGGTGGAAAGCTGGCGCGCTTCTTCGGTGTCTTCGTTGACGTATTGGTCGATGCCGTGCACCAGCGCGTGGCTAAGCCGCGACTGCACCGATTTCTCGCGCCAGGCGAGGGTTTCGACAACGACTTCGCCTTTCTTGGTGTTGAATTTCTCGGCGATCTCCAGCAGGCGCTCGGTCGCGTCGGCACGGCGGTTCATGACGACGTCTTCGACGCGCTCGCGCAGCTCCTGCGGCACATCGTCATAAATCATCAAGCCACCGGCGTTGACGATGCCCATGTCCATGCCGGCCTTGATGGCGTGGTACAGAAAGACCGAGTGGATCGCTTCGCGCACGGTGTTGTTGCCGCGAAACGAGAACGATACGTTGGATACACCGCCGGAAATATGGCTGTTGGGGAAGCGACGCTTTAGTTCGCGCGTGGCTTCGATGAAGTCGACGGCATAATTGTTGTGTTCTTCGATGCCGGTGGCGATGGCGAAAATATTCGGATCGAAGATGATGTCTTCGGGTAAAAAGTCCAGCTCGTCGATCAGCAGCTTGTAGGCGCGCGAACAGATCTCGACTTTGCGTTCGCAGGTGTCGGCCTGGCCTTGCTCATCGAAGGCCATGACGACCACGGCGGCGCCGTACTGCTGCACCTTGCGCGCGTGTTCTAGAAAGATTGCCTCGCCTTCTTTCATCGAGATCGAGTTGACGATGCCTTTGCCCTGCAGGCAGCGCAGACCGGCTTCGATCACGCTCCATTTGGAGGAGTCGATCATCACCGGCACGCGCGCAATATCCGGCTCGGCAGCGATCAGATTGACGAAGCGGGTCATCGCCGCTTCGGAGTCGATCAAGCCTTCGTCCATATTGATGTCGATGATTTGCGCGCCATTTTCTACTTGCTGGCGTGCAACCTCGACCGCTTCTTCGTAGCGGTTTTCCTTGATCAGTTTCTTGAACTGCGCCGAGCCGGTGACATTGGTGCGCTCGCCGACATTGATGAACAACAGGTCAGGTGTAATGACCAGCGGTTCGAGGCCGGAAAGGCGGGTGTGGCGTACGACGTTCATGCCCGGCAACACTCCAAGTTACAGCTTTTCTCTTTTCTGGCAGCGAAGCTGTCCAGGGCGAGCGTGGATAGATGAAAGACCTCCCGGGTGTGTCTGTGCGGCGCCATGGGGGATGTCTTCATAGGTCGATTCTTCATAGGTATGGGTAGGCCGGTAAGTACGTGGCGCAACGGGTTATGCCGCGTTTTCCGCCAGCGACGGCAGGGCCCGCGGGGCACATTCACGCACCGCTTCGGCAATCGCCTTGATATGCGCGGGGGTGGTGCCGCAGCAGCCGCCGACCAGGTTGAGCAGGCCGTCGCGAGCGAAGCCGCCGATCACGCTGGCCATCTGCTCGGGGGTTTCGTCGTACTCGCCAAAGGCATTCGGCAGGCCGGCGTTGGGATGCGTGCTGACGAAGCAGTGGGCGATATTGGCCAGGGTTTGCACGTGCGGGCGCAGATCCGCCGCGCCGAGCGCGCAGTTCAGCCCGACGGACAACGGACGTGCATGGCGTACCGAGTAGAAAAACGCTTCGGCGGTCTGGCCGGAAAGGGTGCGGCCGGAGCGGTCGGTGATCGTGCCGGAAATCATCACCGGCAATCGTGCGCGCGTTTGGTGGAATAGCTCGCTCAATGCAAATAGCGCGGCCTTGGCGTTGAGCGTATCGAAAATCGTCTCGACCATGATGACGTCGGCACCGCCGTCGATCAGCCCTTGGGCGGCCTCGGTGTAGTTGGTGGCGAGTTCTTCAAAGGTGACGTTGCGAAAGCCGGGGTCATTGACGTCGGGCGACAGCGAGGCAGTGCGGCTGGTAGGGCCGAGCACACCGATAACAAAGCGCGGGCGCTCGGGTGTCTTGGCCTCGATCTCGTCACACGCGGCGCGGGCCAGCCGGGCACCTTCCCGGTTCAGCTCGTAAGCCAGATGCTCAAGGTGATAGTCGGCCTGGCTGATGCGGGTGGAGTTGAAGGTGTTGGTTTCGACCAGGTCGGCGCCGGCTTCGAGATACGCCGTATGTACGCCGCGGATGATCTCCGGCTTGGTCAGCGTAAGCAGGTCGTTATTGCCTTTCAGGTCACAGCTGCCGGGGTGATCGTGCTCGTGCGAGCTGTCGTGCCCATGCTCAAAACGCTGGCCACGGAAACCGGCCTCGTCCAGCTGGTGACCTTGCAGCATGGTACCCATGCCGCCGTCGAGGATAAGAATGCGCTCGCTCAATGCAGATTCGAGTAGCGCTACGCGTTCGGGGTGAAGCCAGGGCAAGGTGCTCATAGAAGGGTTCTCACGATTTACGGGCGAGCAGGCTGATAACTTCGAAATGTGGGGCTTTCCGTTCACGGCTCAAACGCGTGCAACTGAGTACGTCCAGCTTGGCGCTCTTGGCGAAGCCACTGAGTTCATCGCTGGAAAAGCCCAGGTTGCGGTGATCGAAGGGCTCGACCACGGCGCGGTGGTCATGCTTGCCCAGGGTCACCGCCAGCAGGCGGCCACCGCTACGCAGCAGGCGGGCTGCTTCGGCGACAGCTTTCGCTGGATACTCGGCGTAGGTCAGCGCATGCAGCATCAGGACCAGATCAAAGCGGCGCTCGCCCAGCTCCAGTGCATGCATGTCGCCTTGGCGCACTTCCACGTTGCTGAAGGATTGCAAGCGCTTTGCGGCGGCGTCGACGACGCGGTCGCTGCTATCCACGCAGACAATCGAGCGGGCGTGCGGGGCTAGCAGTTCGGCGGTGATGCCGTCGCCGGAGGCGATATCCAGCACATCGCCGGTTTCCAGCAGTTGCAGCAAGGCGCGGGCCACGGTTTCCCAGGTGCGGCCGGGTGAATAGTGGCGCTCCATGTCGCCTGCCACGGTGTCAGCCCAGCCCTGTTCCCTGGCGCGTTGTGCCAGCACGCCGGGGAGGCGCGCGGCGTCTTCCCGCAGCAAGGCGTCGTCGATGCTTTCGCGTAGGGACTTGACCAGATCATGCTGGTGATCGTCCCCCTCGTTGTTGGCGCGGTAATAGGCCGAGACGCCAGCGCGACGGTCGCGAACCAGCTCGGCTTCTTTGAGCTTGGCCAGGTGGGTCGATACGCGTGGTTGCGCCAGATGCAGCACGGCAGCCAACTCCGCCACGGTCAATTCCTCGTGTTCGAGCAGGGCCAGCAGGCGTACACGGGTAGGGTCCGCGAGCAGGCGCAGCACGCTGGAGGCAGTGGCAAGATCCATTGCGCATCCTTTTATCGCGATAAAGAGATGCATAAGGCTAGGCGCGTGCCTGGGGGGAGTCAATAGACCCGGTGCAGGGGCGGCGGCAGGAGCCGCCTGAAAATGGCGGCAAGCCTGGCCGCGAACGGCTAAAATGCCCGGCTAAGTCACGCTTTGGAGTAGTTCATGGATTTCCGTTTTACCGAAGACCAGCTGGCAATCCAGTCGATGGCCCGCGATTTTGCGCAAAAGCGCATTGCGCCGGTAGCGGCTGAACTGGATGCCAAAGGCGAGTTTCCGTTGGACAACATCCGCGAGATGGGCAAGCTCGGCCTGATGGGCATCGAGGTGCCGGAAGCGTATGGCGGTGCCGGTATGGACCCGATCGCCTATGTGCTGGCGATGATTGAGATCGCTGCCGCAGACGCCGCTACCTCGACCATCATGTCGGTGAACAACTCGCTGTTCTGCAACGGCATCCTCAAGCATGGCAACGAAGAACAAAAGCAGAAATATGTGCGTGCGATTGCCCAGGGCGAAGGCATTGGCGCTTACGCGCTGACCGAGCCGCAGTCGGGCTCGGATGCGTCGGCCATGCATACCCGCGCCACCAAGAACGCCGATGGCGATTGGGTGATCAACGGCAAGAAGAGCTGGATCACCTCCGGCCCGGTCGCACGCTATATCGTGCTGTTTGCGATCACCACGCCGGGTATCGGCGCCAAGGGCGTGTCGGCTTTCATCATCGATACCGCGCTGCCGGGTTTCCACGCCGGCAAGACCGAGCCGAAGCTGGGTATTCGCGCCTCGGCCACTTGCGAAATCGAATTCAGCGATTACGTCTGCTCGAAGAACGATTTGCTGGGCGAGGAAGGCAAGGGTTTCTCGATCGCCATGGGCGTGCTCGACGCTGGCCGTATCGGTATCGCTTCGCAATCGGTGGGCATTGCCCGTGCGGCTTATGAGGCCACCTTGCAGTGGTCGCGCGATCGAAAGGCGTTTGGCCATCCGATCGGTACCTTCCAGATGACCCAGGCCAAGATCGCCGACATGAAGTGCAAGCTCGATGCGGCAACCTTGCTGACGTTGCGTGCCGCCTGGGCCAAGGGCGAGACGGAAAAGCACGGCGGTCGTTTTGGCACCGAGGCATCGGTGGCCAAGCTGGTGGCATCCGAGGCGGCCATGTGGATTGCCCATCAGGCGGTGCAGATTCACGGCGGCATGGGTTATTCGAAAGAAATGCCGCTGGAGCGTTACTTCCGCGATGCGAAGATCACCGAGATCTATGAGGGCACCAGCGAAATTCAGCGCATGGTGATTGCGCGCGCCGAGACCGGATTGCGCTAAGCCCCGCGGCAAGGGCCCTTTCGCCGAGTGCATGGCGCTCGGCGAAAGGCTTGCTTGCTTAGAACCGATGCACGACGCCGATCAGGTAACTGGTCATCCCCGTTTTGTCGACCATCGGGCTGTCCTTGATCTCATTGTTGAGATGGGTATAGCGGACTTGCGCAAAGGCGCTCCAGCTCGGCGTAAAGGCGTAGCCGGCGTCGATGCTGAAGAACGGCGTCACGCCACTGTCTGCCCGGTAATAAGCCAGGCCGCTGCGAGCAGCCTCGCGCTGGCTGACGCCGTAGTAGTAGTTATTTAGCTTCTGGCTATTCCAGCTGCCGCCGATACGCGGGGTCAGGGTGAGTTTGCCGGTGGTGATCGGATAGCCGTAGGTGGCTTCCGCATATTGTCCTTTGCTGTTGCCGCTGACGTCAGTGGCCACCCGCGCGCCGACTACGCCCCAGTCGGCACGATACTGATAGCTAAACCCGGCCATGATCGACAGCTTGCGATTGCTGAGCTGTTTCATGCGTGGATCGTTACTGTCGGAGGGGCGGTAATAATTCGGCGATAACCCCAGATCAACGGTGAGGCTGGAGTTCTTGTCGCGCAGCAGATAGTAGCCGGCGCCCAATCCGCGGAAATAGAAACTGCTGCCCTCGTACCCGATAAGAGGGATCGGCCAAATGTTGCGATCGTACTTGCGATACGGGCTTGGACTCGACGCGACGCCCAGGCCGAGTGACCAGGGGGTCGAACTATTGTTGCTCGTTGCGCCATCTGGCGGTGTCGCCGATTGTGCCTTAGCCGAACCTGCCATCAAGACAAGCATGCTGCTGAAAAGTGTGGCGAATGTTGTATTTGTCCGTGTCATAGCGCGATGGTTTCCGAAGGGGGAGACGGGGGAGGGGAACGACAGACGCGGTACTAACCTCGGCGCGTAGTACCGGGGTACTCCGTGGATGTGCTGAGGGTGCCGAAACAGGCGGCAACCTAGATTAGCGGCAAGATTTTACGGATACATCATATGCAGGGACTATCCCGTGGTGCTCAGCCAGCGGGCCTTCATGTAGATAAAAAAAATAAAAAACCCGGCGAGGAATCTCGCCGGGTTTGCTTGAAGCAATGCAGGCCGAAGCGATCTCGGCTTGATGTTATGCGCCGCGTCGCGGATCCGAATCGAACGGCTGCATGCCGTGCGAATCGTCAGCGGGGCCACCGTGGCCGCCGGCATCACCGCCGTGATGCGGCATCTTGTGCGAAGGCTCGTCCAGCTTGTCGCCAAGCAGGCCGCGCACCGACACATAGAACACCGGAATCAACAGCAGGCCGAGGAACGTGGCAAACAACATGCCGCCGATCACGCCGGTGCCGATCGCGTGGCGTGAGTTGGCGCCGGCACCGGTCGAGATGGCCAGCGGGAACACACCCAGGATGAACGCCATCGAGGTCATCAGAATCGGCCGCAGTCGCAAGCGGGCCGCGGTGACCACCGACTGGAACAAGGTGTGGCCTTGCAGCTGCTGCTCGACGGCGAACTCCACGATCAGAATCGCATTCTTTGCGGCCAAACCCATGACCGTAATCATGCCGATCTTGAAGTACATGTCGTTGGGCAGGCCGCGCATCATCGAGAACAACACCGTGCCCAGCAAGCCAAGCGGCACCACCAGCAGCACGGCGACCGGAATCGACCAGCTCTCGTACAGGGCGGACAAGCACAAGAACACGATGACGATCGACAGCACCATCAACAGGGTGGCCGAGTTACCTGCCAGGATTTCCTGGTAGGACTGGCCGGTCCAGTCCGCGCCATAACCCTTGGGCAGGTCGCCATCGACGATGCCTTGCAAGGCAGCCATTGCCTGGCCGGTCGAAAAGCCCGGCGCTTCATTGCCGACGATTTCCACCGCGGCATAACCGTTGTAACGGGTCAGTGCCGGTGAGCCTGTGCCCCAGCTGGTATTCACTACGCTGGAAATAGGGATCATGTTGTACGGATTGGTGGTCGAGGTGTTCTTCAGGCTGCTCGGCGAGAACAGGTGCTGTAGCGCATTCGGCCCCATGCGGAACGGTTGGTCGGCTTGCAGGTAGACACGCTTGACGCGGCCGCTGTAGACGAAGTCGTTGACATACACCGGCGCCAGCGCGAGCTGAACGGCGGTATAGACGTCGCTTACGGAAAGGCCCATGGATTGCGCCTGCACGCGATCCACCTTCATGTTCCACTGCGGTGCATCGGGCAACAGGTTGGGGCGCACGCCGAACAAGGCATGATTGCCGCCGGCCTTGCCGACCACCGTACCCATGGCCTGCATCAATTCGCCATGGGTCTGACCGGCTCGCGCCTGCAGATACATGTCGATGCCGCCGAACTGGCTGAGGCCGCGGATGGTTGGCAGATTGACCACGAAGATCTGTGCGTCACGGATGCCATGCAGCACGCCGTTGGCCTTCATGATCAGCTCATCCGCGGTGATCGAACGCTCGCTCCAGTCCTTGAGCTTGATAAAGGCCATGCCGGTGCTTTCGCTGTTACCGACAAAGCTGAAGCCGCTGATCTGATACATGCCGACGATCGAGTCGTTCAAGGGACTCTTTGCTATCCGTTCGCGCATCTCAGTCATCACCTGTTCGGTGCGCTGCAAGGTGGCGCCCGGTGGCAGACTGACGATGGCCAGGGCAAAGCCCTGGTCTTCGCTGGGCACGAAGCTGGTCGGCAGCTTGGTGTACAGGAAGCCCGCCAGCACCGAGACCATCGCGAACACCAGCATCCAGCGTGGTGCATGGCGCGCCGCGCTGCCGATGTGGCCGCTATAGATATGCGTGACTTTGTCGAAAAGCGTGTTGAAGCTGCGATAGACGATGTTTTTCTTTTCGTGGTGCGTCGACTTCAACATGGTCGCGCACAACGCCGGCGTGAACGACAGCGCCAGGAAGGCTGAGAAGCCCATCGATACGGCAATGGTCAAGGCGAACTGCTTGTAGATCACGCCCGATGCACCGCTCTGCAGCGCAGAGGGCACGAACACCGCCGCCAGCACCACGGTAATCGCCACCACCGCGCCGGTAATCTGGCCCATGGCTTTGCGCGTGGCTTCCTTCGGCGGCAGATGCTCCTCGGTCATGATGCGTTCGACGTTCTCGATCACCACGATCGCGTCATCCACCACGATACCGATGGCCAGCACCATGCCGAACAGGGTCAACTGATTGATAGTGAAGCCAAGCGCCAGCAGGCCGATAAAGGTACCCAGCAAGGCCACCGGAATCACCAGCGTCGGGATGATCGTGGCGCGGAAATTCTGCAGGAAGATCAGCATCACCAGGAACACCAGGATGATGGCTTCGATCAGCGTTTGCACCACTTCCTTGATCGATACGGTAACGAACGGGGTCGTATCGTAAGGAGCAAACCAGGTCACGCCCTGCGGAAAGTCCTTGGCCAGATCGTCCATCTTGGCGCGAACGGCGGTTGCCACGTCCAGTGCGTTGGCACCCGGCAACAGCTGCACGCCCAGGCCGCCGACCGGCTGACCATTCCAGGTGGAGGTCAGGCCATACGATTGCGGACCGAAAGAAATACGGGCCACGTCGCTGAGCTTGACCACCGTGCCGTCGTTATTGGCGCGCAGGATGATTTTGCCGAACTCTTCCGGCGAGGAGAAACGTCCCTCGGCGGAAACCGTCGCGGTGAAACCTTGCTCCTTCGGAGCCGGGTCGGCGCCCAGCGAACCGGCGGCAAATTGCACGTTCTGAGAGGCGACCGCCGCTTGCACGGTGCTGGCAGAGAGGCCATAGCCCTGCAGTTTGTCCGGGTTCAACCAGATGCGTACCGCGTATTCGGCACCGATCACGCGGGTGCTACCGACACCAGGAAGGCGACCGACCTGGTCCGCCACCTGTGACGCGATGATGTCGGACAGGCGGTTGCCATCGATGTCGGGGTTGGTCGAGACCAGCGAAACGAACATCAAGAAGTCAGGGTTGTTTTTCGCAACCACCACACCCTGCTGGGTGACCGCCGTCGGCAAGCGTGGCTGAGCCAGCGAGACCTTGTTCTGCACCTGCACCTGGGCGATATCCGCATTGGTGCCGGTTTCGAAGGTCAGGGTGACGGTGGCCGAACCGTTGGCGCTGGACGACGAGCTGAAGTAGAGCAGGTGATCGATACCGGTGAGCTGCTGCTCGATCACCTGGGTAACGTTTTTCTCCATGGTGTCGGCACTGGCGCCGGGATAGTTCGCCGATACCACCACCTGCGGTGGCGCAATATTGGGATAGGACTCAATACCCATGTTCAGCATCGCAATGACGCCGACCATGGTTATGAGAATGGCTACCACCCAGGCAAAAATCGGGCGGTCAATGAAGAAACTCGGCATGTTGGTCGACTCCCTTACTGCTTGCCGCTAGCGACTTTGGCGCCGCCAGCGGCAGCACCCGCCGCGCCACCTGCCGGACCACCGGGGGTGCTGCCTGGCTGCCACGGTTTCGCTACGGCGGGCTTGCCCGGCTGCACGGTTTGCAGTCCCGATACGATGACTTGGTCGCCAGCACTCAAGCCGCTGGTGACGATCCAGTTGCCGCCACTCAAGTTGTCGGCAACAACGTCTTTGCGTACGACGGCGGTATTGTTGTCTTTGTCCTTGTCTTTGCTTACCACCAGTGCATAGGCACCAGCCACGTCACGGGCAATCGCACCTTGGGGAATCAGGAACACATTGTTCTGCTGGCCGAGGTTGGCGTTGAGCGAGACATAGGTGCCGGGCATCAGGCGATGCTGCGGGTTCGGCAGCAGCGCGCGCAAATTGATCGTGCCAGTGGTCGGGTCAACCGCGGAGTCGGAGAAATCCAGGGTACCTGGCTGATCGTATTTGCTGCCGTCCGGCAGGGTGATCTGTACGGTGGTCTTGTTCTGATCGGATAGCTCCACGCTGCCGCGGGTCTGTGCCGAGCGCAGCCGGTCCAGGTCAGCCGAGCCGACGGTGAAGTTGACGTACAGCGGATCCAGTTGTTCGACCGTGGTAAGCAGGGTGGAGCCGGCGCCGCCATCGGCATTGCCATTGCCTACGATGGTGCCTTCGGTGACCTGCTGCTGGCCGGCGCGGCCGTCGATCGGCGAGACCACGCGAGTGAAGCCAAGGTTGACGCGGGCGCTATCCACGGCGGCCTGGAACTGCTTGACCGAGGCGGCGGAGGAGCGCTCGTTGGCTTCGGCGGTGTCCAGGTCGGACTGCGAGACAAAACCCTGGGGGCGCAGTTGGCGAAAGCGTTCGGCTGCCTTGTGATTGTTGACATAGGTGGCTTGGGCGGACGCCAGGTTGGCCGCGCTCGAATTGACCGAAGCCTGGTACACGGCCGGGTCGATCTCGAACATCACCTGGCCCTGTTTGACGTCGGTGCCTTCTTTATAGACACGCTTGAGCAGTACACCGGAGACGCGGGCGCGCACATCGGCGCTGCGGAAGGCCGACAAACGGCCGACCAAGTCCTTGGTCAAGGGGGTGCTCTGCGGCTGAGCGTTGATGACCCCCACTTCCGGCGGCGGCATCTGCGGCGGACCTTGCTCTTTCTTGCCGCCACAGGCGGTCAGGGCGAGCAGGCCAAGGCACAACATGGGTGTGCGCAGTGACGAGGACTTCATGGGGACTCCATTCTTAATGTGATCGAAGTGGGTAAACGCAGACTGCATCAGTAGGCGGAGCATAAAGACCTTACTGTTTAAGGATGTAGTGCCGCAGTGTCTTGTGCCATTCGTCTTTGTTATTGGCAGGTGCAGGATAAGTGAACTCACGACCATAACGGCACGCAGTATCAACGCCGCGTGATGACAGGAGATACGGCTGGCTTGGGACCTGGGGGTGACTATACCGGTCAGTTTACAATTTATTGACGGAGAAGATCTAGCCCCAAATTGGCACGTGACAAATGGCTGCGACTAGTAACAGCTTTTGGCTGGCCGGGCTGATGGTGCACGGGTCGGTAGGGGCTTGGCGGCATGGAGCTAGCCAGCAGATGTTCGGCGGCAGATGTATCCCGGACGGTTCATGGCGTCAATGGATATGCGACGGTTGCGGCGATCATGGCGACTCGCCTGCGCGACCTGCGCACAGGTATGGGAGGGGCAGGTTGAACACGCGTCGGTGTACCGCTCATCGGCATGCGAATGGGTGATTTCTGAAAGCGGACGAAGTTCGCCTCACCGCGAATCTTATAACTGCATGGTCATCGTGGGGTTCGCGATGATGGGCGAGGGACGAATGTCGGCTCGCGACAGATGAAACGGCAGCTGTCGAAGCATGCCGCAAAGTGAAGTTTGGCGGCGCTAACGGTGGATTAGCCTGCATGCCCGGCGTATCCTTCCAGAGCTTTGTGTGCCACTTCCGTTTCCACTGACTAGTAGATGCCATGAATGCAATTCGTGCGGCCAATGACGGCTCAATCCAAACTGTCATTTCTGAAGAACTGAAGAAAACCGGTTTTTCGTCCATGCGCCTTGAAGAGGCGCAAATTTTTATCGACGCGTTCTTCGCGCGGATCCCCCGCGGCGACCTCAACTTGCATTCCACGGCCGAATGGGCCTCCGCGGTTGTCGGCCTGCTTGATTTCATGCAGCAGCGTCAGCCTGGCCGCGCCTCGGTGCGTGTGATAAGTCAGGAGACCGGGCATACCGGCCGTAGCCTGATCCAGGTGGTCACCGACGACATGCCGTTCCTGGTCGATACCGTGACGATGATCGTGGCGGCCCAGCGGCAGATTCATGCGGTGATCCACCCGGTGATCAAGGTAGTTCGCGATGCTTCCGGAAAATTGCAACGCTTGGGCGACGAGGCTGGCGCGCCGGAGTCGGTCATGCATTTCGAGCTTGACCTTGTCGCGAGCGACGCCGAGCAGGCTCAACTGAAGGCGCAGCTTGAGTTTGCGCTGGACGATGTGCGCATGTCGGTCAATGTCTGGCCAAACATGCGCGAGAAAGCATTGGCCATTGCCAATGAGTTGCCGCAGCGCAAGCTGCCGCTGGACCAGGCCTCGGTGCATGAGGCCAGCGAATTTCTGCGCTGGTTGGCCGATGACAATTTCACCTTCCTGGGCTATCGCGAATACGAAGTCGCCGACGCCGATGGCGAACAGGTGTTGCGTGCCAATGAGGCTTCGGGTCAGGGCATCCTGCAAAAAGGCGAACGCTCGGTAGCGCCGCGCTCGCTGCGCAGCTTGATTGCCAATGACCTGCCGCAGTCGGGTGCCGAAGACGCGATCATTCTGACCAAGACCAATGCGCGCTCGGTGGTGCATCGCCCGGGCTATATGGATTACGTCGGCGTGTTGAAGTTCGACGCCAACGGTCGGCCGATTGCCGAGCAGCGTTTTCTTGGTTTGTTCTCTTCCAACGCTTATATGGCGCGTCCGCAAGACGTGCCGATGGTGCGCAAGAAAGTCGAAACCGTATTGGACCGCTCCGGCCTCAAGCGCGATTCGTATTCGGGTAAATCGCTGCGCCATATCCTTGAGTCGTTGCCGCGCGATGAGCTGTTTCAGAGCAGCGAAGATGAACTCGAGGCAGTCGCCACCGGCATCCTTGAGTTGCGCCAGCGCGCGCGCACCCGTTTGTTTGTACGCCGTGGCCGCTATGGCCGTTTCTTTGCCTGCATTGTGTTCGTGCCGCGCGAGCGTTTGAACACCACGGTGCGCGAACGCATCGTCAGTCATTTGCGCGAAACCCTGCACGCCGAGCACGTCGATTCCGAAGTGCTGATGGGCGAAACCGCCTTGGCGCGCTTGTACGTGGTGCTGCGTCCCAAGGTAAATGACTACGTCGAGTTCGACGCACAGGCACTGGAGCAGCAGGTTGCCGCGATCGCTCGCAATTGGCACGACGATTTGCGCGATGCCCTGGTGCAGACGCGTGGCGATCAAGACGGTGTGGTGCTGGCCAATCGTTACGGCAAGGCCTTGCCCGCCGGCTATATCGATGAAGTGTCGCCGGCCACGGCGGCGCATGACGTCTATC
>NZ_JAPDPE010000059.1 GCF_026283955.1 Dyella silvatica | reverse complement strand
ACCTGACAACATGCGTTGCAACGCCGACTGTCCACCGAACAGCGGCGCCTGGTTCGGTCGATGCACCCAGCTGTCGGCTTGCTTCGGATCCGGAAACAGAATTTGCAAATCTTTATAAATACCGAGCAGGTAACTGATGCGTTCAATCACATCGCGACTCAGGCCGCCGCTTTGATGACGCTTCCATTTGTAGAACGTCGACTCGGGTGGCTCTCCCAACAATTTGCGTTGGTCGGCGATACGCAGCTCCCAACGTTCGGCCAGATTGAAAAAAGCACGTAACGCCGGACCACTGAGATCAGCCGCGGGTACCGTTTCAGGCAGGAGGTGGGCCACCATGAGAAACTCTCCTCGTGTAGTTGTTTTGCATAATACTTCACATATGCACCTACACGCCAGTATCACAATCGCCTAACTATCGGGCCGCAGCTAAGCGGTATCCGGCCCGGGCCGACATCGCCGCACCTTCGCCATTTCATTGATATAAAAGGCAAAGGTACGGCTTAGCGCTAGCTTATGGCGCCTTGTTCTTGGCACAATCGCAGCCGAAATCCGGCTCCGGGCCACCATCGGCAATAAATCGGTCGATGCGCTGCTCCAGCACCGGCAGCGGCACCGAGCCCAAGGCGAGTACAGTGTCGTGAAAGTGTCGGATGTCGAACTTCGGGCCGAGGGCCTGCTCGGCTTTATGACGCAGGTCGAGCATCTTCAAGTAGCCCAGTTCATAACTAAGCGCCTGTCCCGGCCAGCTGATGTAGCGATCGACTTCGTTGGCGATTTCGCGGTCGGACAACGCGGTGTTCTGCGTCATGTAGTCGATCGCCTGGCTGCGGCTCCAGCCCAGGTGATGGATGCCGGTATCGACCACCAACCGGCAGGCACGCCACATTTGATAGGTGAGGTAACCGAAGCGCTCATACGGCGTCTTGTAAATGTCCATCTCGTTGCCGAGATACTCGGCGTACAAACCCCAGCCCTCGCCGTAGGCCGAGATATAGCCATCACGGCGAAAGGCCGGTTGATCGCGCTGCTCGGCCGCCAAACCCAATTGCAGCGAGTGACCCGGCATCGACTCATGCAAGGTCAGCGCCGGCATGTTGTAGAGCGGGCGCGAGGGCAAGTCGTAGGTATTGACCAAGTAACTGCTGGCACCGCCGCGACCGGAGGTGTAGTACGGCGCAATATCGTCGGGCACCGGCACGATGGCAAAGCGCTGCCGCGGCAAGCGGCCGAACAACTTGCCCAGCTGCGCATCGGTTTGCTTGGCCACCCATGCGCTACGCATCAGCAACTCATCGGGCGTCTTGGCGTAGAACTGCGGGTCGGTACGCAAGAAATGCAGAAACTCGGCGAAGCTGCCTTTAAAGCCGCTGGCCTGCATGGTCTTGACCATCTCGGCGTGAATTTTATCGACCTGCTGCAAACCGATCTGATGAATCGCATCCGGGCTTTGATCCAGCGTGGTGTATTCGATGATTTGCTGGCGATACCAGGCTTTGCCATCGGGCATGGCTTCGGCCGCTAGCGTCGTGCGCGCCTTGGGCAGGTACTCATTGCGGAAGAAAACCAGCAGATGGGCGTACGCGGGAATCACCTTGTCGGCGATGACTCGACGGGCCTCGCTCTGCAGCTGCACGGCTTCGGCGGCAGAAACCGCCACCGGCAACTTGTCGAAAGGCCGATAAAAGCTGCTCTGCGTGGGGTCTTTCAATTCGGCCACCGCGGCAATCGATACATCGCGGCCATTCAACACCGCACGCGGCACGGTAAACCCACGCGCCAGGCCATCGCGCATGTTGTCGATCTGCTGGCCAAAATAGGCCGGCACCTGCCCAAGACGCTCGATGTAATGGCGGTAATCCTGCACGGTGTGCAGATCGTCGCTGCCCAGCTCGTAACCCAGATCGCTCCAGAATGCCGAGTCGCTATTGAAGGGCATCTGCCATTGCTTGAACTGCTGTACCGCGAGCAGGTTCTGGATTTGCGCGCGATACACCGCGTAGTTGATTTGCTCCTCCGGCGACAGCTGTTTCACATCGATGCCGTCGAGCTGACCAAGCACTTGCTGCCAACGATCCAGCCGCTGCTGCTGACTGGCCGCATCGACACGATCCAGGCGGCCGTTGTTCGGCTGCGCCTCACCGGAGTTCTGGATGCCCGATTGACCGGTACGCCAGCTCCACTCTTGCTCATAAACCTGGCGGAATCGCACATCGGTGCTTTGCCCCTCAGCGGCCAGCGTCGTGCACACCGGCGCCGCCAAAACCAGGGCGGCCAGTGCCAGCCACAGGGTCGTACGTGTTGCTTGCTTCACTACAGAGATTCCTTGTTCGATGGCGAGAGCGGCGGTTGCGCTGCCGTGGCGGTCAATCTGACAGCATCTTCCACGCTCCAGTCGTCCAGCGCCTGTGGTGGAAGTTGGGGTAATGCCGCGCGCAGCAGCAATTCGCGCACCGGGTCTTTCACCCGAGCCACCCGCAGCACGATGCTGCGCGCACTGAGCCAGTCGGCAAAATCCGCCAAGGCCTCCAGCGCGGTGCCATCCAGGTCGGGCGATTCTTCCAGGCTGAGGATTACGGCATGCACCTGCGCCGGCTGGCTGACATGGCTTCGCGCCATGGCCAGGGTCGATTCGGCGTTGACGAAAAACAGCGGCTCTTCCGGCCGCAGAATCAACACGCCAGCGATTTCGGTCGCCGTGGGATGTTGGGCGATATCGACAAAATCATGCCCATCGGCCAATCGCCCGAGCACGCTCAGGCGCGGCGTGGCCAGACGTCGCAGCAACATCGCCAGGCTAAAGGCAATCGCCACCAGCAAGCCATTGAGAATGCCCAAGGTGAGCACCGCCAGCACCGCCGCTAACGCCACCAGCCGATCGCGTCTCCATTTCAGATAGGGCGTGAACACCGTCAGCCGCCACGACTTGCTTACCGCGTGAATCACGATGGCCGCCAACACTGGCTCGGGAATCCGCTCGATCCATGGCAATAGCAACCACACCATCAGCAAGATCGTGGCCGCAGCGACCAGCCCGGCCAGGCGCGAGCGCGCGCCGGCCGCATCGTTGGCCGACGTCGCCGAATAGCCCGCGCCGACCGGCATGCCATGGAATAAGCCGGAGACCAGATTGGCCACACCGAAGGCGGCAAGGTCGCGGTTCGCACTGACGCTATCGCCGTGCTTCAAGGCAAAGCTGCGAATCGCGCTGTACGACTCGGCATACAGAATCAACAACAGCGCGGCGGCCAACTCGATGCCTGGCAGCCACTGTCCTTGTCTAGGCCAGGTCGGCCAGGCCCAGGTCGGCGCCAGCTCAATCACCCCGGTCAAGCTCACACCATGGCCGGCAAGCCAGCCGGAAGCCGCCACGCCAAGCACGATGACCAACAGGCTGCCCGGCAACCGGCGCAATCGCTCACACAGAAACAGCAACAGCAGCGCCACGACCCCGGCGCCGGCGCTGGCGGGGTTGACCTGCGCCAGCTCCTGCACCAGCAATACCAACAAGCGCGGGGCGAAATCACCGTGCGGGGCCGCTACACCAAACAAATTGGGCAACTGTTTGAGCGCGATCACGCAGGCCAGCCCAAAGGTATAACCGCGCAACACCGGCCGCGCGATCAGATGCGAGATGCCACCCAGCCGTGCTGCGCTGGCGATCAAGAAACACGCGCCGGTGAGCAACACCAGCGTGGCTGCGATCAAGACGCGCGAAGCCCCATCAGGACCGGCCAGCGCCAATGTGCCGGCCGCCAGCACCGCGGCTGACGACGATGTCGCCGAAACGATGGCATAGCGGCTGCGCCCGATCAGTGCGTAACAGACCAGACCGGCAAACAAGGCAATCACACCCGCTTGTGGCGGCAATCCGGCGATGCCGGAATACGCCACCGCCTCGGGCAATAACAGGCCGGCTATCGACAGCCCGGCCAATAAATCGATGCCTATGCCCAAACCCGAGCCCTTGCTGTCCGGGGCCGCGGTAGACATCGCCGGTCCGTTCATTCGATCGTGCCGCTCCACCCGGGCAGGTAGGCGGCCGTGTGGCTATGCGCCAGCGGCAACGCCTGTTGCAGCACTTTCTCGGTGACCTTGCCGCCGCTGAGCTTAAGCTGGCGACGGAAAAAATCCGCCCACAGAAACTCCGCATACGGGGTCGCGTCTTTGGCGCAACCGCCAGCCACGCGTACCCGCGCGGCGAGGGTGCGATAAGGATCGTCGGTCAGGCTGGTCAAACTGGTCGGAAACGCCTCATAGGCGGTGCGCTGACCATGCGCGTCATACGGGTGCGCCCAGCGACTGAATTCCATCGTACGCCAGAACACGTCCGGCTCCAGCCAGGAGAAATCACGCTGCACCAACACCGGCACGCTGCCTACACCTTCTTCCAGCAGGGCTAGGCCGAGATGATGGTGATCGACGATATAAACCTTGCCCTTGGGGCCGAGAATGCCCGGAAACCACTGCGCGGCAAGCAGCTCCTTGCGCTTCTTTTTGCCCAGCCCACGCCATTCTTCACGCTTGGCGGCCACCTCGGCCTTGCCAACCGTCAACTGGGTGGGACGAAGTTTGTCGGGGGCGACCGACAATAGTGGATGGCGCACGCTCGGTGTGGACATCGACAACTCCATCGGTTTTGGTGGTGTCGAGGGTAACCGGCGCTGGGCAAAACTTCGAGCCGAGCCTATGGCTGATGCTCCGAGCCACGGAAGGTGAAAACTTGCGAAAGTGCGACGACTCCCCGGGCAACGCCCTCCATCGCCGCGCGGCAGCTATTCCATGCTGGCGTATTCGTTGCTCATCGATTTGAGGTAGGCGTTCAAATCACGGCCTTCGATCTCGGTGAAGTGCTCGTCGGCCGCGGTGCATTCGGCAATCCGGTCGGGGCGGAAATTGCGAAAATCCTGGCGCAACCGGCACCACGCGCCCAATGTCCAGGCGCCGCCCCAGAACGCCAGGCACAGCGGCTCAATTTCGCGCATGCTGCCGCGGCCGGCTTCATCGCGATAGTCCAGGCGCAGCACCTGGTTATCGGCAATCGCCGCGTGCAAGCGGTCGATCAGCATGGCGAAATCGCTTTTGTTCTTGCCGCGCCAGATCGGCGCAAAAATGCGCGTATGCGCGGCGCGCTCACGCAGGTCCGGTGGCAACACCGCCTCGATCTTCAACAGGGCCGCCTGCGCGCCCTGGGCCAGCCGCGCGCCGGCGAAGGCACGTACAAAGCGCGTGCCGACTACTAACGATTCGAGCTCGTCGGCGGTAAACATCAGCGGCGGGATATCCGAGCCTTTGCGCAGCACATAGCCAACGCCCGCCTCACCTTCGATCGGTACGCCGGAGAGCTGCAAGTCGGCCACGTCACGGTAGACGGTGCGCAGCGATACGCCGAGGGTCTCGGCGAGCTGCCGTGCCTGCAAGGCAGTACGGCGCCCCCGCAGGGCATGAATGATGAGAAAGAGGCGATCGGCACGGCGCATCGGCTAATCATGACCGAGATGGCGTCGCATATCCTGAGACACAGGTCATGCCCGATGAGCGCCTCCCCGATCACATCGCCAGCGGGGAGGCGCCGATATGGAGCCTGGACGCTCACAAATGCCTGGTCTCGGCTGGCACCGACATCCAGTCATTGTCGCGCCCGTTGAAGTAACGAACCGGGGCGTCGATCAAAACGTCCAGCGGGGCGTCGTCGAGACAGGCGACATTGACCGAGTAATACGCGCCGCCAAGCTCTTCCAGATAGCCTTGCCCGAACGAGTGCAGGCCACAGCGGCGGCAGAACCAATGATCCATGCAGCGCGTGCCGAACTGGTAATTGGTCAGGTCGTCCTGACCCGACAACAGCCGGAAAGCCTGCGGTTTGACGATCACGCCCCACTCGCGAACCTTGCCGCAGTACGAGCAGTTGCATTTGCCCGTGCCCGCGCTCAGGTCGATGTCCGCTTCGTAACGCACGGCACCGCAATGACAACTGCCGTGATATGTCCTGACGAGATCGGGCTTGTTCATGCGGGCACTCCGGCAAGGGCTTTGCCCGGCAGGGCGATATCACGGCATGCCTCGGGTTTCGCGGAAACCGGAACTGCCGGAGGCTGCGGCTCGGGCTTGGCCGGCAGACGATATTGGCCGTCCATCAGCAAGCCACGCAGGTACAACGGGCGGTAAGCAGCCAAAACACGCTCTATCGACATACTCATGGCTTCACTCTCTCAGGCGGCAATCGCGGTCTCGCCACCGAACCACGGCGGCGGTACGGCATGTTTGAACAATCGATACCAGTGCTCGCGGTCCGTCGCGTTGTATAGATCCAGGGTGCGGATGACCTCGCGGGCAAACTCCACGCTGCCCAACTCGCTCGCGCTGATCACCCCGCCATCGCTCACCGCCAGCACGGTGGCGTCGTATTGCTCCGCGCCAGCGTATTCGGGTGCATGCAGGCCGATATGGCCGGGCCAGTTGCCGGTGTGGCGGCAATCGTCGAGCAGGCCGGCACGGGCCAGCGGCAGTACGCCGGTGTCAATACCCGCCACCGGCGCTCCGGCCGCGTAAACCCGCTGGGCGGCAGCGGCCGCCGCTTCGCCGTGGCCGTGTTCCCACTGATGGCCACCCGGGAAAATCAGCAAGGCCGCGCGATCCAGGTCGAGCTGATCCAGGCTCAGGTCTGGCAGTACCTGCAGGCCCCCCATCGAGGTCACCGGTTGCCGCGTAAAGCCGACGGTTTGCACTCGCCACTCGCCGGGACGGCGGATCTCGCACAAGGCCAGCGCCGCCCCCCAATCGATAAAGTCATCGAAGACCAGGA
Source organism: Dyella silvatica (assembly GCF_026283955.1). GTDB lineage: Bacteria > Pseudomonadota > Gammaproteobacteria > Xanthomonadales > Rhodanobacteraceae > Dyella_C > Dyella_C silvatica. Next base: position 23,934 of record NZ_JAPDPE010000059.1, on the reverse strand, counting down.
AATACACGGTATCTCGCATCATCTCTCTCCCGCTCATAAGCGCCCTCCTCACTGTTGCGCCCACAACCCGACGCGATTGCCTTCGCTGTCGCCGAACTGCGCAAAACAGCCACGGCCTTCCGGTAAAACGGTGCGCGGCACGATCACCGAGCCACCGGCTGCCTCGATCCGGGTCAGCGTGGCGGCCACGTCGTCCACGCTCAGATACACCGTGCTGCCGTGCATCGAGGGTTCGCAGTGCTCCATCTTCAACAACGATCCGGTGACATGAGTCGCCTCGTCGTAAGGGAAAATCGCCAACTCCATGCCGCCGAACAACTCGTTCTTGAGCGTGGTTTCCAGGCTGGCCTCGTAGAAGCTCACGGCGCGGCCCATGTCGCGGACCGGGATCTCAAACCAGTTGTTAACGATCGGATTCAGCATGCTTTAGCTCCTAGGCGTGCCCTGCGCACTAAGAAAGCTTGAGCCCCTGCTGCTGCCAACGTGTTGTCAGTAGTGACCGGTAGCTGGCGTCGCGCGGGCATAGCCGGGACAATGCACGTTCCCTACTTTTCGGGCCTGCCATGAAGTCCATTTCGCTGATCCAGTTCCTGATCGAGGAACGCCGTGCCGGCCACGTCAACGCCGAGCTTTCGCTGCTGATCGAAGTCGTCGCCCGCGCCTGCAAGCGCAGTGCCGTCGCCACCAACAAGGGCGCCCTCGGCGGTGTACTGGGTATGGCAGGCTCGGCCGATGCGCTGAGCATGAATATCCAGGGCGAAGCACAGAAGAAGCTGGATGTGATCTCCAACGAGATCCTGCTCGAAGCGAATGCCTGGGGCGGCCACCTTGCCGCCTGCGCCTCGGAGGAAATGGAAGACCCGCAGCCGATTCCCGACATGTATCCCAAGGGCAATCACCTGTTGCTGTTCGACCCGCTCGACGGCAGCTCCAACATCGACGTGAATATCTCGGTCGGCACGATCTTCTCGGTGCTGCGTTGCCCGGATGGCGTGGTCGAGCCGAAGGCTGTCGATTTTCTCCAGCCCGGCACCACCCAGCTGGCCGCAGGTTATGTGGTGTATGGCCCGGCCACCGTGCTGGTGCTGACCTTTGGCCATGGCACGCATGAGTTCACCCTGGATCGCGAAGTCGGCAGCTTTGTACTCAGCCGCCGCGACATAAAGATTCCGGAAGAAGCCACCGAGTTCGCCATCAACATGTCCAACCAGCGCCACTGGGAAGCGCCGATGCAGCGCTATATCGGTGAACTGCTGGCCGGCAAGGAAGGCCCGCGCGGCAAGGATTTCAACATGCGCTGGGTCGCCTCGATGGTGGCCGACGTACACCGCATCGTGACTCGCGGCGGCGTGTTCTATTACCCGCTGGACGCCAAGATCAAGGCCCAGGGCGGCAAGCTGCGCATCATGTACGAAGCCAATCCGATGGCCTTCATCATCGAGCAGGCCGGCGGCGCCGCCACCACCGGCCGCGAACGCATCATGAGCCTGCAACCCACCGCCTTGCACCAGCGCGTGCCGGTGTTCCTGGGTTCGAAAAAAGAAGTCGAAGTGGCCACCCGTTACCACGTGGCCGCCGACGGCGCGCAAGGCTGAGGCCTTGCGGAATGTTTTCTCCCCCGCGGGGGAGAAAACAGCCGACGGCATCAACGCTCGTTCTGCAGCCCCCTTGCTCCATCCACCTGCACCGGCCAGGCAACGACCGGACGCTCGACGCGGTCTCCGGACTAAGTCGAAAGCTCGTAGCTTGTTGGTGCAGCTCATCGACCCATTCGGCGGCAGCGCGCTATAAACCAGAACAGGAAAGCCGTACACAACCCTTCTTTTATCCATGAGAGCCGGCGGGTCGCATGAATGACGATTTCATCGAGGTCTATGACGGCGTGCTCAGCAACGAGCATTGCGCCAGCCTGATCGAGCGCTTCGAGCACAGCGGCCAGGTGGTTCCCGGGCGGGTCGGCAGCGGGGTTTACCCCGAGTTGAAAGACAGCGGCGACATCACCATCAGCGGCCGGCCCGATTGGCGCGATGCCGAAACCGCCTTGAATCTGGCCATGCTTGCCGGCCTCACGGCGTATGTGCGGCGCTACCCCTACACGCTGATCGCACCGTTGATGTTGCAGATACCCGACCCCAGCAGCGGAGCGCTGCGGCGGTTACATAGCGATGACCTCAGCGGCATGGACGAGGCCACCTTGGGCGCGCTGGTGCGACAAGTGTTTGTGCCCGGCTCGATCAACCTGCAACGCTACCGGGCCGGCCAAGGCGGCTACCCGTACTGGCATTGCGAGCTCTATCCGAAAGACCCCGACGCGCAAACCCTGCATCGTCATCTGCTATGGACGATTTATCTCAATGATCGCTTCGCCGAAGGCGAAACCGAGTTCGTGCATCAGCAGCGCAAGATCACCCCACGTACCGGCAGCCTGCTACTCGCACCGGCTGCGTTCACCCATACCCATCGCGGCAACCGGCCGCAAGGCGGCGACAAGTACATCGCCACCAGCTGGGTTTTGTTTCAACGTGCCGAGCAGTTGTACGGCACGGCTTGAACGGCAGACAACGCGCGCCGGATTGCCTCATTACTGCCAGCAAGAGGCAACTACAATGCATGACCGCCCCCCGCTCTTTTCGACGCGCCTTGCCGCTGCTCGCCGTCGCGTTGTTAAGTGCCTGCACGCTGCACTCCAAACCGCCGGTGCCGCCACCGTTGCCGCCGCCGGCACCAGTCAAACTGCGCATCGGCCTGGCCTTGGGCGGTGGTGCCGCCAAGGGCTTTGCGCATATCGGGGTGATCAAGATGCTGGAGGCCAACGGTATTCATGCCGACGTGGTGTCCGGTACCAGCGCCGGTGCCGTGGTCGGTGCGCTGTACGCCAGCGGCATGGACCCGTTTCAGTTGCAGGAGCAGGCGTTCGCCCTGGACGAATCGAAAATCCGCGACGTACGCCTGTTCAGTGGCGGCCTGGTGCAAGGCCAGAAGCTGCAGGATTTCATGAATCAGCTGGTCGGCAACCGTCCGCTGGAGAAGTTGAAGCTGCCGTTTGCGGCGGTTTCCACACAACTGGAAACCGGTCAGCGCACGGTGTTCGTGCGCGGCAATACCGGCCAGGCGGTGCGTGCCTCCAGTAGCATCCCCGGCGTGTTCGAACCGGTGGAGATCAGCGGCAAGCATTATGTCGATGGCGGCGTGGTCAGCCCGGTGCCGGTGGATGCCGCGCGCGAACTGGGCGCGGACATCGTGATCGCGGTGGATATCTCCAGCAAGGCCAGCGGCAGCAATCCCAACGGCATGCTCGGCATCGTCAATCAATCGATCAGCATCATGGGTCAGAAGCTCGGCGAGCAGGAATTGTCTCGCGCCGATGTGGTGATCCGCCCGAAAGTCGGCCAGGTCGGTGCCACCGATTTCGAGCAGAAGAACCAGGTGATCCTGGAGGGTGAGCGGGCAACCATGGCAGCGATGCCACTCATTCGCGCCAAGATTGCGGCAAAAGCCGGGCTGGCGAACGCCGCCAAGTAAGCGACACGGCCCGCTCTTCAGGCACAGAGGAGGCCGAAGAAACCCTGCTTTAAGCGGGCAGATGACGAATCATGTGCTCGTAGCGATGCCCGGCCACGGTGCGCTCGCCATCCACCGTAAACCCGAGCCGCTGGTACAGCTGCTTCACCCGGGGCTTGTCCAAGTCCACCAGCAAACCGACGCGCTGGTGACCCTGTTCCAATGCATACGCGCAGGCGGCGTCGATCAGCCGCGCTGCGTGACCGCCACCACGGTGCGCTGGCGCGATGGTCAGCGCATCCAGGTAAAACTCGTCCGGCGCGCTTTCGATGTCATGCCTATGCTCGGCTGACGGCTCACGTTCCCGCAGCAAGGCAAGCACCGGCTTCGCCAGCAAGGCTTCGTCGCGCCCGGGATAGGCAAGCAGCGCCCCGGCCAGCTCCCCGCCGATCTCCATGACCAACACATAGTCATGGCTATAACGGTTGCCCACGGCCTCGAACCAGTGCCGGAACAGCGGCACGGCGGCCATCCAGTGATCGACGCCGGCCAGTTGCAGCGCGATGTGATCGATCGCCTCGACCAACAGCGGCACCACCCGCTCGGCATCGGCACGGACGGCGCGGCGCAGATGAATAGGGGCGTGGCTCATCAACCGGCTCTTGCTGCACAAGGGCCAGACAGTCTTGCACTTGGATCGGGGCAAACCAAGCTGTAGCGTGCATATCTGCCTTGCCTGACCGAGACGTCTGCCCATGCCCAAGCTCAGCCCGACTGCCCTCCGCTCGCTATCCCCTTTGCTTCTGGCCTGGCTGATGTTGCCTGCCCTGGCCGCCGCGGATACCGCCCACGTCGATCCACGGATCGAAAACCTGCTGGCTGGATTGGGCAAGCAGCAAACCTTTGATTCGGTGGCGCTCTCGCCCGATGGCCAGCAACTGGCCTGGGTAGTGCACGGCCAGGGACGCCCAACCATCGAAGTCGCGCAAATCGATGGCAGCAAGGTTCGCCATGTGGGTTTGTCGGAAAAGCCGCTTAGCTGCAGCGAGACCGATGTCAGTTGGGCACCGGATTCGCGCCATCTGGCTTTTCTTTCCGACTGCGGCAGCCGTACGGCCGGCGCGGAGGGCCGGCAGAAAAATCTCTACGTCACCGACACCCGCAGCGATGCGGCACCCAGGCGGCTGGCTACGCTTAGCGGCTATGCGCATGCATTGCGCTGGTCGCGCGACGGCAAAAGTGTGGGGTTTCTGTATGTCGTCGGTGCCACGCGACGCGCCAGCGCGTTGGCCGCGGCACGGCCGTCGATTGGCGAAATAGGCGTCGACGGGCTGGAAATTCAGCGCGTAGCCACGGTGTCGGCGGACGGCGGCGAAGTGCATCAACTCAGCCCTGCGCAGATGTATGTGTATGAGTTCTCCTGGTCGCCCGATGCCGGGCGCATCGCCTATATCGGCGCACCGCCGCCGGGCGATAACAATTGGTGGGTAGCCAAGCTTTATGTGCAGAACGCACAGCCTGATGCGGCAGCGACGACCTTGGTCGATCCAGCCACCGTCACCGGCCCTTTGAAAGGCTTGCAAATGGCATTGCCGATCTGGTCGCCCGATGGCAGCCAGATCGCTTTTATCGGCGGCTTGATGAGCGATGAGGGCTTTACCGGCGGCGACATTTACAGCGTTGCTTCGGCGGGCGGCGCAGCCCCGGTAAACCTCACCCCAGGCATTCATGTCACGCCCTCGTGGCTGGCCTGGACTGATGCGCAGCAGTTGTTGGTCGCGCAGTTCAGCAATGGCCAAAGCCAGGTGGCCGAATACACCATCGCAGACGGCGCGGCAAAACCCGACCGTATCTTGTTTACCCTGCCCGCCACCATCGGCGATGGCAGTGCGGAAATGGGCTTATCGCTGTCGCGCGATCAACGGCAGATCGCCTTCGTCCAGAGCAGCTACAACACGGCCGCGGAAGTACACGCCGGTGCACTGGGCACACAGGCGCCGCCGGCGGTAACCAGCATCAATGCCGGCCTCAAGCAAGATTGGGGCAAGGCCGAATCGGTGGAGTGGGATCACGACGGCCGGCACATCCAGGGCTGGTTGCTGTATCCAGCCGATTACGATGCCAGCAAGTCGTATCCGATGATTGTCGATGTACATGGCGGCCCTTCGGGGGCGGTGATTCCGCGCTGGCCGAACGTCGGTTTCGGCGGCGTGCCGTTTTCCGCCCTGGGCTATTTCGTCTTCATGCCTAACCCGCGCGGTAGCTATGGCCAGGGCGAGGCGTTCGTACAGGCCAACCGCAAAGACTTCGGCTACGGCGATTTGCGCGACGTGCTCGCCGGCGTCGACGCGATCGAAAAGAAGTATCCCATCGACGACAAACGCCTCGGCCTTACCGGTTGGAGCTACGGTGGTTTCATGACCATGTTCGGCGTCACCCAGACCTCGCGCTTTCGTGCCGCGGTGGCCGGTGCCGGTATCGCCAACTGGCAGAGCTACTACGGCCAGAATCTGATCGACCAATGGATGACGCCGTTCTTCGGTGCCTCGGTCTACGACGATCCGCAGGTCTACGCCAAAAGCTCGGCGATCAACTTCATCAAGCAGGTGAAAACACCCACCCTGGTGGTCGTCGGCGAACGCGATGCCGAATGCCCGGCACCGCAGTCGTTCGAGTTCTGGCATGCGCTGCGCGCGCAAAGCGTACCGACCTCGCTGGTGGTGTACCCCAACGAGGGACATCGCTTTGCCAATCCGGCGAATCAGCGCGATGTGTTGCAGCGGGCGTTGCTGTGGTTCCAGAAGTATCTCTAGCGACCACCATAAGCCGCCCATTGCCCCGAATATCTATTCACTAAATTAGTGAAAAATACAGCTAAGTCTTTGAATTTACTTCTACTTAACTTGGAGTATCTATTCAACTATCTATTCATTTATGAATAACCGTGTGCCAGAGCTCGACCGCCTACTCGCTATCCTGCGTCTACGTCGGATAGCGACAGCGCGCGAGTTAGGCGAGGCGCTTGGCACCAGTCAGCCCACGGTTTCGCGGTTGCTTACCGGCGCCGGTGATCGGATCGTCAAGATCGGTCGTGCGCGAAGCACACGTTATGCCGCCGTACGCGATGTCCGCGGATTGGGTCACCGCTGGCCGCTGTATCGTATCGACAGCCACGGGCGAGCACACAGTTTTGGCCATCTGGTCGCCTTGCACGGTGACGGTTGCTGGCTCGACGCGGCACAGCAAACCCCTTGGTTACGCGACGAATTCAATGACGGCTTGTTTCCCGGCCTGCCATGGTTTCTGGACGACATGCGACCACAAGGTTTTCTCGGCCGTCTGTTCGCCCAGCATTACGCGCGCGAACTCGGGCTTGGCGATGACATCCTGCGCTGGGATAGCGATGCGGTACTCGCTGCGCTCTTGCTGCGCGGCGAAGATGCCCCAGGCAACTTCGTGCTCGGCGAGGCCTCGCTGGATCGCGCACTACGAGCGCCGGCCCAACCGATACCATCCATCGCCCGTGCGCAGCGTTATACCGCCATGGCCGACGCGATACTCGCCGGCGAACAAGTCGGCTCCTTCGCAGCCGGCGAGCAACCGAAGTTCACCGCGTGCATTGAGACGGATGGCAGCCCGCGGCACGTCATCGTGAAGTTCTCCGAGCGCGTCGATGCAAACCCGGTAGGTAGGCGCTGGGCCGATTTGTTGATCGGCGAGCATCTTGCCGGCCAGGTGCTCGCTGAGCATGGCGAGGCTAGCGCAGCCAGCGAGTTGATCTGGTCCGATGGCCGGCTCTGCCTGCAATCGGACCGCTTCGACCGCATCGGCGCCCACGGCCGGCGCGGCGTCATCTCATTGGCGGCGTGGAGCGATGCGCATGATGGCGTGCGCGACCACTGGGCGGCAGCGGCCGAGCGGATGCAACAAGGTGGCTGGTTAAGTGTGGAAGCGGCAACGCAGATCCAGCGGCTGTGGTGGTTTGGCCAGATGATCGGCAACACCGACATGCACTTCGGCAACCTTGCGTTCTTTCTCGACGACACCTTGCCGCTGACTCCCAGCCCCAGCTACGACATGCTGCCCATGCTGTATCGCCCGACCAGCAACGGCAGCCTGCCATCGCGCCATTACCAACCACCGCCGCCAACACCGACGACACTGCCACACTGGCAACAAGCAGTCAGCTGGGCCACGGTGTTCTGGCAACGCGTTGCCGAGCACCCCGAGCTGAGTGCGGATTTTCGCGTCATCGCCCGTGACAACCGCCAGCAGCTGATTCACCTACAGCAGCGCTTTGGCTGATCGACGCCTGCCGCGTCGATCAGCATGACCACGCGCTAAAACAACTCGCCTTGTGGCGACACCTTGCGCGGCGGCACAAAAAGCGACGTATCCAGCTTCAACTCGCGTGATCGAGCAAAACCATGCCTGCGGCAGGCCACTTCAAAACGACGGCGCAGCAATTCGGCGAAGACGCCTTGTCCGCGCATGCGGGTACTGAAGTCGCTGTCGTAATCACGGCCGCCATTCATCTGCTGCACCAAGCTCATCACATGGCTGGCACATTGCGGTGCGTGCAGCGCCAGCCATTCGCGAAACAAGGCTTTGAGTTCGTACGGCAGGCGCAGCGTGGTGTAGCCAGCGCAACGCGCGCCGGCGTCGGCGGCTTGCTCCAGCACCGCTTCCATATCGCTGTCGTTCAAGGCGGGGATGATCGGCGCCACCAGCACGCCAACCGGCACGCCCGCTTCGGCCAGGGCGCGAATGGCCTTGATCCGTCGATGCGGCGCGCTGGCTCGCGGCTCCAGTTTGGCGGCGAGTTGGTTATCCAGCGAATTCACCGACACAAATACCTGCACCAGCCGCTCGCGCGCCATCGGCGCGAGGATATCCAGATCGCGTTCGACCATCGCGTTCTTGGTCACGATGGTGCACGGGTGGCGGCATTCGGCCAGTAGCTCCAGCACCGCGCGGGTTAACTTCCAACGCTTCTCTATCGGCTGATATGGGTCGGTATTGCTGCCGATATTGATCGGGCTGATGACGTAGCCGGGCTTGGATAAATCCATCCGTAGCACCTCGGCCAGATTGCTCTTGGCACGCAGCTTGGTTTCAAAATCCAGCCCGGGCGAAAGATTCAGATAGCTATGCGAGGGTCGCGCAAAACAATAAATACAACCGTGCTCACAACCGCGGTAAGGGTTTACCGCCTGGGTGAAATAAATATCCGGCGAATCATTGCGGGTGATGGCGCTGCGCGCGCGCTCTTCGGTGACTTCGGTACGCGGGCGCGGCGTATCTTCATCGAGCATGGCATGCTGCCAGCCGTCGTCCTCGGCCTGATGGCGAATGGATTCAAAGCGCCCCTCGGGATTGGAAGCGGCGCCACGGCCTTTGAACGGATGCGGAAGATCGATCATCTGCAAAGTGTGCGCCGACGACGTCTCAATCGCCGCGACACCACGGTCACGGTGGCTTTTTGAGGCAGCAAGAACTTATCCACTTACGGTGGGTTGAGCTGCTCTTGCAGTGCCTGGGCCATCGCGTCCAGCGGATAGTTTTGCTGTAGCTGGCGCTGCAACTCGGTAAATACCGGCGCGGAGATGGTCCAGCCCAGCGGTATCGGGTAATCGCCATGGCACAGGCGGAAATGCCACAGCATGTCGCCTTGGGTGAGCCCGGCCCGGTTCATTTGCAGGCCTTGTAGCAACTGCATGCGGGCGTACTCACCACGAGCACTGCGTGTATCGAGCAAGGCTTTCAGCGGCGCGGTCAACTCGTCATTGAGAATATTCTTCGGCGAGCCTAAAACCGCCGGACAAGCGGTTGAATACAGCGGTTGGAAATGCGCCGGATCGTGCTGGGTGACGAAATCGGCGATGTCCGGATCGTTGCTGATATGCAGCACGATAAAACGCAGGCTTTGTCCCCGTTGCGTCGCGATCGAGCGTAATTGCCGCATCACTTCCAGCAGCGTCGTGGTACCCGAGTTTTCAAAATAGCCGCCATCGACCAGTTGCAGCTCAGCGGGGGTGGGCGCTGGCGTCGCCGCGCTTTCCAGCGTGCCGGCCGGGCTAAGGTAGGTGAAGCGCGCACTATTGAGCACCACCTCGCTCAGCGGCACCCGCGGATCTAGCCAGACCGAGCCATCGAACGCGGCGGTCCAGGCCGACAACGGCGGCGATGGCTGGGCTGACATAGCCGTCGGGCGAAACGGATGCTGGATAAAGCGACGCCCCTCGGCCACCGTCGTGCTGTTGAGAAACAGCGCCGGCATGCGCGTATCCAGTTGCCCGTTGGCGGTTCGATAAAGTGCGCTGAGTGGCTCGGCGAACGCGCTCACGCCTTGCTTGCTCGCTGCCCATTCCCATGACCGAGTCAGTGCGCGGGAGCGATCGTCGAACCAGGCGCCGGGCAACCAGCGCTGAGTGAAATCGACAAAGAACATGTTGGCCAGCGTCGGCGCCAGAAAATCGTGGTTGAGCAAGGTTTGCGCAGCCGCCTCTAACGGGTTGCCTGCCGGCGCGCTGTTTCCCGGCGCGACGGCTTGATGCAGCAAGGCGACGTAGCTGGCCAGGCCAAGACTGCCACCGGAGACCCCGCTGCCAGCAAACATGTAGCGCCCCAGCAAAGGTTCGCCGGTCTTGCTGGGCCATCGACTATTCATCGTATCGGTCAACCTGCCCAGCACCAGCGCCGTCCACGCCGCGCCGCGAATACCGCCGCCCTCGCTAGAAGCCAGCACCACCGGGCAAGTTGTGCGCCCTGCGCAGCGATCATCCAGCCATGCCTTGGCATATTCATCGAAGCTCGGCCGTGTCTCTGCCGCGGCAGTCGCTGGCTGCTGGTGCGTACTCATGGCCGGGTACTGCCGCACGCGATGGTTATCGTTTAGCCGCAGCACATGCAGCAACAGGCTTAGCATCAGCAAGCTGCTTAGCAGCGGCAGGCCGCGGCGGTCCGCCAGCATGCATAGAAAGCCGCCACTGAGACAGAAAAAGCTTGCCGCTATCAGCAGGATCGCCAGCGGCCCAATGCCGTCCAGCAACTCGGGCCGCCAGGCGATCAGCCCTGTGACGACCATGTTCAAGCCGATCGCGAATGCGTAAAGCCACAACGGGAATCGGCCAAGCTCGCGTACCAGGGTCACCCGCGAATCGTCACTGGACTCGGTGCAGATGGCGCTGACATTCATGCGCCGCCACATGGCATTCATCAGGCGCCGACGACGTATGAAGAATACGATGAGAAAAGCCGACTCCAGCAGCAAGCCCATGGCACGCCAGCTGCGTTGCTGGCAATTCATGGTGATGCCGCAAGGGCCGTTTTGCACGCCGCGTAAAGACAGCAAATAACCGAGCAACACCAGCAACGGCACCGAGGCGCCAAGCAAGCGCGGAATCCAGTCGCGCAAGCCGGCGCCACGCGGATCTTGCAGCGCCGGCCAACGCGGATAACGCAAGCGATAGGCATTGCGCGCGGCGTACCAGATCGACAAGCCGGCCACGGCGCTGCTTGCCAGCAAACCAAGATAGCGCCCGGTACTGGGGTCGCTCCATACCGCGAACAGAAACAGCTCCGAAACCTGATCGACACCCACCGCCGCGAAAACGGCGATCAGCAGGATCAGCAGCGTGACACGCACCGGCTTGGCATGATCGATCAGGCACGCCAGCATGGCACCCAGCCAAGCACTCGCGCGAAACAAGCGGCCAGGCCCGACCGTCTCATCCACCGGCTGATGCTTATGCATGCTGTGCCCCTTATCGCTTGCGCCAGGTCCGCATGCTACGCCCGCATCGCGCCGATGTGACGTGATGCCGACAACATTCCCGCACGGCTGGCTATGCTGCGCGCGCCCACCGATCAGGCGTCAAGCCAGGGCCTGCAGGCAAGGTTACTGTCCATCCCTAGATACATGAGGCCCTCATGCGCTGGCTTCTATTGCTCGGCACGCTGTTCTCCTTGGCCCTTTGCTTTACCCGTCACAGCAGTGGCGCGATGGGTCTGTGGTTGTTACTCGGCCTGATCGGCCTGCTGGCGACCGGGCTGGCTTTTGCACAGGCGCGAATCAGCGCCGGCGCACGCGACGAATCATTGTCTGAGTATGAGCTGCAGCAATGGCGCACCGGCAAAAGCCCTCCTCCTGACGATCGCCTTGCATCGAAGCGCTAAGCGCCCTTGGCCAAACGCGGCATCGCCGACGGCACGACAGGTGATCTTCTGTCATGCCATCGGCGAGCGGATGGAGTGAGGGAAATTATTTGGACGTCTATATGATTAACCGCGAATGTCGACGTCTTTGGTCTCGCGAAGAAACAGCAGGCCAATGACAAAGCCGGCGACCGCGACAATGATCGGATACCACAGGCCGTAGTAAATATCGCCTTTCCATGCGACCAGCATGAAGCCGATGGTCGGTACGAAGCCGCCGAACCAGCCGTTGCCGATGTGGTAGGGCAAACTCATCGAGGTATAGCGAATCCGTGTCGGGAACATCTCGACCAGCCAAGCCGCGATCGGTCCGTAGACCATGGTGACGTAAAGCACCAGGATCGCCAGCAACAACACCAGCATCGGATAGTTCGCTTGCGCCGGGTCGGCCTTTTCCGGATAACCGGCGGCCTTCAAAGCGGCACCGGCCTTGGCACCGAAGGCCTTGCCTTGGGCAGCAAAGGTCGAACTATCCAGCGCCGTACCCTCAAAGGAGTCGATGACCGTAGCGCCGACTCTTACCTGCGCCACGCTGCCTGCGGCGGCGGCCTGGTTGGCATAAGGAATACCCTTCTTGGCGAGGAAGCTCTTGGCCACATCGCACGAGCTGGTGAATTTGCTCTTGCCCACTGGATCGAACTGAAAGCTGCATGTTGCCGGGTCGGCAATCACGACGACCGGGGCACTGACCGCCGCATGCTCGATGGATGGATTGCCAAAGTGGGTAAGCCCTTTGAAGATCGGAAAGTAAGTAAGCGCCGCCAGCAAACAGCCGGCCAGCACGATGGTCTTGCGGCCGATCTTGTCCGATAGCCAGCCGAAGAACACAAAAAACGGCGTACCGATGGCAAGCGCACAGGCTGTTAGAAGAATCGCTGTGGTGCTTTCGATCTTCAGGCTCTGGGTGAGAAAGTACATGGCGTAGAACTGACCGGTGTACCAGACCACCGCCTGCCCCGCCGTGGCACCGAGCAAGGCGAGTATCACCAGCTTGAGATTTTTCCACTGACCGAAGGCTTCGGTCAGTGGCGCTTTGGAGCCCTTGCCTTCTGCCTTCATCTGTTGGAACACAGGCGACTCTTGCAATTGCATGCGGATGTAGACCGACACCGCCACCAGCAACGAGGAGATCAGAAACGGAATGCGCCAGCCCCAGTCGTCGAAGCTGGCATCGCCCAGGCCCAGGCGGGTACCCAGAATGACCAAGAGCGACAAGAACAAGCCAAACGTGGCGGTGATCTGGATAAAGCTGGTATACAAACCGCGCTTGCCTTGCGGCGCATGCTCGGCGACATAGGTGGCCGCGCCGCCATACTCGCCTCCCAATGCCAGACCTTGCAGCATACGCAACGCGATCAACAGCACCGGTGCGGTCATGCCGATGTTGTCGTAGCCGGGCAGTACGCCGACCAGGAAGGTCGACATGCCCATGATGATGATGGTGATCAAAAAAGTGTATTTGCGCCCGATCAGATCACCAATGCGGCCGAACACAATCGCGCCGAACGGCCGCACCGCAAAGCCCGCGGCAAACGCCAGCAAGGCAAAAATGAATTGACTGGTTTCGTTGAGGCCGCTGAAGAAATGCTTGCCGATCAAGCTGGCCAGCGAGCCATAGAGATAAAAGTCATACCACTCGAAAACGGTGCCGAGGCTGGAGGCCAGCACCACGCGTTTGTGGCTGACGCCGATGGTATGGCCGGTGTTGACTGTGGTCGTCGCCAAGATGGTGTCCCTTGCTGAGATGATGGGCGGCCTTGCCTTGTGCCTAAGATAAGTCACAACGTCAAGCGATGGCGTCAGAAGTGATACAAGGCGTTGAGGCTGAACTGATTGCCGCTGGTGGTCTTGCGGTTGAGGCCATGGGTGGTGGAGTCGAGCTTGTCGTAAATCCACTCCGCGCCAAGCTCGTAGGCGCCCGCGGCGTACTGCAGGCTTAAGGCCGCCTGGCGATCCTTAAGCAGGCCGGTGGCTCCGTTCTCCAGCCAACGGATCACGTCGCGCTCATTGGGCTTGTTGAACGAGTAGAACGCGTTGGCGCTCCAGTTCGGCGTGAATTTGTAGCCGGCCTGGAGGAAGCCGCCGGTTTCCTTGATATCGCCGAACTGCGCCATGGCACCGAAGATCTCGCCAAGACCATTGCCTGTATACAGCAGCCCTTTAAACATCCACGGGCCGGGATTCCAGCTGCCACCGACTTCGTAGCCGGCACTGGTGATGTTGCTCTTGATCGGCGCGGCCGCGGCATTGCCGACGCCTTTCAAATTGACCTGGCTATAGTGCACCACGGCGTAGGCGAGCCAGTCTTTGTCCTGCACATGCAGGCGCGCCTCCAGCTGCGGTCTGAAGTTGGCATTACCCGCGCTCAAGTAATTGACGTTATTGCCCGGGCCGTTCCAGGCGCCCTCGAACGCGCCCAGATCCAGCCGCCATTGCGCGCCCGTGCTGCCGTGATTGAGATCCTGCATCCACACCACGCCGGGAAAACGCCAGCCAACCAGACCCACGCCGTAACCCAGCGGAAACGCAATATGCGAAAGCGATGTGGGCACCATATCCAGCGGAAACATCAGGTCCCACTGTTGACCGATGCGTAACTTGCTACCGCTGTCGGCATTGCTCAGATCCATATACGCCTGGCGCATGCGCGGTGTCGGCTGCTCCAGACTGTAGGCGCCGGTGCCGTTAAAGCCGCCGAAGAAATCCATTTCCACCCGGCCACCACCGCTCCAGTTGCCGGTGAACTTGGCCCCGCTAAAGTCGAGCCAGAAGCGCGTATTGCGCACATCGACACCGCTTAGCGTGCCGCTAGAACCCGGTACCGGGAATTCGGCATTCTGGCCATTGCCAAAGGTGAAGTTTCGGTTCTGGCTGAAAGCGCTGACACTGACAAATCCATGCAGCGCCACCGACACGCCGGGTGCGCTGCTGAAGACGGGTGCCGCCGTGACCGGCGCGGCGGCCACGGTTTGTGCCGCTGCGGCTGGAGCCGGCGGCGGCTGGGTGTTTGCCGTCTTCTGCGCCTGGATCATGCTTTTCAACTCGGCCAACTCCTGCTCCAGCTGGCTGACCCGTTGTTCGAGCTGCTTTTCGTGGCTGCCGTCTTGAGCGTTGGCCGCCCATGGCATGCCCAGGGCGCAGGCGACCGCCAAGGCAAGCATCTTGTTGCGCCGCGGCGCGTGGTGACATGTCATGGCTTGCCCCTCCCCGGGTCGATGACAGGTCAAGCATGGACGTGCTGCGCCGCGAGCGACTATTAGCCATTGGTCTAGACCGATGGCGCAGGCGGTGGCCATTTCAGCTTCGACGGGCTCCGCCACGCGGGTAAGCCGGCCTCGGTGCACACTCAATAATTAATGGGCGTATTCGACCAAGGTCGAGGCGCTGCGGAAACGTGCATATCATGAGCGGAAGGCTAAACTCAGCAGCTACGTTACGACGATCCCGCGCCACCTCGATACCCCCACCCGGTGCCTACGGCCCGGCCCAGCAGGAGTTTTTCATGTCCAAGCTCTACCCGGTCAATCCCGAGTTCGCCACCCATGCACGGATCCGCAAGGACGATTACGCGCGACTTTACGCCGAGTCGGTCAGCGACCCGGAGGGATTCTGGGGCCGTATCGGTCAGCGCTTGAACTGGTTGAAAGCGCCTAGCAAGATCAAAAACGTTTCTTATGATCCGAAAGACCTGCACATCCGCTGGTACGAAGACGGCGAGCTAAACGTGTCGGCCAACTGCCTCGACCGCCACCTGGCCGAGCGCGGCGACAAGACCGCGATCATTTTCGAAGGTGACGACCCAAACGATTCCCGCCGCATCAGCTATCGCGAGCTGCACGCCGAAGTATGCAAGTTCGCCAACACACTGAAAAATCTCGGCGTGCAGAAGGGCGACCGTATCGCCATCTATTTGCCGATGATCCCCGAGGCCGCGGTCGCCATGCTGGCCTGCGCGCGCATCGGCGCGATTCACTCGGTGGTGTTCGGGGGCTTCTCGCCGGATTCGCTGGCCGGACGCATTGCCGACTCGACGGCCAAGCTGGTGGTAACCGCCGACGAAGGTGTCCGCGGTGGCAAGCGTATACCGTTGAAAGCCAATGTGGATGCCGCGCTTGAACGGCCCGGCACCAACAGCGTGGAAACCGTGATCGTGGTGCGCCGTACCGGCAGCGCCGTCGCGATGCAGTCGCCGCGTGACCGCTATTACCACACCCTGATGGAAGGCCAATCGGCCGATTGCCCACCGACCCCGGTCGAGGCCGAGCACCCGCTGTTCATTCTGTACACCTCCGGCTCCACCGGCATGCCGAAGGGCGTGTTGCATACCTCGGGCGGCTATCTGGTTTTTGCCAGCTATACCCACGAGCTGGTTTTCGATCTGCGCGAAGACGACGTCTACTGGTGCACTGCCGATGTCGGCTGGGTTACCGGTCACAGCTATGTGGTGTACGGCCCGCTGGCCAACGGCGCGACGACGGTAATGTTCGACGGCGTACCGAACTACCCCGACTACAGCCGCTTCTGGCAGGTGGTGGACAAGCATAAGGTCAGCTTGTTTTACACCGCACCGACGGCGATCCGTGCGCTGATGCGCGAGGGCGAAGGCCCGGTCAAGAAGTGCTCGCGCAGCTCACTGCGGCTGCTTGGCTCGGTCGGCGAGCCGATCAATCCGGAGGCCTGGGAGTGGTATTACCGCGTGGTCGGCGACCAGCGTTGTCCTATCGTCGATACCTGGTGGCAGACCGAAACCGGCGGCATTCTCATCACCCCGCTGGCCGGCGCCATCGATGCCAAGCCGGGTTCGGCCACCTTGCCGTTCTTCGGCGTCAAACCGGCCATCGTCGATGCCAGCGGCACGGTGTTGGAAGGTGCCACCGAGGGTAACCTGGTCATTACCGATTCCTGGCCGGGCCAGATGCGCACGGTGTATGGCGATCATCAGCGCTTTATCGAAACCTATTTCAGCGCTTACCCCGGCAATTACTTCACCGGCGATGGCGTCCGTCGCGACGAAGACGGCTATTACTGGATCACCGGGCGCGTCGACGACGTCATCAATGTCAGCGGTCATCGCATCGGCACCGCCGAAGTGGAGAGCGCGCTGGTCTCGCATCCCAAGGTCGCCGAGGCCGCCGTGGTCGGTTGCCCGCACGACATCAAGGGCCAGGGCATCTACGCCTATGTCACCTTGATTGCCGGTGAAACCGGCAGCGATGAACTGCGCAAAGAACTGGTCGCCTGGGTGCGCAAGGAGATCGGCCCGATCGCCACGCCAGACTATCTGCAATGGGCTCCTGGTTTGCCGAAAACCCGCTCGGGCAAAATCATGCGCCGCATCCTGCGCAAGATCGGCGAAAACCTGCCGGATCAGCTCGGCGATATTTCCACCCTGGCTGATCCGAGCGTGGTAAAGAACTTGGTCGATGAGCGGTTGATCAAGTGACCCAGACGGGAAGCACCGGGCGCTATGGGAAACACATGGCGGCAAAGCAGCTCGCTGTGCGTGCGCTGGCAGGTCTGGCCCTGGCCGCTCATGGCTGAGGTGCTGATTGCGGATGATCACCCGCTGTTTCGCGATGCTTTGCAACGCGCGGTGATCGCCGCCATGCCCCTGGCGACGGTGCACAGCGCCGATCGCGTCGATGCTTTGTTGAGCCTGATCGAGCAGTATCCCGACGCAGAATTGCTACTGCTCGATTTGCATATGCCTGGCGCACGCGGTTACTCCGCGCTGGTGCATGTGCGCAGTCAGTACCCCAGCCTGCCGACCATCGTGGTGTCCGGCCATGAGGAGGCGCATGTCGCCCGCCGCGCACTGGCCCATGGCGCGTCGGCGTACATTCCCAAATCCACGCCGGGCGAAGACATCATCTCGGCGATTCGCTGTGTGCTGGATGGTGACGTCTGGCTGCCGCAGCGGTTGCTGGGCGATGGCATGGCTTTGAAGCCTGACGAAGCTGAGGTCGCCGCGCGTATCGCCACGCTTACGCCGCAACAGTTCCGAGTCATGACGATGATTGCGGAAGGCTTGCTCAACAAGCAGATCGCCTACGATTTGAATGTTTCCGAGGCGACTGTCAAAGCGCATATGACCGCCATCATGCGCAAACTCGGTGTCAATAACCGCACGCAAGTCGCCTTGGTGGCGGCGCATCTGGCGGTAGATCAAGATGCGCTTCCGCTCATACCCGACGACGAGTGAACCCGGCTATTTTCTTATCGAAGCGAGCAAGGCGCGCAGCACGGCTGGGCGAATGGGTTTATGCATCAATGGAAGGCCAAGTGAACGCGCCTGCTTTTTCAACTCGCTGCTGCCATCGGCAGTAATCATCGCCACCGATGGCAGCACCCGCAACATGCTGCGCAAGTACGCCACCGCCTGCAGGCCATTCATCTCATCGTTGAGGTGGTAGTCGGCCAGGATTAAGTCGATGGCACCGTGCCGCAGTTCATTCAACGCCTGTTGCACATCGAGTGCACGGCGGCAGTCGACGCCCCAGCGCTGCAGCAAGGCATGCATACCATCGAGAATGGCCGGATCGTTATCCAGGCACAGCACGGTCAGCGGCAATTGTTCCAGATGCGCGGGCATCGAGCTGACGCGGCGACGCGCTACCCATGCCTCTGTGCGCGGCACGTAAATCGAGAAACAGCTGCCATGCCCCACGCTGGAATCCAGGGTCAGCCGGTGACCAAGAATGTTGGCCAGGCGATCGCAGATCGACAGCCCCAGGCCAAGCCCTTTTTCGCCCCAGGGTGAGGGCTGCTCAAGACGCTGGAATTCATCAAAGATGCGTACCCGCTGCTCGATCGCAATGCCGGGGCCGGAGTCCCATACGCCGATGCGCACGTCGCTTCCCACCCGCCGCGCACCGAGCAACACGCCGCCATGTTGGGTATAGCGCAACGCATTGGCGGTGAAGTTTTGTAGAACACGCCGCAGCAATTGCGGATCGCTATGCACCACCAGCCGAGTGGGAACAGTGCGCAAACGCAGGCGTCGCTGTTCGGCGATCACCGCGAACTGCGCCTGCAGGGAATCGAACACATCGGCCAAGGCAAAGGGGCCGATATCCGGACGATAGCTGCCGGCATCCAGCCGCGAGGTGTCGAGCAGCGCATCGAGTAGATCTTCCGCCGCGCGAAAGGACGCATCGATACGCTCGGCCAGCTGCGTGGCCTCGCCGTCGAGGCCCGGATGGTGGCGCAGCGCTGAGGTAAACAGTCGTGCCGCGTTCAATGGCTGCAATAAATCATGACTGGCCGCGGCCAGGAACCGCGTCTTGGACACGTTGGCTGCCTCGGCTTCACGCTGCGCCTGGGCCGTGGCAACCAGCGCATCGCTAAGCTCCGCGGTGCGCTGCTCGACCCGTTGTTCCAGGGTTTCATTCGCCTCGATCAAAGCCTGCTCGGCATGTTTATAGGCGGTGACATCGGTATAGGTGGTGACATAGCCGCCACCGGGCAATGCACGGCCGCGCATCTCGATCACCGTGCCATCGGGGCGAATGCGTTGAAACAAATGCGCTTGACCACATGCGCCTGGACCTCGCCCGGTCCACATTCGCCGTGGTCCGCGTTCCAGCGAATCAGCTCCGCCACCGGCAAGCCGACGTAGACCATGCCATCGGGATAATCGAACAGTTCGATGTAGCGTCGATTCCACGCGACCAGGCGCATGTCGGCATCGACCACGCTAATGCCTTGCGACACATTTTCCAGCGTCGTCGATAATAGCTCGCGATTAAAACGCAGCTCTTGTGAGGCCTCGTCCATCAAGGCCACCGCTTCGGCGATATCCAAGCCGGTGCCGGACAGGGCGCCCATCAGGATGCGTCGGGCGCTGGCCGCGCCAACCGCCGCCGCGAGCAAGCGCTCGGTGTACTGGATCAGCGCGCGATCGGCGGCTTCATTCGCTTGCAGTACGCGGCCACGGCGCAGGCCATATTCGATGAAGGCGCGCTCGGTGCTGCGCAGCCCGACGATGCGCTCGGCGATGGTGCGCAAATCACCCACCACGACACGGCCGCGCCAATCGCCGGAGCCACCGCTATCGCTGGTATATGGGTCGATGAACATCGCCGCGTGTAGCCGCTCTTCCAGGCTGGGTCGAAAACGCAGCGAGATGAAAACCAGGCATCCCACATTGACTAGTAACGACCAGAACGTGCCGTGCATCACCGGGTCCCAGCCGCTCAGATGCAGCAAGGCATGCGGCCGCAGCCAGTCCATGCCGAGCGGCCCCTGTTCCAGCCAGCTCGCTTTGCTGTCCAAAGCCGGCAATAGCAAGGTGTACATCCACATGACGAAGCCGCCAAGCAGGCCGCTGATCACACCTCGACGACTCGCACCACGCCAATACAGTGCCGAGATCATCGCCGGCGCGAACTGCGCCACCGCGGCAAAGGCGAGCAAGCCTGTCTGCGCGAGATTGCCGGTATCGGGCACCAGGTGGTGATACAGATACGCCATCACCGCCAACGCAATGATGGCGAGGCGGCGAACCAGCAGAACCAGCGTCGACACATCGTTGCGTTGCTCAAGCCGCAGCCGGCGTATGCGCCATAGCACGGGCATGACCAGGTCATTGCTGATCATGGTGGACAAGGCTACCGACGCCACGATCACCATACCGGTAGCCGCGGAGAATCCGCCGATGAACGCCAGCAGCGCCATGCCGCGATCGCCATATGCCAAAGGCAGGTTCAGTACCCAGATATCTGCATTGCCGTCGCTGACCCCTGGCAGATGCATGCCTGCGGCGACGATGGGCAACACCGCTACGCTGACCAAGCCCATGTATATCGGTATCAGCCAGCGTGCACGGTATAGATCTCGCGGGTCCTCGCATTCGACCACGCCGGTGTGGAACTGGCGCGGCAGGCAAAACATGGCGCAGAACGCCAGCAGGGTTTGCGCCATGAATCCTGGCGAGACACCATCGGCCAACAGCCGCTGTGGCATGTGCACGGTTTCTTGTAGACCGGGACCACGCCATAACGCATAGCCGGCCAACGCCATGAAGGCGAGCAGTTTGATCAACGATTCCAGCGCGATCGCCAACATCATGCCGTGGTGATGTTCGGTGGCATCGATGCTGCGCGTGCCGAACAAGATCGCGAAGGTGGCCAGCAGGATGGCGCACCATAAGGCGCTATCGCCTAACGTCGTGGTGCCCGGAGCGGTCAAGTCGCTAAGCACGCCATACGACGTCGACACGGCTTTGAACTGCAGGGCCAGATACGGCACCACCGCGATCACGGCAATCAGCGCGACCAGGGCAGCCAGGCCATGCGATTTGCCGAACCGTGCGCCGATGAAATCCGCTATCGAAGTGATGTTGCGTTGCCGCGCCACCAGCACCAGGCGACGCAGCAGACCGAAGCCGAAGACAAACAGCAGGATCGGCCCGAGATAGATCGGCAGATAGGCCAGGCCGTCACGTGCCGCGGTGCCTACCGCACCGTAGAATGTCCAGGACGAGCAGTACACCGCTAGCGCCAGGCTATAAATCAACGGTCGCAGTTTGGGCTGTCGCGGATACAGCGGCCGCCGATCGCCCATATAGGCCACCAGAAACAACAGGCCCACATAGAGCAACGAAATGATCAGCAGAAGCCAACCCGCTATCACCTGGGTATCTCTCCTCGTCGCGTGTGCCTTTTACTGTCAGCCCTTTCCCCGGCAATTACCTCACTTGCCTTGTGCAGGCCGCCATGACCCCGGCACCATGTACGTATGAGAACGACAAATGGGCAACTGGCGTCGAAAGTAGCAGAGCATCTGCGCGATGACGAGATACATGTCTGGCGGCTTGCTTACGATCATCACCAGGGCCGCGCGCCGTTGCGCGCCTTGTTGGCCGCCTATCTTCAGCATGCCGACGAGTCGCCGCAACTCATCGAGGGCGAGTACGGTCGCCCTGAACTCGCCGCGCCGCATGCCGGCAAGCTGAGTTTTAACTGGTCGCACAGCGGTGATCAGGCGTTGATCGCGATCGCCCGCGGCCTCACGCCGGGTATCGACTTGGAACAGCTGCGCGATCGTCCGCGAGCACTGGAAATCGCGCGGCGTTATTTCAGCCCCGACGAAAGCGCGGCCCTCGAAGCGCTTGACCATGCCGCACGCAGCGCTGCGTTTCTTGAGCTTTGGACGGCTAAAGAGGCCGTGCTGAAGGCACTTGGCCGCGGCCTGGCTTTCGGTTTGCATCGCTTGAATATTCAGATGCAGGCAGACCGGCTGCACCTGCAATGGCTGGATCACGACGATGCTGCGCAATGGCAGCTTCAGCGCTTGCCGCTCGACGCCAGGCATGTCGGCACGCTGGCCTGGCGCGGGCCGCCACGGCGGGTTCAGCACTGGACACTTGCTGCCGCCGATTGAACGGCGCACTGTTGCCAGCCCACTGTTTACGTTCTCTTGCTGCCAGCCATGACCCTGCTTAGTGTCAATCTCAACAAAATCGCCGTACTGCGTAATTCGCGCGGCGACGACGAACCCTCCATCACCCAGGCCGCGCAGACTTGCATCGAAGCCGGCTGCGGCGGTATTACCGTGCATCCACGCCCCGATCAGCGCCATGTTCGCCCTGACGATGTGCGTGCGCTGGCCGGCATGCTGCGTGGGCGGGTGGAATACAACATCGAAGGCAATCCTTTTGCGCCTGCGCGGGGCAGTTATCCCGGCTTGCTGGCCCTGGCCCGTGAGGTTCGTCCCACCCAGGTCACCTTGGTACCCGATGGCGATGGCCAGATTACTTCGGATCATGGCTTTGATCTTGAGCGCGACATCGAACGCTTGCGTCCGCTGGTCGAGGAGTTGCACGACATCGGCAGCCGGGTCAGTTTGTTCGTCGATGCCGGCACGCAGAATTTCAGCGCGGCGGTAGCCATCGGGGTCGATCGCATCGAGATCTATACCGGGCCCTATGCGCATGCCTTTGCAGCAGGCAATGCGCACGAGCAGCTCGCGCTGTGCCTGGAAACAGCCAGGCGCGCGCAGCAAGCGGGGTTAGCGGTGAATGCCGGGCATGATTTGAGTCAGGCCAATCTCGGCACCTTCCGTGCGGCGATTCCCGGTCTGGCCGAGGTTTCGATTGGCCACGCACTGATCGGCGAAGCGCTTTACGAAGGGCTGGCAACCACCGTGCGAAAGTATCTGCAAATACTGCGCTGAGGCTAAACAGCCGTCTTAGTCTCAAGACGCTTAGACGACATCATTTAGACGGCTATTCGAAAACAAAAACCCCCGCGCAAGGCGGGGGTTTTCGTGGGTAGCGTTACATGAATCCGCAATCCGATGAAGCGTTACGGAATCACTGGCCTTCGGTGAAGCCGATCTTGGTCAAACCGTAGCTCTTCGCATCGGACAGCACGCGAGCAACGTGCTCGTATGCCACACCATCGTCTGCGTTGATCTGTACTTCCGGCTGTTTGGTCACATCACTCTGACCACCAATCACCGCAAGCTGTGCTTTCAAACCCGACTCATCGACCGGCGTGTCGTTCCAGTACAACGCGCCAGCTTGATCGATCTTCAGACGGATCGGATCAGGCGGATTTTCAGGCGTGACCACATCCGGATTTGGCTGTGGCAGATCGATTTTTACTTTGTGGGTCAGAATCGGTGCCGTAATCATGAAGATGATCAACAGCACCAACATCACGTCGACCAGCGGCGTGACGTTGATGTCAGCCATTGGCCCTTTGCCACTACCAGAACTGAATGCCATGACTGTTACTCCTTGCCGGTCGTGATGAAACCGACATGGACCATGCCTTGCTCCTTGGCAGCGCCAAGGATCTTACGCACGATCTTGTACTCCGTCGCCTTGTCTGCGCGGAGCTGAAGTTCAGGCTGCGGCGACTTCGCCGCCGCAACCGCAAACTGAGCCTTCAACTCGGCATCTGTGACTTCGTTGTCATTGAGATACATCGTGCCATCGGACTTGACGGCCAGATCCATCGGTTCCACGAACTCCGAATCCGCAACCTTCGGATTCGCAGTCGGCAGTTCGACGGTGATCCGATGGGACATCAGCGGCGCGGTGATCATGAAGATGATCAGTAGCACCAGCATCACGTCGACCAGCGGCGTGACGTTGATCTCCGACATCGGACCGCCGGAACTGTCTCCAGAGCTCATCGCCATGGGTCAATCCCTCACTTCTGGCCTTCGACACGCGCACCAGTAGCGAAGAAGTCGTGCAGGTCATGC
>NZ_JAPDPE010000058.1 GCF_026283955.1 Dyella silvatica | reverse complement strand
GCATGACGAGCGCAGCCGGTGCAGCCGCTCTGCCAATGACTCCGGCGCGTTGCCCAGGTTGTCCAGTTCTTGCTGAAGCGCCGTGAGCTCATCACGCAACAGGCCACGCAATGCCTGCATGATCTGTACGTCGCCAGTGCTGGCCAGGGCCTGGCGATCATCCAGCAACGGCAGTTCGGCGATGGCGGGCTGGGCCAGCTCAATGACGCGGCGAAGGTCGGCCAGTTCACACGGCTTAAGCAAGGCATCGCTAAAGCCATGGGCAAGCAGGCGCTGGCGGGTGGCCGCGTCCAGCTCGGCGCTGGTCGCGACGGCGATGCTCTGGCTAGAACCGGCGTGCGTATCGTTGCGCAAGGCGCTGAGCACTTGCTCCGCACCGGCACCGGGCATACGGCAGTCCAGCAGCAAGATATCGAACGATTCCCGCCGGCCACAGGCGATTGCCTCGGTGCCGTCAGTGCATGCCTCGACGCTCATGCCCAGCTTGCGCAAGGCATCGGCGAGAAAAAGGCGGCTGGCCGGATCGTCATCGGCGACCAGGATGCGTAGCAAACCGGGCTTGCCAGAGTGGCTTGATGTATGGCTGGCAGGGCTATTGATCATGACGTGTCCATGTCGTTCATCGGTTTTTGGCAGAATGGCGTGACATGCGCTTCACATCAAGCCACTTGTTGCTCAGTTTTTGCTTCCTGCTAGGGGGCGGCATCGCCGTGCCTGCGCAGGCGGATGTATTCCTCAACGCCAAGCTGGTCAGTGTGCCGGGGGTGCGTCTGCAGGATGTGCAGGCGCAGATAGGCGAGGATGGCAAGGGCGGCCTCACTCTTAATCTGCATGCGATCCTCGCATGCGCTGGTTGTTCGATGGCACCGTGCAACTGGCGGGGGCGCCTGGCGGCGCCTTGAGTAATGCCAAGCTTGGCCTGATCGTCGATGAGTCCGCCAATACCTTGCAGGTCGACCTCAACCAGGGCAAAACCCAGGCCAGCACGGCGTTGCCGCTGGATCAGCCCAGCCACGCGCAGATCAGCTTGAAGGGGTTGCCGGTTGGCTGGCTGCAAGGTCTGCTTGGCACCGTATGGTCAGGCCGGGTGACCGGCGGTCGGCTCGATGCCGTGCTGGCGCTGGATATCCAGGACAGCGGCATTCAGACGTCGGGTGAGTTCACCCTCGACGGGGCGGGTTTCGACACCCCCGCCGGCACCCTGGCCGGGCAGGGTGTGAACAGCAATGGCCGTCTCAATATCGACACCACGAGTGGTGCCGCGCGCATCCATCTGGATGCCAATGTACGTGGTGGCGAATTGTTGCTTGGCCCGATCTATGCCAAGTTGCCAGAACACCCGGTACAGCTTGGCCTGGATGCCAGCGGCCACCGTGGCGCTTTCGAACTAAGCCGTTTGCGGGTCAGTGACGCCGATGCCTTGCAGCTCGACGGTGCTCTGGCCTTCAGCGCCAAAGGTGAACTGGAGAAGCTGAAATTCGATCATTTCCAGGCCCACTTTCCGGCAGCCTACCAGCGTTACGGTCAAACATGGCTGACCGCCCTGGGCATGCGCGACATGCGCACGGCTGGTCAGCTCAGCGGCAGCATCGATATGGCTGCGGATGGATTGCACAGCTTTAACTTCGATACCGATGGCCTTGACGCGGCCGATAGCGGTGGTCGCCTCAGCGTCACTGGCCTGCGTGGCGGTATGGACTGGGCCGCGCAAGGTGACCGGCCGGCCACCACGCTGGCCTGGCGCACGCTACAGATCTACCGCATTCCCACCGCAGGCATGCAGTCGCATTGGCAAAGTCGTGGCGGCAGCCTGAGCTTGCAGCGCGCCGCGGAGATTCCCCTGTTGAACGGCAAGCTGCGGGTCGCCGACCTCGAGTGGCGCCCCGCCGCCGTCAAGGGACAACGCCTGGCTACGTCGCTGACCTTGACTGGCATCGACATGGCAGCCTTTAGCCGCGCCGTGGGCTGGCCGGAGTTCCCCGGTACGCTGGGTGGCGCGATTCCATCGTTGCGCTGGGTCGACGACCGCTTCGAGCTGGCGGGTGGCCTGTCGATGAACGTCTTTGACGGCTTTGTCGACATCACCCGGCTTTCGCTACAGCAGCCGTTCGGGTCCAGCCCGGTGTTGACCAGCGACATCAGCATGCGCCAGCTCGACCTGGGGGCGATCACCAGTGTGTTCGATTTCGGCAACATCACCGGCCGGCTGGACGGTTCGGTCGACCAGCTTCGACTGGTCAATTGGAATCCGGTGGCATTCAATGCGCAGCTGCTTGCCGGAGGCGGTGGCCGAATCAGTCAACGCGCGGTGAACAACCTAACCTCGATGGGTGGTGGCGGCATCGCGGCCGGCCTGCAGGGCGCGGTATTGAAGCTTTTCAAGACTTTTGGCTACAAGCGCATCGGCCTCAACTGCACGCTACAAGGCACCGTGTGTCACATGGGTGGATTGGATAGCGATGGAGACGGCTACACTATCGTCGAAGGCAGCGGCATACCGCGTCTGCAAGTGATCGGCCATCAAACCCAGGTCGACTGGCCGACGCTTATGCATCGCCTGAAAGCCGCTATCGATGGGGCCACGCCAGAGATTCGCTGATGGCATTCGCTCATTGAATCGGCCTGGTTGAAGCCGCCTCGAATCAGTCCCGTCACCACGTTTCATCCCACGCCCACCATTCAATATTTAGAACGCTCACTGGAGTTGATCATGCGCAAGCTCGTCTATGGATTGCTGACTACGTTGCTTGTTGCACTCGTGGGCTGCGTCACCATCAATGTCTACTTTCCCGAAGCGGCTGCCGAAAAGGCCGCCGACCAATTCATTGGCACCGTGCTCGATAGCGCTCGCGTGGTTACACCGGCCGACAGTTCAAAAACCAACCCGCCCGCAGCCACCAAGCCGGCCTCATCCAAGGATGGGCGTCCCGCCGCTATGCTGTTGCTCGACCTGGTGATTCCAGCCGCCTATGCGGCCGACACCCCGGATATCCGTATTCAAACCAGCACCACCGAATCGATTCGCCAACGCATGCAGGGGCGTATGCAAGGTGGTCTGAGCGCGCTGCTGGATAGCGGTGCGGTCGGCTTTACCCGCGATGGCCTGGTCGCCGTGCGTGACCCCAGCAAGCTGCCGCTGAATCAGCGCGCCGAGGTCAATGCCACGGTCGCCGACGAAAACCGTGACCGCAGCGCGCTCTATCGCGAAGTAGCCAATGCCAACAATCATCCCGAGTGGGAGGCACAGATCCGCGCCACGTTTGCCAAAGGCTGGATCGAGCATGCCCGTGCAGGCTGGTATTATCAAAACCCCGCGGGCGCCTGGACCCAGAAGTAAATCTGCTTCCGCGTCTCCTTAATCTTTCCTAGTGCGGCCTTTACGGTTTTGATCACGCCTGGATCTGCCGCTGCTGGCGCTGACAGCTTTTAACGATGAAAACATTCGAAGCCTCCATTACCGGCCTCACCCATGATGGCCGTGGCGTGACCCATATCGACGGTAAAGCCGTCTTCGTCAGCGGCGTGCTGCCTGGTGAGCAGGCGTTGCTAAGCCTGCGCCGCCGTCACCGCAACTATGACGAAGCGGACGTGGTTGAACTGCTGCTGCGTTCGCCGCACCGGGTCGACCCGCGTTGCCGTCACTACGCCCAGTGCGGCGGTTGCTCGCTACAGCATCTGGACGCCGAATCGCAGATTGCCGCCAAGCAAAGCGTGCTGGAGGAAAACTTCACCCGCATCGGCAAGGTCAGCCCCGAGTCGTGGCTGCCGCCGCTTACCGATGAGCCCTGGGGCTATCGCCGCAAAGGCCGCCTGTCGGTACGCAGCGTGGCGAAAAAGGGCCGCGTGCTGGTCGGTTTTCGCGAAGAGAGCAACCCGCGTTTTGTCGCTGACATCGAGCAATGCGAAATCGTGCATCCGTCGCTGGGGCCAAAGATCGGTTTGCTGGCGCAGTTGCTTAGCGGCATGGACGCAGCCGCGGATATCGCACAGATCGAGTTCGCCGCGGGTGACGACACCATGGCCTTGGTCTTTCGCCATTTGAAGCCGTTGAGTGACGCCGATCAGACCGCGTTGATCGCTTTTGGAAAAGAACACGCTTTCGCGATTTACCTGCAGCCGGGCGGCAACAGCAGCGTGCATCCGCTATGGCCGGAACAGCCACGGCTCGCCTTTCGTATTGCCAGCGCCGATGCGGCGGTAAGCGACGTCGAGCTTGAATTTCAGCCGCTGGATTTCGTGCAAGTCAACGCGGGCATGAATCAGCGGATGATGGAGCGCGCCATGAGCTTGCTCGATCCGCAGCCGACCGATCGGGTGCTGGATCTGTTTTGTGGCCTCGGCAATTTCACCTTGCCTATGGCGCGCCGGGTGGCTGAAGTCATGGGTATCGAGGGCGAGCACGGGCTGGTCGAACGCGCCGCCGAAAACGCCACGCGCAATGGCATTGCCAACGCCAGCTTCCAGGTGGCGAACCTGTTCGAAGATCAGCGCAACGCGTCCTGGGCGCAACAATCCTGGGATAAATTGCTGCTCGATCCACCGCGTGCGGGTGCCGACAAGGTGCTGGAATACCTCCCGCGCAAAGGCACTCAGCGTATCGTTTATGTGTCGTGCCATCCGGGCTCGTTGGCGCGCGATGCCGGCATCCTGGTGCAAAAGCATGGTTTTCGCCTGGTCACCGCCGGGGTGATGGATATGTTTCCGCATACCTCGCATGTGGAATCCATTGCCTTGTTCGAGCGTAGCTGAGACGAAAGGACAAGCATTACCCATGGGTATCGAGATCGAACGTAAATTTCTACTGCAGAACGATCTCTGGCGGTCGCAGATACAGCACAGCGAGCGCATGGTTCAGGGCTATCTGGTTGGTGCGCAAGCGGTGCGCGATGGCAGCGCCAACGCGTCGGTACGAATACGTGTGGCCGGTGAACAGGCCTGGCTCAATATCAAGTCAGCCACGCTGGGCATTCAACGTGATGAGTATGAGTATCCGCTGCCGTTAGTGGATGCCGAAGCGATGCTCTCTAGCTTGTGCAAGGGCAGCCTGGAAAAGCTTCGTCACCACGTCGTCATCGAGGGTGCCTTGTTCGAGATCGACGAATTTCTCGGCGACAATCAGGGGCTGATCGTCGCCGAGATCGAACTGGATGCGCCCGATATGAACTATCCACGGCCTGACTGGCTGGGGCGAGAGGTCAGTGGTCTGGCGCGTTATTACAACGTGAATTTGATTACCCACCCGTATACCCGTTGGACAGCGGCTGAGCGCGATGCTCTCGATGGCGTAGCGCACGCGGGGGTTCCAGCATGTTGATGATTGGCTTGGCCGGCCTTGAGCTTGCGGCAAACGAACGCCCCTGGCTGAGCGCGCCTGGCGTGGTCGGCGTGTTGTTGTTCGCCCGCAATTTTGCCTCGCGCGATCAAGTGACGGCTCTGATCGAGGCGATCCGCGAGGCTGCCGGCGAGGATATCTTGGTCGCCGTCGATCAAGAGGGCGGCCTGGTACAGCGCTTTCGCGAGGGCTTTACCCGCTTGCCGGCCCTGGCCAAGATCGGCGCGGTCTATGACCGCGATCCCAACGAAGCGATTCGCTTGGCCGAAGAGCATGCCTGGGTCATGGCCAGTGAAATGCGCGCGATCGGCGTGGACTTCAGTTTTGCGCCGGTGGTGGATCTGGCTCGCGGCACTGCGGCCATCGGTACCCGTGCCTTTCATGCCAACCCCGCGGTGGCGGCGGAGCTAGGGCAGGCCTATGTGCGTGGTATGCATCTGGGCGGCATGGCCGGTGTGCTCAAGCACTTTCCCGGGCATGGTTCGGTCGCCGCCGATACTCATAAAACGCAGGCGATCGATCCGCGCCCGCTGGACGAGATCCGCCGCAACGATTTGTACCCCTTTGCCGAATGCATCGAAGCCAGCGTCGAAGCGGTGATGATGGCCCATGTCGTTTATCCCGACGTCGATGCACAGCCGGCGGGCTATTCGAAAATCTGGATCGAGCAGATTTTGCGCGGCGAGCTGGGCTTTCGCGGTGCGGTCATCAGCGACGACATCAGCATGGCTGCCGCAGGTTCTGCGGGCAGCGTCGAGGGTCGGGTCAAGGCGCATCTGGCGGCAGGCTGCGATCTGGTGCTGGCGTGTTTTCCCGATGTCGTCGACGAAGCGATCGCCGCGGTCAAGCACCTGCCGGTGCGTGCGCCTGAGCGTTTGGCGGCCTTGCGCGGCGCGCTGGGCTCTACCTGGGATGGGCTTACCGATAACCCGCAGCGCGATCGCTTTATCGCGCGCGTCACTGCCTTGGATATTGAGGATTCAATCGTATGACTAAGCAAGCCCCAACCCTAGCGGCGGCATTGGCGGACGCTGAGTTGCTCTATAGCCAGGCAGAACTGGAATCGACCATCGCCCATCTTGGGCGTGAGATCGATGCGGTGCTGGACGGTGAGCGCGCAGTGTTTCTGACGGTGATGCAAGGCGCGTTGATCTTCGCCGGTCAACTCGCGCTGGCGATTCGCACCGATCTTGAATTCGACTACGTACATGCCACTCGTTACCGCGGCCAAACCACCGGCAGCGAGCTGCATTGGCTGCGTGAGCCACAGGTATCCCTACAGGGGCGCACCGTGTTGCTGGTCGACGATATTCTCGATGAAGGACACACACTCAAGGCGGTGCGTGACGATTGCCTGAGCCGCGGTGCCCGCCGCGTGCTGATCGTCAGCCTGTGCACCAAGCGGCATGATCGCTTGGCCGAAGGTGTCGCCTCCGATTTCAACGGTGTCGAACTTCCTGACCGCTATGTCTTTGGCTACGGCATGGACTACCACGAGCAGGGTCGTAACTTGCCTGGAATTTACGCTTTGCGCGATTAAAGCCATGCGCAGGGGAGGCAAACTTGTCACCTCGATACCGCATATTTCTGGCTCGCTGTCTCCGGCACTTTTTTAAGGAATCACCACGATGTCCCTTTCCATCGATCTCGCTGTTATTGGTGGCAGCGGTCTGTATCAGTTTCCCGGATTGGAAAACGCCGCGCGTCACACCGTGAATACACCTTATGGCCAGGCTTCCGGCGATGTGGTGCTGGGTGATTTCGCGGGCAAGCGCGTGGCCTTTCTGGCCCGTCACGGCGAAAGCCACAGCCTGCCGCCACACCGGGTGAATTACCGGGCGAATCTCTGGGCTCTGCATTCGCTGGGCGCACGCCGGGTCATCGGGGTCAATGCGGTCGGTGGCATTCGTGCCGACATGGGGCCGCGAGTGCTGGTGGTGCCGGATCAAATCATCGACTACACCCATGGCCGCTACACCAGCTATTGCGATGTAGAAGGCGCCGAGGTGAAGCACATCGATTTCAGCGAGCCGTATACCGAATCATTGCGCCAGGCCTTGATCGCCGCCGCGGGCAAGGCCGGTGCGGCGGTGATCAACGGCGGTTGCTACGGCGCCACCCAGGGACCACGCCTGGAGACCCGTGCCGAAATCGCCCGCATGAAGCGCGATGGCTGCGATCTGGTCGGCATGACCGGTATGCCCGAAGCAACGCTGGCGCGCGAATTGGAACTTGAGTACGCCTGCCTGGCCCTGGTCGCCAACTTTGCCGCTGGTTGTGGCGACGAAGCGGAAATCAGCATCGAAGAAATTTTCGCTCACCTTGCCGCCGCCACCGCTGAGGTTCCGCCGATTCTTGCGGCCTTGCTCAAAAGCTGAGCAAGTCAACGCGTTTTTTGAAATCCGTACGGGTGCGCATATTGCGCTCGGATATGAAACATGTTGATACTTTCATTGTGCCAGGGGTGGCTGACCAAGGGGGGCCGTGGTTCAGTGCAGCAGCTTGGCGCATCCAATCCATGCTTCAGAGGTTCATGCAATGAGTACCGGTACGGTCAAGTGGTTTAATGACGCCAAGGGTTTTGGTTTTATTTCACAAGACGAAGGCGGGGATGACGTCTTCGTTCACTTCTCGGCGATTACCTCCAAGGGTTTTCGTAGCTTGCAGGAAGGCCAGAAAGTGAAGTTCGACGTCACCAATGGTCCGAAAGGCAAGCAAGCCGCTAACGTTGAAGGGCTCTGAGTCTGCACGATCAGCGTTCGCCCGATTGATGTTACAAAGAGGCCCCGCGTTGAAAGACGCGGGGCTTTTGCATGATGGAGAGAGCCTGTGGTTGACCGTAGAGCGTTTCTGAAAACATCGTTGCTGGGAGCCTCGGCACTGGCCTTGGCCGGTCGTGTTTCTGCCGACGTGGCAGCGCCAGCAAGCAAGGCTGTAGCGGCAAAAGTGATTTCGACCTGGGATTTCGGTGTGGCCGCCAACCGTGCGGCATGGGCTGTGCTCGATAAAGGCGGTCATGCACTCGATGCGGTAGAAACGGGCGTGCAAGTACCCGAGGCCGATCTGAAGAATCACAGTGTGGGGCGAGCCGGTTATCCCGACCGCGACGGCCGGGTCACCCTCGATGCCAGCATCATGGACGCCGATGGCAATTGCGGCGCCGTCGCTGCGCTGGAACATATCGCGCATCCGATCCTGGTGGCACGGCGAGTGATGGAGCGCACACCGCATGTTTTGCTGGTCGGTGACGGCGCTTTGCAGTTCGCCCTCGAACAAGGCTTCAAGAAAGAAGAGCTGTTGACGCCAGAATCGGAAAAGGCCTGGCACGAGTGGCTGAAGACCGCGCATTACCAGCCATCGGCGAATAGCGAAGTACGCGATTACGGCAAGACCGGCTTGCCTGGTGGCCACGACAATCACGACACCATCGGCATGCTGGCACTGGATGCTCAGGGGCGCTTGGCGGGTGCCTGCACCACCAGCGGCATGGCCTGGAAGCTGCACGGACGTGTCGGCGACAGTCCGATCATCGGTGCCGGTTTATATGTCGACGGCGAGATCGGTGCGGCGACCTCCACCGGCGTGGGCGAAGAAGTGATCCGCAATGCCGGCAGTTTTCTGGTGGTAGAACTGATGCGTCAAGGACGCACACCACAAGAGGCTTGCCACGAGGCGGTGATGCGTATCGTCAAGCGGCGTCCCGACGCAGCCAAAGATTTGCAGGTGGGTTTTCTCGCCATGAACCGACACGGCGATGTCGGCGCCTGGGCGATCCAGCCAGGGTTTTCCTACGCGGTTTGCGACGCGCAACGGCAGGACACGTTATTGCCAGCCAAAAGCGTTTACTGACATGGGCGCAGCTAGCCTTGACGCTGTCCGCCTGCTTGAGGTGGCAGCGAATTCAGTCGCATCGGCGCTAGCCGCGCAGACCGGTGGAGCGGGGCGGGTCGAGCTATGCACCGCCCTGGAGCTGGGCGGGTTGACGCCGTCATCGGCGCTGATTGCCATGACCCGCGAACAGCTGACGATACCGTTGTATGTGCTTATCCGGCCACGTGCCGGCGATTTTCTTTACAGCGATCTCGAACACGAGTTAATGCGGCGCGATATCGAAACCTGCGCCGCACTCGGTTGCGATGGCGTTGTGCTTGGTGTGCTGGACGCCGCGGGCCAGGTCGACATGGCCCGCTGCCGCGAATTGATCGCGGCGGCGGGGCCGATGGGCGTTACGTTTCACCGCGCCTTCGATCTAAGCCGCGATCCAGCCCAGGCACTTGAGGATGTCATCACTCTGGGTTGCGAGCGAGTGTTGACCTCCGGCACCCAAGCCAGCGCGCTCGATGGGGTCGGATTGATCGCTGATTTGATCAGGCAGGCCGCCGGCCGCATCAGCATCATGCCGGGCGCAGGGGTGACTGCGCAGAACATTGCCCAGCTGGCGGCGGCGACCGGCGCCCATGAATTCCATGCGTCGGCCAAGCGTCAGTTGGCCTCGGGTATGCAGCATCTGCGGCCAGGGCTGCACGATATGCAAGGTGGTGAATGGCGCAGCGATGTCGAGCAGGTACGTGCGCTGATCATGGCTTGGCGGGCGCAAGCGCCCGCCGTTTGATCTCAGGCTATTTGGGTATTGCCACGCTCCAGCCAACGCGAGCGCAACGCGTCATAGGCCCAGTTGAAGCCCAGCGTATACGGCAAGAAAAACAGCAGCACGCCAGCTTCCAGCAGCAAGGCCTGCCATAGGCCGATACCCAGCCACCATGCCGCGAGCGGCAAAGTGAAAACGATCAGGCCAAGTTCGAAGCCGAGCGCATGCGCGATGCGCACCGCCAGCGTGCGCGAAAACGCCCAAGCCTGTTGCAAGCGGTCGAACAAGCCGTTGTAAAGCATGTTCCAGACCATCGCGACCAGCGAGATGGTCACGGTCAGCACGCCCATCTTGCCCAGCGATACGTTCAATACCCAGCTCAGTAGGGGGGCGGCGATCAGCACGGCGATCAATTCAAATGACACGGCGTGAAGCACACGTTCTCGTTTGGTTTTCTTCGGCATGTTCATGGGGCTGTCCTCAGCAGGAATAAGCTGATTTTCCCGCTTGTTGACCGATAGTTTTAATTAGTTATCATCGGTTTTATCGATAGTTTGTGTTGCCGATCAGGCCATGCCGCCATGAAGCCTTCGCCCGATACCCTGCGCGCCTTTACCGAAGCCGCTCATGGCGGCTCCTTCACTGCGGCTGCCCGTGTGCTGGGCAAAAGCCAGTCGACCATCAGCGAAGCGATCGCCAACCTGGAGATCGACCTCGGAGTGAAGCTGTTCGACCGCAGCACCCGCCGGCCCCAGCTCACTCCGGAGGGGCAGCTATTGCTGGCGCAGGCGTCGCTGATGTTGCAGGCCGAGGAGCGCTTTATGCGCACGGCCGGGCAATTGGCGGCAGGTTTGGAGCCACGGCTGACCGTGGTGCTGACAGATCGCTATCAGTCGCCTGATTACGAGTCGATCCTGGCCGAGCTCGATCAGCGCTATCCGGCGCTTGAGTTTGAGTGCTTGCTGGGCGAGGGGGCCGATGCCCTAGCCCTGGTCCAAGAGGGGCGGGCGCAATTGGCCATGGTTGCCGCGCAGCCGGCCTATCCATCCGATCTTGCTCGTGCAACCGCGCAGCACCCATCCCAAACGGCACTCTTTGTGGCTGCCACGCACCCCTTGGCCAAGCAGCCCTCACCAAGCGTCGATGACCTGGCCCATGTGCGAGAGCTTCGCCTCAATACCTATCTGGACGAAGCATCCATCACAGCCAAGGGGCACTACTGGTCGGCACCCAGCTTTTTGCTGCTGATGGAAATGGCTGAGCTTGGCTTTGGCTGGGCAGCGTTGCCACGCTGGATGGTGGAGCGTTATGCCCCCGGCAAGCTGGTCGAACTGCGCCTGCCCGGCTGGCCGCAGCAGGGCGCTATCGATGTGGTGTGGTCCTCACGCCGCCCGCTTGGCGTTGCCGGTCATTGGCTGCGGCAACGCCTGAGTGCTTGAACGTTTGAACTCAGTCAGCTCACGAACTGCAAGCGTGCCAGTTCCGCATACAAACCGCCTTCGGCGAGCAGGCTTTCGTGGGTGCCCTGAGCGACGATACGGCCGCCGTCCAGCACCACGATACGGTCGGCCCGCTGAACGGTGGCGAGGCGGTGGGCGATGACCAGGGTGGTACGGCCTTTTTCCAAACGCTCCAGTGCCTGCTGGATAGCCGCCTCGGATTGCGCATCGAGCGCCGAGGTGGCTTCGTCGAGCAGCAACAAGGGTGCATCGCGCAAGATGGCGCGGGCGATGGCGATACGCTGGCGTTGTCCACCCGACAGGCGCACGCCGCGCTCGCCCAGCTCGGAGTCATAGCTATTGCCCAGCGCGCTGATAAATTCGTGAGCTTCCGCGGCACGGGCAGCCTCGAGCACTTCATCGTCGCCTGCGTCCTGGCGGCCAAAACGGATGTTGTCTGCGGCGCTGCCGCCGAAGATCACCGTTTCCTGCGGCACCAGCGCAATGGCACCGCGCAGGTCGGTTAATGCCAGGGCGCGCAGATCGACGCCGTCCAGGCGAATGCTGCCTTTTTGCGGATCGTAAAAGCGCAACAACAAGGCCAGTACCGTGCTCTTGCCGGCGCCGGAAGGGCCGACCAGAGCCACCGTTTCACCGGGCTGGATCGTCAAGTCGAAGTCATACAGTGCCTGCGCGTCAGGTCGGGTCGGGTAATGGAAGTTCACGCCCTCGAAACGCAGTGCGCCGCTGATCGGTTTGCTCAATACGGCGGGCTGCGCCGGGCTGGCAATCTCGGCATGCTCGGCGAATAGCTCGCTGATCCGCTCCATCGCACCGGCGGCACGCAATACGTCGCCCCAGACCTCGGATAAGCCCGCCACCGAACCGGCCGCAAAGATCGCGTACAGCACGAACTGACCGAGTACGCCGGCGTTCAAGCTGCCCGCCAATACATCGCGCGCGCCGGCCCACAGCACCAAGGTGATGGCGCCAAAGAACAGCACGATGACTGCGGCAGTGAGCACCGAGCGCATGCCGATGCGCTTGCGCGCGGTGGCCAGTGCACGAGTGATGGCGCTGCCATAGCGCGTGCTTTCGATATCTTCACGCGCATAGGCCTTGACGGCGGGCGCGGCGTTCAAGGTTTCGTTGGCAATCGCCGCCGCATCGGCGAGACGATCCTGGCTGGCCCGCGACAGTTTTTGCACGCGGCGGCCAAACACCAGGATCGGCAGCATCGCCGCCGGAATCACCAGCGCAGTAAGGCCGGCCAGGCGAGGGCTGGTCCACACCATCATCGCCGCCGCACCGAGCAGCATCACCACGCTGCGCAGCGCTACCGAAATGCCCGAGCCGATCAGCGCCTGGATCACCTCGGTATCGGTGCCTAGCCGTGAGATCAGCTCACCGACGCGGCTGCGTTCAAAAAAACCGACATCCAGCCGGATCACATGCGAATAGAGTTTGCTGCGCAGCGAAGCCAGCGCGCGCTCGCCGAGCAAGGTAATGCAGAAATAGCGGCCCGCGGTGGCAAAGGCCAGCAACAGGGCTACCGCGAACAAGCCAAGAAAGGTGGTATTGATCTCGGCCGCGCTGGAGTTGCCAAAGCCCTGGTCGATCATGTGGCGCACGGCCATCGGCAGCACCAGGGTGGCTGCTGAGGACAGGCCTAGAAATACCAGCCAGCCGATGGCCAGGGCACGGTGCGGCCGCACAAAGGGCCACAGTTGTCGTAGCGCGCCAACCCGACGGGCAGGGGCTTGCTTATCGGTGGCGGTATCGCTCATGAGGGCTCGCTATGGGGTCGATGGAAACAGTGCTGCGTTCGATACGTGGGGTAGATGTTGCCGGATTCAATCCGGGTGTATTCAATCCAGCCTGATTCAATCCAGTCGCCGCGCCTGGATACGGCCACGGCTGATATCGGCGATGCGAACCTGGGTTTCGGTTACACGGCGGTCTGGCAGGCACAGCTGCAACTCCACCCCGTCGGCATCGAAGATCTCGCGTTCGATCTGCGCATCCAGCTCACGCAAACGGGCTTTGAGCAGGGCCAGCTCGGCGAAATCGCAATGCAGGCCAAGCCGCGCCATGCTCACGATAGGCAGGCGCTCGGCGCGGCGCAGACATTCGGCGGCGGTACCGCCATAAGCGCGCACCAGACCGCCGGCCCCCAGTTTTATCCCGCCGTACCATCGCGTTACCACCACCACGGCACGGTCGACAGCTTGGCCTTCCAGTGCTTGCAAGATCGGCCGTCCCGCCGTACCGCCCGGCTCGCCGTCGTCATTAAAGCGATAGTCCTGACCGATCTTATAGGCCCAGCAATTGTGCGTGGCGGTCGGGTCACTGATGTGACGCACGAAAGCCGTCGCCTGTTCCGCACTCTCCACCGGTGCAGCTTGGGCCAGAAAGCGGCTTTTCTTGATCTCCTCGGCATGCTGGCAAGCGCTGGCAAGGGTATGCAGCAGCTCGCTCATCGGGCCCACATCGATAGGGCATGGGTGTTTATCGCAGGGTCCATAAATAACAGGGTCAAGCCAAAGAGTTGTGGGTGAGTAAGCCATTGCCAAGGCTTACATGGCGTGAATTGATGAGGATGAAGATCATGGATGTGAGGCCATGGCATGAACTCTAGGGAATCATCGGCCCGGTGATCGGCTGGCTGAAGTCTTCCGCGGTCAGCGTTTGGGTAAAGCGGAACACGCCTTCGTGCACTTTGCGCGGAAGCACCACATCGAGCACGGTAGTCTGGTGGGGGGCCAGTGCATCGAACAAGTCATCGCTATCCGTCGTATGCGCCAGGGCGTGGTGCACCAGTCCGCTGAGGTCGGCAGGTCGGATATCCACACCATAAGGGCGATGGCTGCTCATCGCCGCGCGCAGCGTCTTGCGGCTGTTGGCTGGGTCGGCGACGCGAGCATCGCCAGCTAGCAGCGCGTAGTTGAGGAACAACGACAGCACATGCGGGCTGAAGGAGTTGGCCTGGCGGTCCAGTAGAAAACCTGCCGGCATCCAGTCGGGATTGGGCGGGCTACCTGCATCGAGCAGTAAACGGCTACCGCTTAGCGCTTCGCCGGTTTCATCGGTAAGCCGGACAATCAGCAAGCTGCGCGGGTCGTGAATATGTACGCGTGGCGAGAACGGCCCGACCGGTTCCAGTTCCACCTTGTCCGCATCGCGTGCGGCATTTTCTCGTTCGAACGCGTCGCATAGCTTGCTATAGCCTGGTGCATCGTTGACGCACAGGCAGCGCAAGATCGCTTGCACGGTCGCCATGGCCGCCGTGGCCATGATGCCTTGCGCGTCGCCGCTATGTGCCGCGCCGGCGATCAATTTGAACGCGCTGCGTGGGGCGCGGGTAAGGTGCAGGCTGAGCTTGTCGGAGGTTTGGCTGGAGCCCTGGCTGGCCAAGACCGCGTGATGCGCGTTTAGATTGGCGGCGGCGATACGCACCACGCCATCGGAGCCGTCTTCGCCGGTGTAGCTGTTGACATAGTCATATAGCGAGCGATCGGGCCGGTCGCCGGTGAGTACAAACAAATACTGATGGTCCGCGGCGAGATCGCTGCCGTGGATATAGTCGAGATTGAGCGACAGCGATTCGGCGCTGCCCAATTCCAGCCAGTCGAGAATGCGCCGGCCCGGCTCGACGCCGTTCCAGAAGGCCTTGATCTGGCCCAGCATGTGTTTGCCGATTTGTGCCAGTGCGGAGCCGAAATTGGCCGGCGCCAGCATCACCAGATGGGTGAGCCGGATCGTGCTGTAGGCGCCCGGGCGTTCGCGCTGAGCGCGCAGCCATTCGCGCACCACCGGGCCGCCGGTAGAGTGCGTAATGCAGGCGAAGCTGCTGCCGATCAAATGCAGATCGCGCAGCGCATGATCAAAAGCGCGAACCAGATCGCCCATGGTCACCGCATCGTCGAAGCTGACGTATTCCGACAGCCAGATATCCGCCAACTCCAATGACATGCCATCGACCGCGGCCTGCTGCTGCAAGCGTTGCGGCAAGGCGCCGTACGTCGACGTATTGGTGACGCTCCAGCCGTGGACGAAAACCAGGGTAGTCATGGCTCACTCAATCGAAGTGCCTGCCTGCGGAAGTGGCTGAGTATCCATGATTCGCCGGGCAAGTGGCATGCAAGCCAGGCCCGCGACGCGTTCGCCATGTAGCAGGTGCGCAGTTAAGCTGGGTGCTTCTTCCAGCGAACCTGTGCCGACATGACGCTTACGGTAGTCATCCTGCTTTTGCTGCTCTCCGTGGCTTTGCGCGCCATCCAGTGGCGCGGGTTTAGCCGCACGCTATCGGTGTTGGCGATAGTGCTGTTTTTTGCGGCCGGCTGTGGGCCACTGCCGGCATGGTTGCTCAGTGAGCTGCAAGGTCCGTATGCCAAGCGGCCATCCAACGATTGGGCTGCGCACAATGCCATCGTGCTGCTGGGGGCGGGTACCGTGCGCATCGGTGCGGATGGCCTCGACCCCAGCTTTTTCTCGCAGGGACGCATCTTGCGCACGGTCGAGCTTTATCGCGACTGCAGCAAGGTCGCGCGCGACTGCAAAGTATTGGTGAGTGGCGGCGACCCCGAAAGACACGGTGCCGCGGAAGCCGACGTTTATGGCGAAATGCTGAAAAAACTCGGCGTCGAGGCGAAGGATCTGCAACTTGAATCGCGCAGCATGAGTACCTGGCAGAACGCACAATTCAGTCGCCCCTTGTTGTTGAACGACGGCGCACAACGCGTGCTCTTGGTGAGCTCGGGCATTCACCTGCGTCGAAGCCTGCTTTACTTCGCCCATTTCGGTATGACCCCGACGCCGGTGCGCGGCGATTATGTCGAGGCCTTATGGACGATTTACCCGTCAGGGTGGAATTTCACCCTGACCGACGCGGTGCTGCACGAATATATCGGCATAGCGCGTTACCACGTGTACAACGCGCTGGGTTGGAATGCCCCCAGGGTGACGGCAGGCGCTGCGTCGGGTAGCTAAGGCGGCCGGCTTCTGCGCTTGCCGAGAGAGCAGAAGCCGGGCGACAGGCATTACACCTCGCGCATCACCATCAGCTTCACTTCGGTCATGTCGTCGATGGCGTAACGCACGCCTTCCTTGCCGACGCCGGACAGCTTCACGCCGCCATAGGGCATGTTGTCCACGCGGAAGCTGGGGATGTCGTTGACGATCACGCCACCCTGATCCAGCTCATTCCATGCGCGCATGGCGTGGGCGAGGCTGTCGGTGAAGATGCCCGCTTGCAGGCCAAAGTCGGAGTCGTTGACCATGGCTATGGCGTCATCGAATTTTTTGTAGCGTGCCAGCAATGCAAACGGCCCGAAGACTTCAAGGCGATTGACCTTGGCGGCGCTTGGTACGTCGTCCATCAAGGTCGCGTCCAGCATCGCGCCTTGGTGTTTGCCGCCGCAAAGCAGCTTGGCCCCGGCCTTGCGTGCTTCTTCAATCCAGCCGTACAGGCGTTCGGCGGCAGCCTCGTCAATCATCGGCCCGAGGAAGATGTCTTTCTTTTTCGGGTCGCCTGCCTTGAGTTTTCTTGTCGCCGCGATCAAGCGTTTTTTCAGCTCGTCGTAGATCGCGTCATGCGCATAGATGCGCTGCACGCTGATGCAGCTCTGGCCGGATTGGTAGAAGGCGCCGAAGATCAATCGCTCGACGACGCGATCCAGATGCGGCGCCTGATCGCCATCGACGATGCAGGCGGCATTGCCACCGAGTTCCAACGTCACTTTCTTATGGCCGGCGCGGGCTTTCAAATCCCAGCCGATCTGGCCGCCGGTAAAGGAGAGCAGCTTGAAGCGCGGGTCTTCGACCAGCGGGCTGGCGTGCTTGCCATCCAGCGTGAGAATGGAAAACGCGCCCTTGGGCAAATCGGTTTCGGCCAGTATCTCGCCGATCAACAGCGCGCCGATGGGCGTGCGCTCGGCCGGCTTGAGTACAAACGGACAACCCGCGGCAATCGCCGGGGCGACTTTGTGCGCGACCAGGTTCAAGGGAAAATTGAATGGCGTAATGAACGACACCGGGCCTAGCGGCACGCGCCGGGTATAGCCGTGATAGCCGTCCAGCCGCTGGGCAATTTCCAGGTTCATCGTTTCGCCGTTGAGCCGCACTGACTCTTCGGCGGCGATGCGAAAGGTTTCGATCAGCCGGGTCACTTCGCCGGTCGCATCCTTGATCGGTTTTCCGGCTTCAACGCATAGCGCATAGGCAAACTCTTCGCGGCGCTCGCTAAAGCGGTCGGCGCAATGTTGCAGCACGGCCTGGCGCGCCCATGGTTTGAATTCGCGCATCGGCACGGTGGCCTTGACTGCGGCGGCGATGGCTTTCTCCACCGCGGCTGCATTGGGTA
The DNA here is from genome assembly GCF_026283955.1 of Dyella silvatica. Lineage (GTDB taxonomy): Bacteria > Pseudomonadota > Gammaproteobacteria > Xanthomonadales > Rhodanobacteraceae > Dyella_C > Dyella_C silvatica. Next base: position 13,309 of record NZ_JAPDPE010000058.1, on the reverse strand, counting down.
CCGCAACCCGTGTCACTCGCTTGTTGCTGTACTTGTCCAGCACATCCATCGTTTGCTTCGAGGTCTGTGCTTTATTCGCGAGGTAGTAGGGGTAGCTTTTCTTAAGCATGAGGTCTCCCGGATCAGAGGGCTGCGCCCGGATTGAAGCCGAGGCAGCATGCGACAATCATCGTTCATGCCACGTGAGACGCGGCAACATGGAGTACTGAATGGACAGGGTAGCTGTGTCACCGAGGCTCACGCCAGTATGGCGCTGGTGGCTGTCAGCCATCGGCGGCGTATTGGGCGGCGCGCTCTACGCCCTCGTCATGTACGGCTTTTCTCACCTGGGTTGGTTGCCCGCCGGGCTGGTTTCCATGGCCGGCATTTTCGGCTTGCCGTTGGTGATCGGCGCGCTTTGCGTGGCGTTTGGCGCGCCAGCGCAGCAGGCACGGGTGCGGTATTGGGTCTTGGCGCCATGGCTGGCGGTTGCCTTGGCCTACGTCGTGTTAGCGGCGGTGCAACTGGAGGCGCTGATCTGCCTGATCATGCTGCTGCCGGCCACGCTGGCACTGACCAGCCTGGGCGGTGTGCTGGCGGGTTTGTTGATCCGCTGGCTACGCCGACGGCGGCAGCTTCGGCACGGTATCGTCGGCTGCTTTGTATTGTTGCCGTTGTTATTAGGCCAGTTCGAATTGCATGGAGAGGCGCCGGTGGAGTGGCATACGGTGCAAGATCGCATCGTCGTCGAAGCCACCCCGGATCAGCTCTGGGCGACCTTGTTGAATGTGCCCGATATCCGCGACAGCGAACTGGACTGGAGCTTCTCCCACGCGATCGGTTTGCCGAGGCCGCGCGCCGCCTTGCTCAGCGGCAGCGGTGTCGGCAGTACGCGTGATCTGTATTGGGACGACGGCGTGCATTTTCGCGAGCACGTCACCGTGTGGGAGCCCGGGCAGCGGCTGGCCTACGACGTGGATGTATCGCCGGCGCGGGAGGCCTTGCGCAAGCTCGATACCCATGTGGTGATCGGCGACCGCTACTTCGATGTGTTGCGCGGCGAGTATCAGTTGCATGAGCTGGCGCCTGGGCGTACCGAACTCAGCTTGTCCACCACGTACCGTATCAGCACCGACGTCAACGCCTACGGCAATCTATGGGCAAGACGTACGCTGGATGATTTTCATACGGTGGTGCTGGGCTTGCTCAAGCGCCGTGCGGAGCATGCCGGCTAGCTTGGCGCGGCTGCGCGAGCACGGCCTATGCCTTGGGTGTTTTCTTTTTCTTCGCTACCGCCGGGGCACTTACTGGCGCGGTACTTACCACCAGGGGCAACTCGCCATCGGCAAGCCGGGCTCGTAGCGGGGTACCTGGCGCAACGTCCTGGGCCGAGCGCAGCACATGGCCGTCGGCATCGAAAACAATCGCATAGCCACGTTCCAGCGTTGCCAGTGGGCTGACCGCATGCAGTGCGCGCGCAGCGTGGCGCAGGTCCACTTGGCGGCGATCGAGGATCTGCGCGATCGCCCGGCGCAGGCGTAAATCCTGCTCGGCCAATCGGCGCGCGAGCAAGGGCAGCTGATGGCGCGGATGACGGGCAAGCAGGCGAGCCTGCAGTCGCTCCAGGCGGGCCTGGCGATATTGGCTTTGCTCGCGCAACACGCCCGCCAAGCGGCGTCGCAGGTTGAGCAATCGTTCGCGGTCGCGTGCCAATCGCGCCTGTGGGCGCTGTGCCTGTAGCCGCGCAAGCAGGTGATCGGTGCGCTGGCCGAGCGCCTGCAACTGACGTTGTTGCAGCGTGCTCAATCGTTGATGCAACTGGCGTAGATGTTGGGCGCTGGTATGCGCATCGGGTACCAGCAGTTCGGCGGCTGCCGAGGGGGTGGGGGCACGCAGGTCGGCGACAAAGTCGGCGATGCTGAAATCGACCTCATGTCCCACCGCCGAAACCACCGGTACCGCGCTGGCGTGAATGGCCCGGGCGACCTGCTCGTCGTTAAACGCCCATAAATCCTCGAGTGAGCCGCCGCCACGGGTCAACAGCAAGACGTCATAGCGTCCGCTGGCGGATGCTTTGCGCAGCATAGTGACGATGGCCGGTGGCGCCTCGCGGCCCTGTACCGGCACCGGCAAGACCTCGACGTCGGCTAGCGGCCAGCGCCGTTCGAATACGCTCAACACGTCGCGAATGGCTGCACCCGTCGCCGAGGTGATCACGCCGATGCGCCTTGCGTAACGGGGCAGGGCGCGTTTGCGCTCAGGCGCAAACAGGCCTTCGGCGTCCAGGCGCATTTTCAGTTGTTCGAATTCGCGTTGCAGGGCGCCTTCGCCTGCCGGCTCCATATGTTCGGCGACCAGCTGGAATTCGCCACGCGGCTCGTACAGCCCGACTCGTGCCCGCACCAAGACATGCATGCCGTCAGCCGGTTTGAATTTCAGCCAGCCGCTCTTCGGCCGGAACATCGCGCAACGTACCTGCGCGCCGCTGTCTTTCAAGGTGAAATAGATATGCCCGGAGGCCGGCCGCGCCACATTGGACAGCTCGCCCTCGATCCAGATCAGCGGTAACGCATCTTCCAGCAGGTCACGCACCAGCCGGTTAAGCGTGCTGGGGGTCAGTACATGCCGCGGAGGCGCACCGGTGGTATCGGGGCCGCGAGCATCAGGCGTGGAGTCGTCGGGGGTGCGCCTGAAAGCGCGAGCCTAGCATGATTCGCCAGGATTACATCTTGTTGAATTACATCCGCTTGCCGCGTAATGCATAGCCTTTTTCTCAGGCGGCGCGGTCAAGTCATTGATTTATGGAGATGGGCTTATTCGTGATCACCGCCTTGAGGGCGCCGGCGTCGCAATTGCCAGGCCCGTACGCCCAAATTCAGGGCAAACCAGGCGGCGAGGATGCCTAGAGGCCAGCCGATCAGCGCCGGCCACTTTATCGCCAGCGCAGCTAGTGCCGTCAAGGCCGCCGTACCCATCCATAGCGGGCTGACCGAGGTGTCGCCGAGCACCCGGCGGTCGGTCAGCGCCGCGCCTACCGTATTGGCCAGGCGTAACGCGCCGGCTGCGGCGCGGCTTGAACTGCCGCCCATGTCGCGTGGCCGGACGCTCCGAGCCTGGCAGCTGCGTACTTGCTCACCACGCCGGCGGCGCCTGGGCGCGAGCACGATTTCGGTGGCATGGCCCAGATCGTCCTCATACTGCGCCGCCAGCCTGGCAGCAAAGTCGGTGTCTTCAATGGCGACGTCGATTTCCCGATTACTGAGCCAACTGGCGATGTTGAGGTTGGACGAACCGACGCGGGCCCACCGGCCGTCGGCAACCGCCGTCTTGGCGTGCAGCATCGAGCCATTCCATTCAAAGACGCGGATGCCCGCCTTGAGCAATGGCCGGTAACCTGAGCGCGACATGCTTGCGACCAGCGGGATGTCACTGCTGCCGGGTACTAGCAAACGCACATCGACGCCGTCGCGCGAGGCTGCCGCCAAGGCCTGCACATAGGGCGCGATGCCGATGAAATAAGCATCGGTCAGCCACAGCGATTGGCGCGCCATCGCCGCAATCATTTGATCGAGCCGGTACATGCCGGCGGTGGCAGGCTGGGTGGCGATGACTCGCAACGCCACCGTTCCGGCGTTTTCCACGGGCATCTCGGCTAGCGTTGGCAAGGCTGCACCGGTGCCACTCCAGCTGTGCACGAACGCACGCTCGAGCTCGATCACGGCGGGGCCACGTAGCGCGACGCCGGTATCCCGCCACGGCGCCAGCCCGCGGGCTGGATCGCCTAACCATTTCTCGCTGATGCACACGCCCGAGAGAAAGCCCAGCCGGCCATCGACGACCAATAACTTGCGGTGGTCGCGGCTGATCCAGCCGAACGGCCGACCCAACTGCGGCGGATTGAAAATGCGCACCTGCCCGCCGGCGGCGCGCAGCGGTTCCCAGAAGCTTGAGCGAGATTGTCCCAGGCAACCCATCCAGTCGGCGACCACGGCCACGAACACCCCGGCCAGGGCACGTTCGACCAGCGCCTCTCGAAAGGCAAGGCCTACGGCGTCATCGCGAATAATGTAGTTTTCCAGCAGCACCCGCTGGCTGGCACCGCGAATGGCGGCCAGCCAGGCTTCGAAGTGCGCCGCACCGTCAATCAGCAATTCCACCGCAGTGCCGTTCAACAGTGGCGCTCCGGCGGCTCGGCTCAGGGCTTGCTCGGCTAACAGCCGCTGCGGCGTGACGATAGGCGCTGATGCAAAAGACATCGGTGCAGTGTAGGGCATCTGGCGATGCCCACATTCGCACCCTCTCCGCACCGTGAATCGGCGATAGAACATAAGCGTTGCTACGGCGCGGACTCATGTCATGATCACCCCATGCCGACCATCCATCGTCATACCGACACCGAGTTATGCGCGCTGGATATCGTCGCGCAACTGGGCTCAACGCTGCGTATCGCCGCCCCGCTCGGACTAGGCAAGCCGCATGGTTTGCTCAATGCCTTGTATCGGCTTAGCAGCGGCGACGAGTCGCGTTCGATGCGCTTGTATACGGCGCTTTCACTGACCCGGCCACGGCCGGCTCCCGGCTTGGAAAGCCGCTTTCTACAGCCGTTTCTGGATCGCCATTTCGGCGAGGATTACGAAGATCTGCAATACGCCGTGGATCAGGCGGGCAACGCCTTGCCCAGCCATATCGCCATTCACGAGTTTTATCTGCAATCGGGTGCGTTGTTGAACTCGGGCAGCGCGCAGCGTGAGTACATCAGCCAGAACTACACCCATGTGGCCCGCGACCTGGCCGAGCAGGAGATCAATCTGCTGGTGCAACTGGTGGCGCGCCGCGAAGGTCCGCAGGGAGTGCACTACAGCCTGTCCTGCAACCCCGATCTCACGCTGGATTTTCTCGACCGCGTACAGGCGGCCGGCAAACCGCGGCCGCTGTGTATTGCGGTGGTGCATCCGGACTTGCCGTATATCAGCGGCCACGCCGAGGTGCCGGAAGATTTCTTCGATGTCGAACTGACACCGCCGCATTCACCGAAATTATTCGCCTTGCCACGGCAGCCGGTCGATCTGGCGGAATACGCGCTCGGCATTCACGCCAGCGCCCTGATCAAGGATGGCGGCTGCTTGCAGATCGGCATCGGCGCGTTGTCCGATGCCCTGGTCAAGGCGTTGTTGATGCGTCAACAAGACAATCTGGTCTGGCGCAGAGCGCTGGTGGCGCTGGACCCCGGCCGCACCACGCATATGCTGGCGGCGCGCAGCGGTGGACTGGCGCCGCTGGTAAAAGGTCTGTACGGCGCCAGCGAGATGGTCATGGATGGGTTCATGCATTTGGCCAAGGCCGGCATTCTCAAGCGCCGCTGCTGGGACAATCTGGCCCTGGAGCGTGCTGCCGCCAATGGCGAGTTGAACTCGGCGACACCGGGTGGCCATTACTTGCGTGGCGCTTTTTTTCTCGGTTCGCGCGAACTCTACGAGTGGCTGGATGCCACCGAGGCGGCTGACCCCGATGCCATCGACATGTGCCGGGTCTCCAACGTCAATCAACTGTATGGCGATCATCAAGCGCTGGCGACCCTGCAACGCCGTGGTGCTCGCTTCTTCAATACCTGCATGATGGCGACCGTGCTGGGCTCGGCGGTCTCCGATGGCCTGGAAGACGGGCATGTGGTCAGCGGCGTCGGTGGGCAATACAACTTTGTGGCGATGGCGCATGAGCTGCCCGATGGCCGCTCGGCCTTGTTGATGCGGGCGACCCGGCGCGATCGCCTTGGCGTGCATTCGAATATCCGCTGGAACTACGGCCACATCACCATTCCGCGTCATTTGCGCGATCTGTTCATTACGGAATACGGCGTGGCTGACCTGCGCGGCAAGACCGACAGCGAATGTATCGAGGCGATGCTGTCGATTTGCGATGCGCGCTTCCTCGACGCGCTTTGCGCGGAGGCGAAATCGCACGGCAAGCTGGCGGCGGATTTCCAGATACCCGAAAAATGGCGCCGCCATCGCCCGGATTGTTTGCAAGAGGTCATGGCTCCGTTGCAGCAGAAGGGATACTTGCCGAAGTTTCCCTTCGGCAGCGATTTCACCGAGGTCGAGCAACAGTTGCTGACGGCCTTGAGCAGCCTGAAATCGAGCAGTTCAAATTGGCGCGGCAAATACGACTTGCTACGCGCAGCGCTGCGTCCCGGGCCCGAAGTGGCTGGTGAAACCGAGGCCTTGCAGCGCATGGGGCTGGCTCAACCAGCGACCTTGAAGGATCGGCTGCAGCGACGTCTGTTGCTGACGGCGTTGCGCCGCGCGCCGGCCGATGGCGTTCAGCGCTCGGGTGCATAGCACTGCGGTTCCAGCAAGCTCGCCGGTGGTGCCATGTCGGCTTCGCTGGCGGGTTTGCGGCCGGCGGCTTTTCTTGCCGCCTTTCGTCATAGTTTTGGTATCAGTCCCATGCGCTATGTCATGACGCAACGGCTGCGCCTGGCCTGTTCGCTGCTGGCGAGTACCCGTCAGGACATTACGGCGATTGCCCTGGCTACGGGGTTTTCCAGTCACAGTCACCTCACGGCGGCGTTTCGCCAGCACTTCGGCACGACGCCGCGGGAATATCGGGCGCAGGTCAAAGGACTCTGACCCTTGCCGGCTGTCTTGGAGGGTGAGATGGCGATCTAGGGATCTGGGCTAGCCGATGGCATTCCCCTTCAGCAGCCGTCATGCCGTGACCGGCGATGCTTGTCGCCGGTGGTAAGCCGCTGCCGCAGGCGGCCTGCGCTATCGGCTATCATTTCACATCGCCGCGAACCGATGCGGCAGCACTCTTTGGTTAGCCCACGCATGAGCAATGAGCTTCAGCAACAACCTCGCGCCGCGATCGTGGCATCACGCCGGGCCAGCATCGGCGTACAGATCGGCAAAATACTGGTAGGTAAGGGCGCGCCGATCGTGGTGCAGTCGATGACCAATACCGATACCGAGGATGCTGCAAGCACCGCCAAGCAAATCGCCGAACTGGCCCGCGCCGGCTCCGAACTGGTACGCATTACGGTAAACACGCCAGCGGCCGCTGCCGCCGTGCCGCGTATTCGCGAGCGGCTGGATATGATGGGCATCGACGTGCCGATCATTGGCGACTTCCATTACAACGGTCATCAGCTGCTGGAGTCTGAGCCTGCTTGCGCGCAAGCCCTGGCCAAATACCGGATCAATCCAGGCAACGTCGGTTTCGGCAGAAAGAAAGACAGCCAGTTCGCCGCCATCATCGAGATGGCGTTGCGCTATCAAAAGCCGGTGCGTATCGGCGCCAACTGGGGTTCGCTGGACCAAAGCATGGTGGCGACGCTGATGGATGAAAATCATGCATGTGGCGCGCGAAGCCTTGATCCGTTCGGCGCTGGATTCGGCGCAGCGAGCCGAAGAGATCGGACTTGCGCGAGACCGCATCATTCTTTCCTGCAAAGTGTCCGGCGTGCAGGAGTTGATCGCCGTGTATCGCGACCTTGCGGCGCGCTGCGACTATGCGCTGCATTTAGGCCTTACCGAGGCCGGCATGGGCTCCAAAGGCATTACCGCTTCCAGCGCCGCGCTAGCGGTGCTTTTGCAGGAAGGCATTGGCGACACCATCCGTATTTCGCTGACGCCGGAGCCGGGCGCATCACGCACCGGCGAAGTGATCGTCGCGCAAGAGCTGTTGCAAACCATGGGCTTGCGTGCGTTTACCCCACTGGTCACGGCTTGCCCAGGTTGCGGCCGTACCACCAGCGAATTTTTCCAGGAGCTGGCCAAGACCGTGCAGGCTCACGTGCGTGAGCAGATGCCGCTGTGGCGGGTGAAATACGATGGCGTGGAAAACCTTACCCTGGCCGTGATGGGCTGTGTGGTGAACGGGCCGGGTGAGTCCAAGCACGCCAATATCGGCATCTCGCTTCCCGGTAACGGCGAGGCGCCTTCGGCCCCGGTGTTCATTGACGGCGAAAAGGCGATGACTTTGCGTGGTGACAACATCGCCAACGAATTCGTCGGCATCCTCGACGACTACGTCGCCCGTCATTACCAGGCGCGCGCGGACTAACTAACGGATTATTTAAGGCATTGCGGTAAACCGCACGATAGCGCCCGATTCGCTTTGGCTTGATTTACGTATGGGGGGCGGCTTTGCCGCGCCGGCGGCTATCTGCGCGATAATCGGGACTGCGCCTGACGGCATCAGCGGCAGCGGTATTGAAAAGCCTTTTTATTACAATCGTTCGGGCCGTCTTGCGGTCGTCGGCATAGGCTTTTTGTCGGGTTGATTTTTAGCGTTTGTCGGTTTGGCTGTGACAAGCGCGGACTGTGAACTGGGTGGTGTTCGGACGCTGCCATAGGCTTGAGAAAAGCCACGTAAACGGTTATGGCTCGGGTGTTGGCGTTTCATCAGTCCGCCCCTTGACCCAGCCGTTTTTATAAGATCGTTGTAAATTTTGGGGTCACAGTGTTCTCACATAATTTACGTCGCCAGAAAATATCGCCGCAACCGTGTCGGTTGGTGTGATATGGCGGTGCGTTCTTACGTCGACGCCATTGGTGTGTTGGTTTGACGTTGACAAAACCTTCACATAGAAATGTTCGGCCTACGAAATTTTCTTGACACTTATTCGTTAAAGCGAGTCACAATTACACCGGCGCTTTTGACGGGTTCGTTTTCAACGGGGTACCGATACGAAAAGCGCTGTGCTGAGTTTGCGAGAGGGGCGGCTGCATTCTTAGCTGTTTCGCTTTTCAAGCGTGCTCGTAATAGTGGTATGAATTTCTAGAGGAATTGGTAATGGCAACTGGTACGGTCAAGTGGTTCAACGACGCGAAAGGTTTTGGGTTCATCACGCCGGATGCCGGCGGTGAAGACCTCTTCGCGCACTTCTCGGCAATTCAGGGTGGCGGCTTCAAGAGCCTCGCTGAAGGCCAGAAGGTGAGTTTCGACATCACCCAGGGCCCGAAGGGCAAACAGGCATCGAACATTGTGCCTGAAGGTGGTGCTCCCGCTGGTCATGGTGGTCACGGGCATCACGGCCGCTGATCTCCTTAGAAACCCGGCCTAGCGCCGGGTTTCTTCATTTGGGGCTAGCCGTCTTTCAACGTTCGCCTGGGCTCGGCAGGCATGGCGACTACGCGTCAGCGCGGCTGGCATTAAAAGTGCGCCGGTAGTCAGTTGGCGAGGTACGGTAAGTGCGCTGAAAGTGCTGGCGCAACGTGACCGGTGAGCCCAGGCCGATAGCCGTGGCGATGCGCTCCAGCGAAAGCCGGGTGGTTTCCAGCAGGCGCTGCGCTTCGTTCAATCGTTGCGAGAGCAGCCAATCGCCAAAACTGCTACCGGTAAGCTGGCGAAAGCGGCGAGTAAAACTGCGCCGGCTCATCGCCGCATCTTGCGCAATATCGTCCAGGCTATGCGGTAAATGCAGTTGTCGCTGCACCTTTTGCAATAGGTGGGCCAGGCGTTCGTCGCCCGGTGCGGTTGGCATCGTCTGTGGGATGAATTGCGCTTGTCCGCCATGACGGAATGGCGAGACCACCATGCGTCGCGCAATGCGGCTAGCTTCTTCAACGCCGAGTAGTTGCCGTACCAAATGCAGGCAGCAATCGATACCGGCGGCGGCACCGGCCGAGGTGAGTACCTGGCCCTCATCGATATAAAGCACATCAGGGTCGACTGAAACGGCGGAAAAACGCTGGGCGAGTTCATCGGCGAAGCCCCAGTGCGTGGTGGCCTTGCGGCCATCGAGCAGGCCGGCATGGGCCAGCACAAACGCGCCCAGACATAGACCAACGATGCGTTTGCCTTTTTTCGCAGCCCGGCGAAGCGCATCGAGTAAAGCTTGTGGCGGAATTTCTTGCGTATCGCGCCACGATGGGACGATGACTATGTCGGCCCGGCTTAGCTCTCCCAGGTCATATTCCGTTTCGATCACAAAACCGCCAGCGCTGTGCAGGCGACGACCCTCGGCCGAGCACACGCGGAGCCGGAACGGCGCATTGCTTTCATTCCAGGTGGTCTGAAATACCGCACAAGGCACCGACAAATGAAAAGGCAGGATGTGCTCGAACGCCACGACAGCGATCTTGATCAGGGGGCTACGAGGGATGCTTTGGGTAAGAGGCATGACAACAGGCGTCTGCGGCGTAGTGAGATGGCGGTGAAGTAAGCGCCGGTAGTCGCAGTGTACCGACCGATGCTGCTGACGGTGTCATCGGCGCCGCGGTCATGAGCCGGCGATCCAGTCTTATCTGGATAGTGGACAACAGCTGATGGCTTGCGGTTATCGCGTGGTGACTATTGCCGAGAGAACTAGCTCGGCCTGGTAAAAAGCATGGTTTTGATTTTCAGAATGCTTTTTAGCCTGGAAGAAAAATGCGCCCTGGCGGATGACGTTCATGGCAGCAAGGGCTGGGGGAAATAAAGCAGTTCATGCGGTCAGGTCGGCAAAAGTAATCGACTGCTACAAGACGTCTGAATAATGAAACCGTATTCATCCGTCAGGTCCACGCATCGCCTCCTTGCTCGGCCTGTTGCCCACAGGGTGCGGGCCGACCAGCGGCTCAAACCCGCAACGCATCGACGGCTGCCCTCAACCGGCTATCGGTTCTCACCAGATCGCGGTGTTTGCTGTGTTGGCCCGATAGCATCGATAGATGTCCTTCAGGCCACTCGTTCAAAGGCGGCGGCGGGCGCAGCATAGACACATGTCCTCACTCACCAGGAGTTGTGCCATGACTGCTACTTCCCCCCGCCGCGCGCTGATCGTGATCGATGTACAGAACGAGTACGTCACCGGTAACTTGCAGATTGAATACCCACCGGTTAACGACAGCCTGGCCAATATCGGCCGTGTAATGGACGCCGCCACGGCAGCAAAGATCCCGGTGATCGTGATTCAGCAAAACTCCCCCGCCGATTCACCGGCTTTCGCACAAGGCAGCGATGGCTGGCAGTTGCACGAGGTCGTGGGCAGCCGGCATCGCGATGCCTACTTCGGCAAACCGTTGCCGAGCGCGTTCTCCGATACCGGCCTGGCCGATTGGCTGCTAGAGCACGGCATCGACACGCTTACCGTGACCGGCTACATGACGCATAACTGCAACGACACGACGATCAAACATGCTTTTGACCGTGGCATGGCAGTGGAGTTTGTACACGATGCTTCGGGCTCAGTGCCGTATGCGAACCGGGCAGGCTATGCCAGCGCAGAAGAAATCCATCGCGTCTTCGCTGTCGTCGAACAGTCGCGCTTTGCTGCCGTATTAAGTACCGAGGAGTGGCTGCACTGCCTCGCCAGCGGCGAGGCGCCCATGCGTGAAAACATCATTGTGTCGTATCGGAATGCATTGGCTTTGCGGGCTGCCAAGGCGGCCTGAGCACGTTGGCGCAAGCCGTTCCGATAATCGGGAAGCTCAGTAAATTGGATGATCAGGTGAAGCTGCAGTCCGCTGATCAATGCTCGGCATCAACGACAACAATATCGGAGTGAACTCCCTCCAACTGCCCGGCTGGCCGGGCAGTTGGCTTAGCTGGGCGACGGTGCGTAGAAATCTTGCGCGGGAATATTCGCTAGCACCCAGGCTAAGCAAGTGGGGGTTGCTGACCTGCGCATCGATGATGGGAAACTCCCAACCCTGCAGTAAGCGGGCCAGTGCGATCAAGGCCAGTTTCGAGCCGCCGCTTTGACGGCTGAACATCGACTCGCCACAGAACAAACGGCCGATGGCGATGCCGTAGATGCCGCCGACCAGATCGTTGCCGTCCCATACCTCCACGCTGTGTGCGTGGCCGAGCTCGTGCAGTGTCGTGTACGCATCCATCATGGCGGGCACGATCCAGGTGCCGGCTTGCCCCGGCCGTGGCGCGGCGCAGGCTTCCACCACTTGCCGGAAGGCATGGTCGATGGTCAGTCGCCATGACTTGCCGGCCAGTTGCCGCCGAAGGCTGCGATTCATGCCGAGGTCGGCGGTGTGAAACACGCAGCGCGGATCGGGCGACCACCACAGCGGCGGATCGTCTTCGTTGAACCAGGGAAAGATGCCCTGCGCGTAAGCCGCCATCAATCGTTCTGGCGAGAGGTCGCCGCCAAACGCGAGTAATCCATTGGGGTCGCGCAATGCGTTGCGCGGATCGGGAAAATGCCCGGGTTGCGATGAGTCGAGCAAGGGCAGGGTGAGCACGAGTGAATATCGATGACCGGCTGGGTAGGCTCATACATAGCCGGACAGATGATCTTGATGCAAGTGGTCCGTCGGTTTGTCCGCGCGGTGAGCTCTCAACGCGCCGCGTAGGGGCTGTGGGCAAGCAGTTCTTGCATGTATTCGGTGATGCCCAAGGCTTCGCGGGCGAGCGCCTGGCGCACGGCGGTACGAAATCCTTCGTCCGCCAGATAGTGTCGAGAGTGCGTGTGCACGGGCAAGAAACCGCGGGCCATCTTGTGCTCGCCTTGCGCGCCCGGCTCGAAGCGTTGCAGTCCATGCCGGATCGCGTGCTCGATACCTTGGTAATAGCAAAGCTCAAAATGCAGGCCGGGCACCTCGACACTGGCCCCCCAATAGCGGCCATACAAAACGTCGTTGCTTTGCAGGGACAACGCCATCGCGATGATGTCATCGTCATGCCAGGCCAGCGCCAGCTGCACCGCGTCGCCAAACGATGAGCCCAGTGCGATAAAGAACGCCTGGGTCAAGGCGGCGTGATTCCCTTTGGCGTCAAACGTCGAGGTGTAGAGCGCATGCACACGCTGCATTTCAAGGCGCAGCCCGCTTTGCGCGACATGGGCGCGCTCCTGGCGGATGTTTTTGCGTTTTTTGTGACTGAGCGCGGCAAGAAAGTCGGCGAAGTCGGCGTAGCCGCGATTGGTCCAGTGAAATTGAATGTCCGAGCGCGCCAGCCAATGACCATCGAAAGCGGGCAGGTCGTCTTCACTGAGAAAGTTGGCATGGGCGGACGACAGCCCCAGCTCGTCGACTTGCGCTTGCAGCGCGCGAACCAAGGCTTGCCGATAACCAGGGGCCTGCGGGCCGTGGCCGGCGAGCAGGCGGGGGCCGGGCACCGGCGAGTAGGGCACGGCATTGAGTAGCTTGGGGTAATAGTCGCCGCCGGCTCGCTCCCAGGCGCTGGCCCAGCTCCAGTCAAAGACGAATTCGCCGTGCGAATTGCCCTTGAGATAAAGCGGCATCGCGGCGACCAAGGCACCGTGTTCGTAAAGACCGAGGTGATGCGCCTGCCAGCCCCATTCGGCACGGATGCAGCCGGTCGACTCCAGCGCGGCCAGAAAGCGATGCGAGAGAAAGGGGTTGTCGTCCGCTCGCAGCGCGTCCCATGC